>JAFDHQ010000003.1 GCA_019308685.1 Deltaproteobacteria bacterium
AAAAGTCCAACTTCTGCGTTGTGCTGCATTTCGCAATCATTCAACGTACAAAAAGTACGCCTCATGATTACAAAATTTGCACGCCTTGAATTTGAACTTTTTACGAAACCGTCTCAATCGGACTTTTTACGAGTTCATCATTCTTTGAAGATTTTAGATGTTTGATTGCAGATGGATTGTTTCATCACATAAAATCTTCAACCTTCATTAGTTACCCTTCACAGTGCTGCAAAAATCGGTTTGCTCTCTTTCATACCGACAAACTCAACCATGTTCGTATGTTCCATATCGGCCAGAAGGTATGAAATTCTTTTAAGGTCAAGCCCGATTTTTTTATGGATATCTCTCACTGAGGTATGTCCATCTTTAACTGCTTGAAAAATCATATTTTTCTGATATTCTCTCTCGAGCATCGAATCGAGTATAGATTCAAAAGTGTCCGTATCCCACCGGCGCCCGAACACATCTCCTTTTGTCGTGATCTTTAATTCTTTTCCGAGCATCCATCTGAGTGTTTCTCCGGCCAGGGTCGACTCCGCTGCAGCAAGTTCAAAAGCAAACGCTTGGGTGTCGAATTTCCCCTGAGCCTTAACCGAATCGATTGCATTTGTAACAATTTCTACAAACCGCTGAGCTTCAGCCGAGGAAACCCAGGCCAGATGCAGCCTGTCTTTGCCGATACCGGCGATGTCCAACAATTTTTGAGTTAAACGGATCTTCTTTTCGGCCTGAACATTACCCTCCAGGTAATGGCAATCACCGAAATGTCACCCGGCCCCGAACACATGACGCGCACGGCTCTTATATTGGGTGGGTACTGCAATCGGGATACACCTGCCAGATCGGCACCGGCATACGCACACCAGTTACATAGAAAAGCAACTACTCTTGGCTCAAACTCTTCCATAATTTTCACCTTTCACTTACTTTGGCTCATTATAAAAATTGCAAGCTATTATCTAACCCGGACGAAACGTGAAAGTTACTCAAATTTAAAGTGAACTAAAGTGAGCTAAAGTTTAGGAGTCGCTATGCTCCGGCTGTTTATATTTAATTAACAGAATTCCACAACTTTAGTCATTTTAGCTCACTTTAGTCACTTCACACTCCATTTACACTGCTGCACAAACCGAAGCCACGATTTGCCGATCCCGGAAATGGAGCATATCGATGGCCTGCTGAGGACACGAAGCAGCACACAGCCCGCACCCTTTGCAGGAGGCCGAAATATTCTGTGCCCGATATCCCGTGCCTTCAATTTCATTAAGCAGTATGGCGTTAAACGCACAAACTTCCGTACAAAGACCGCACCCGATGCATTTTTCAGCATCTACCTGAGATACCAGCGGAGAAATCTGAACCGTACCTTTTGCAAGTATCGTAACGGCTCTGCTTACCGCCGCCATGGCCTGGGAAATGCTCTCTTCTATGGCTTTGGGATAATGGGCCAGACCGCACAGAAAAATACCATCGGTTGCAAAATCAACAGGACGCAATTTGGCATGGGCTTCCATAAAAAAGTTTTCGGTATTGAGCGGAATTTTATAGAACTCGGAAATCTTATGGTTTTGAGCCGGCTCAATGGCCGTCGCCAGATTCACGTAGTCTGCTTTTATCCTTAGATCCTTTTGCAAAATCGGATCAAACACATCGACTTGAAGACCATTTTCTATTTCCGAAACCTTGGGTTTATTATCCGGCGAATATCGTACAAACACCACTCCCATCTCTCTGGCTTTTTTATAAAGATACTCTTTTTCGCCATGAGTTCGAATATCACGATAAAGGATAAATACTTTTGTATCCGGGTTACTTTGTTTTATGGAAATCGCTTGTGATATGGAAGCCGTACAACAAATCCTGGAACAGTAAGGTCGGTTTTCGTCCCGTGATCCCACACACTGGATAAATACAACAATTTCTGCATTCTTTAATTTTTCAGGAGCATGTTCCAGATCATGCCAGCGGGTCACCCTGGGATTTTTACCGAAAAGGTATTCATCCGTATCAGCCGCCTTTCCGCCGATTGCAACCATGACAACCCCGTGTTCCACGGTCTTTGTCTGGTTTCCTACAGCCACCTGGGTTTCAAAGTTGCCCACAAACCCGGAGGCGCCGACCACCTCGGCGTTTCGCAACACCTCTATATTTGAATGCTGCTCAACTTTATCCACCAGATCGGAAAGGTATTCTTGAATGTCCTGTCCCTGCCAGGTCTTGGTAAGATCCCTTGCCGCTCCGCCGAGAACGGACGATTTTTCCACTATGACCGCCGGAAAACCCTGTTCCGCAAAACCCAGAGCCGTGGTCATACCGGCGACACCCCCACCGATAATCAGCACAGACGGATTAATATCCACCGAGATCTCGGGGATGGGTTCCAGCAAAGAAGCCCGGGCAACAGCCATCCGAACCAGATCTTTGGATTTTTCCGTGGCATTTTCTTTGTCATCCGAATGCACCCATGTGCACTGGTTCCGGATATTGGCCATGTCAAACAGATATTCATTTAGGCCTGCATTACGTATGGTCTCCTGAAATAACGGTTCATGGGTTCGAGGAGTACATGCCGCCACAACAATTCGATTTAAGTTCTGTTCCTTGATCACTTCTGCCATTTTGTCTTGAGTGTCCTGGCTGCAGGTAAAAAGATTCTCCTCCACATACGCAACATTGGGCAGTCCCTTGGCATATTCAACGATGGCCGGAACATCAGCAATTCCGCCGATATTGATACCGCAATTACACACAAAAATTCCGATGCAAGGTTCCTCGCCGGTGATATCCGTTTCATCCGGAAATGCTTTCTCTGTGACCAGAGAGCCCCGTGCCGGCGCCAGATTCACACCGGCACTGCAAGCTGCGGCACTGGCTTCCATCACAGATTCGGGGATATCCTTGGGGCCCTGAAAAGCACCGCAGACAAATATGCCGTCTCTGGATGTTGCAAAAGGCTGTAGATCTTTGGTTTCGCAAAAATTTCCTTGGGTCAGATCAATTCCGAGGTCATTTGCAAGATCGATGGTTTCCTGCGATATTTCCATGCCTACAGACAATACGATCATATCGAAAATTTCTTTTTTCTCTTCTCCGCTTTCCATCACATACCGGACCTCAAGGTCATCGGTTCCGGGAACCCGGTCTATGGTATGAACCCGCGACCGGATAAAGCGAACCCCATGCTTGTCTTTGGCATCGTTGTAATATTTTTCAAAATCTTTGCCCGGGGTACGCATATCCATGAAAAAGATGGCACAATCCAGATCATAATCCGCATGCTCTTTGGCAATTACCGCCTCCTTAACGGCATACATGCAGCACACGGAAGAGCAGTACGGATTGTCACAGCGGTTAAGATCTCTGGAACCGACGCATTGGAACCAGGCAATTTTCTTGGGCTCTTTTTTATCCGAAATTCGGGTAAGATGCCCCATAAATGGGCCTGTGGCGGAAAGGATTCGTTCAAATTCCGTGGAAGTGATAATATTGGGATGGTGGGCGTAATTGTAATTATCATACTTTGAAGGATCAAAAGGCTGAAAACCCGGTGCCAAAACAACAGAACCCACATTGATCGTTGTCGTTTCTTCCTGTTGAGCGTGCGTGTCAAGAGTGACGGCTTTCGCCTCACAGACCGTCACACATTGGTAGCATTCACAGCAGCCGCTGCAATTCAGACAGCGATCGGCTTCTTTTTTGGCGGATTCCTCATCCGCGCAAAGATTGACTTCTTCGAAACCCAAGATCCTTTTTTCCACCGGCAACGTCGGAGTTTTTAATCGATCTTTGGTGGGTTCGTCTTTGGGCGGCGCGACCCAGTTTGTCCCCATGGGTGGCTCCTCCTGCCATTCCGTGGGCAGTTCTTCACCCTTCAAATATTTGGCGATATATTTAGCGACTCTTTGGCCGGCCTCAACCGCCTCGATAACCGTGGCAGGACCGCTGATCACATCACCACCGGCAAATATATCCGGTATATTTGTCTGGAGAGTTTCAGGATTAACCTCCAGAAGGTTCCATTTGGAAACTTTCAAGTCCTGTGCTTTGGCAAGATTGCCGAGATCGGGCTCCTGGCCGATGGCCGGAATGACATAATCCGCCTCAATGAAAAATTCCGAACCTTCGATGGGAATCGGTCTGCGCCGACCGGTGGTGTCTTTTTCCGTCAAACGGGTCCGAATACATTCGATTCCGCTAACCTTCTCGTTTTTACTGGAGATACTTACGGGAGCCGCCAGAAAATGAATCTTTACTCCCTCTTTCTCGGCCTCTTCCACTTCTTCGGGCTCAGCGAGCATTTCCTTTCGGGATCGGCGGTAAAGGATATGCGCCTCGCTGGCACCGATCCGAAGTGCCACCTGGGCGGCATCCAGTGCAGAATGGCCGCCTCCGATGACAACTACCTTTCCCTCCAGTTTTTTTAAATTCCCCAGATGAACTTCTCGTAAAAAGGCGGTAACATCGGAAACACCCTGGGAAGTTTCTTCCCCGGGAATTCTGAGTTTCAGCCCTTTCCAGGCACCGATAGCCAGAAAAATAGCACTGGCGCCATGTTTCCGAAGCTCTTCAAGAGTGATATCTCTGCCAATAACGGTATCGGTATGAATTTGAATTCCGTATCGTTTGAGATTATCGATCTCTCCATCCAGTACCGTTCGGGGCAGGCGGTGTTCGGGAATGCCGTATCGCATCATTCCACCGGGTTCGGGCATGGACTCGTATACACTGACCGGGTATCCGTCTAATGCCAGAAAATAGGCGGCGGTCAGCCCGGCAGGACCAGAGCCGACAATGGCCACTTTTTCATTTCTGGACGTAATTTCCGGTACCGGGATATCACTTAGATCCACATGATCCGCGGCCACCCGTTTTAGTTCCCGTATGGAAATCGCCTCGTCCACTTCAAGGCGACGGCAGCTTTTTTCACAACGATGGGGACAGATACGGCCAAGTATGCCGGGAAAAGGCAGATCCTGCATGATGATCTCCACAGCCTCCCGGTACTTACCCATCTTTACCATGGCCACATATCCCTGAACATTTAGATTCGCCGGACAGGCCATCCTGCATGGTGCCGTATCGATCTTCTCTATGGCAAAGGCGCCGGGAATGGCCTGGGCATAAGGTTTGTAAACCGCCTTGCGGTCCACCAGCTCCGTATCATATTCGCTGGGCCTGGTTACCGGGCAAACTTCTACACAATCACCACAGGCAGTGCATTTATCCGTATCGATATAGCGGGGGGTTTTGTGGAGGGTTACCTGAAAGTTTCCATTCTGCCCGTCAATCTTTTCAATATTTGAACAGGTATGAAGTTCGATGTTTATATGCCGGCCGACCTCGACCAGTTTGGGTGAGATAATTCACATACTGCAGTCATTGGTGGGAAATGTCTTGTCCAGCTGAGCCATTACACCTCCAATGGCCGGAGATTTTTCCACCAGATGAACATAATAACCGGAATCCGCCAGATCAAGGGACGCCTGCATGCCGGCGATTCCGCCGCCAAGCACCATGACCGAACCGACGAGATCTTTTCCGTTTGTTTTAGTGGATGTATTTTCCTTCTGACGGTTTGTATGCTCCATTTTTTCCATCCTTTATTTTCTATCTAGTGTCCATCCAGAAATGGTAGATTTTGGTTTGCGGCAAGGCCCGAGCGAGTTTTCAACCGCAGGCATAGCAAGCTATGTCGAGGATTGAAAACGAGCGAGAACGCCGCCGGGGGCCGAAAGATGCCGTTTATGGATGGACATTATCTATTATCTCCGGAAGCTTGTGCTCCCATCCAATAGTTGCCATGTTTACGCCGCTGAATCCTTCTTCTTTTAACGATGTAACCATTTCTGATGCAATCAGAGTACACTCTCGAACCTTGTCAGGGGATTTTCCGATACGGTCAATCAGAGAATCAGGGATAAAAACATTATCCACATTACGCATGATGTAACGGGCCATTCCTAAAGATTTGAGCAGCAACACCGTGGGAATGATTTTAATTTTCTCTGTTTCCACCCGTTTCATGAACGGCTGGATGGCGGAAAGATCGAATAACGGCGGGGAGATGAAAAATTGGGCGCCGGCCTCAATTTTTTTGTTCATCTCTTCAATCTCCAGTTCAATGGATTTTCCCTTGGCCCCTGCATCAACCGTGGATCCCACCAAGAACTCGGGGGAACCCGTTAGTTCGATTCCGGCCATGTCCTTTCCTTGCTCGAGCCCGCGAATTGCGCTGAGTAACTCCAGAAGGTTGATGTCATATACGGATCTTGCCTGAAAGTGGTCTCCAAAGCTGGGATCTTCTCCGGTAACCGCCATAACGTTTGTAACACCGCATCCATAAGCTGCCAGAAGATCCGCTTGAAGAGCGATTCGGTTCCTGTCTCTGCAGTTGACCTGCATGACAGTTTCCATTCCTTTTCCCTGCAGAATCATGGCCCCTCCAAGGGCACTCATGCGCATGACAGCGTTACTCATTTCAGGCACCACAAAGGCATCTACCTCCCCCTTGACTTTCATGGCGTTCGTCACCATAGTGGAAACATCTATCCCTTTGGGGGGTTCCATTTCCGCAAGGATAGCAAATTCCCTTGCTTCGAATTTGCGCTTTAAATGCATAGGCTTTCCTCCGATTTTCAACTTAAAAAACAAAAAACAGCTTATGAATCATTGAGTTTTCAGAGTTTACGGATGTAGTATGAGCAACAACTGTGCCAGGAGGATATAATTTTGATAAATATAAATAAATGACTATTATATCATATACATAGACAATTATTTGTTGCCATGACCGAAAATATTTTAAGATTTGATTTCACGGGGCTATTGTGCCAATTTGGCACATGTGTTATACATGTAGAGAGCAAATCAGTGATTGAGCAACAATTTGTGCCATTTTAGAACAGTCCCTTTTGGGACAGAGACCGGAAAGGGGATGGTTGAATGCAGAATCAAATAATTATTATTGATGATGATACCGATTACCTTGAAATCATCAAAGGGCAGTTGCTCAAGTCCGGTTTTAAAAATATATACACCGAAGACAATCCCATGGAAGCGGCGTCTCTTTTTGAAGAGGGAAACGTTTTCGATATCGCGCTGGTGGATATGACCATGCCGGAAATGGATGGACTGGAACTTCTTGAGATAATTAAAAACATAAGTCCAAGAACCGAATGCATCATGGCTACCGCCGTTAACGAGGCCCGAATTGCAGTGGAATGTCTTAACAAAGGGGCTTATGACTATCTGGTAAAGCCTATCTCCCAGGGAGACCTTGTATTTTCCATGAAACGAGCCATGGAAAAAAAGCGTCTAATTGATATTCTGGATATAGAAAAAAGCCAAACATTGCCCCAACTGGTGAACAAAAAACCTTTCAAACCGATTATCACCCGGTCTCAAAAGGTTCTAAGGGTTTTAAAGGAAGCGGAATTGCATGCCGGTAGTGATGTTCCTCTTTTAATTACCGGTGAGAGTGGTACGGGTAAGGAACTTCTGGCATGGGCAATTCATGCCGCAAGCCCCAGATCAGAATATCCCTTTACACCGGTCAATATGGCTTCACTCACCGGCAGCCTTTTTGAAGCTGAATTTTTCGGTCACACAAAAGGCGCTTTCACCGGTGCTCAAAATGGCCGCTCCGGCTATCTGGAATACACCAATCAAGGAACCATGTTTTTAGATGAAATCGGTGATCTCCCCATAGAGATTCAGGGTAAGTTTTTGCGCGTTTTACAGGATGGGGAATACCTTAAACTGGGGACCAACGTTCATCAGAAAGCGGACGTACGATTTATCGCGGCGACCAACAAAGATCTGGAAAAAATGATGGCCAAAAAAGTTTTTCGGAAAGATTTATATTATCGTGTCCGGGGGGGATGGCTTCATCTGCCTCCCTTGAGAGAAAGAAAAGAGGATATTCCGCTCTTGGCCGACAAATTTTTACAAGATTGCGACGGTTTCGCTAAAAATCAAAACATTGAAGAAGAAACCATGTGCCTGCTTATGGAGCATGACTATCCCGGGAATGTCAGGGAACTCAGATCGATAATCCAGTCCGCTGTAAATCTGGCACAGGGGAAACCCATCTTATCAGATTTTCTTCCCGCGCATTTAAAAAAGCGCAAATCCATATCAACATGCCTGCCCCGCCCCGTGTCAGACCATATTGCACCCCTTGCACAAATTGAACAATCCCACATTATTCGGGCGTATAAGCTGACAGGCCGAAACAAATCCCAAACCGCCAGGCTTCTTGGAATAGGTTTGAACACCCTCCGAAGAAAGCTTAAATCGTATGGACTGATGTAATAGTGGAATGATACCTGCCCAAAGGAACAGGCTTTGGTTATCCCCAGCGGGGATTTGCTTTATTGAAAGTTCATTGACTTATTGAAATTCCAAATAACAAATCCCAATAAACAAACAAATGTCAATGACCAAAATTCAAAAATCCAAACAAAAAAACCTCCCGCCGATTTACCGGCAGGAGGTTTCCTATGATTGTTTTATTTTGGATACGGTCACGGCATTATTGCCGATCAGGTCTTAAGAAAAACCTTTATAAACTTGGCCCAGTTTTTCCCTTCAAGTTCTTGAGAAATGTCTTCAACTGAGACACCACCATCTGCGGCCACCCGCAAATCGTCATTGGCCATGGCAAAAAGCTTTTCCCTTTCCCCATGGATAAAATTACGGGCCTCCTTGTCGTAATAGAGTCCTTTTAAGTTTTTACGCAGCCGGGTTGGCTCAAGGGTAAATAACCATCCTTTTTCATAGGGAGATTCGTTGATCAGGTCCGGTTGATCCCGTAGGTAATGGTTCACATTGGCGACAATGCCGTCCATTGGAGAGAGGAGTTTGGCAACGTCTCCATTGCGCCTGACTTGAAATCCTACTTCTCCCTGTTTTACTTCCTGGCCAATATTCGGCAGCTCAATCCTCGAGAGTTTTCCGATAAGTTTTTGGGCAAAATCATCCAGCCCCACTCGAACACGCCCCCCATATTCCGGTTTGGCCCATGTGTGGCCGTCGTGATAATAGAAATCTTCTGCCAGTTCAAAACCGCTTTCCCGGCTTCTTGCATGAACCGGAAGCGTCTCAGCCTGAAGGCGTTCCTGCATCATCTGGTCAAAAGAACATGTGCCGCATTCATAAGCATTGGGGCATAATTTATGACCCACTTCCCCGGTGATCATGTAACGACATTTGCGCCGATTAGCAGGAAGCTGCATCATTTTATCTGCCCAGGTTTCGGTGAATTTATCCGGTACTGCCGCCAACGGTTGTACGGCAACTTTTTCCTTATACCGGGCAACCCGATCATGCATACCATGGTCGTATACACAGGTAGAGCAATCAAAGTTGTGATCGCACAGTTTATAGGAAACGACCCCGGCCTCCATCCATACACATTTTTTCTTGCCTGGTGGTACAATTCTCATTGATTCCCTCTTTTTGGTGGCGCCCATTTTATTCCCTCCTTTTACTATAATATTTGATCGGTTTTAATTTTTTTCTTTTACGGTTCTAAAAAGCAAACCCTATGCCAATGTGGAATCAGACACGGAACACCTATGGTAACTATTCGTTTTATATATAAAAAAAATTTTCCGGGTGCTTTGACTGAATGATAAACCCATAGAACATATTGCCGAAATAATCGGCAAACTTTATTTGACAAATCATCAAACTATACATAACCATCTATTTATTATACAAAATTATGAATTGCCGAAAAAAAAGACAGGATGTAAAATATTTCGGCATCCATTCAAGGCTCAATGAGGAGACTGCTGGAGGGATTTTCTAAGATACCATTGGAAAAGCTCAAAACAGGTGGGGCAAAAGTCAGTTTGTTTTAAGTCCGTATCCTCAATCCGAACCGAGGAATACATCACACAACGCCGATCCCTGCAATGGGTCAAACCGAATGTGTGCCCCAGTTCGTGCACGGCCGTCTTTTCCACCCGTGCCAATAAAAGATCCGGATTGGAGGGCTGGTCATAAAACCGGGGATAAAGCCGGTGTAGGGATATTATTGAACATTTGCCCTGGATCTGTGCTAATCCGAAGACAAACCTAAGAATGGGCACATACAAATCCACGGAAGTCACTCCGATCACCCGAAAGGTGTCCTGGAGACTTCGTTGAAGGAGGTGCTTTAATATCAGCTTTGAATTATACTGGCAACGGGTATCATTATAGGCGTACCGAGGATTTTCCATATTCATTGAGATTCTGCAGTTTAGGCCACATCGATTTGAAATACATTTCGCGATGTGCTCGAGAATCTCTGGGTCCACCGAGCCTATGGGACAGATCGTAACGCAGCTTGACAAATCGATTTATGATTCCTTTTCAATCTTATATTTTGCAATTTTATTATAGAGCGTCTGGCGGTCAATTTCCAAAAGTCGCGCTGTTTTGCTGATGTTCCAATCTGTTTCTTCCAGAATTCTCTTGATATGCAATTCTTCCATCAACTTCAAGGAATCGGGCATTGTTTCAGGCTCTAATTGCTTGCGTGAAAACGGAAGGTCCTCTATCACGATTTTTTTGCCCCGCCCGATAACCAGCGCCCTTTCGATGACATTTTCCAGTTCTCTCACATTTCCGGGCCAGTTGTAATCCATCAGCAATTTCAAGGCCGAAGAGGAGATTTTTACCAACTCTTTATTCATTTTTAGACAATACCTGCGTATAAATGCTTTCACCAGCAGCGGGATATCATCCTTTCGCTCCCTCAACGGCGGTACAGGAATAGAAATGACGTTCAATCGGTAAAAAAGATCTTCACGAAATTTATTTTCAGAAATTGCCTTTTTTAAATCTTGATGGGTCGCAGCTAAAATACGCACGTCTACTTTAATTTCTTCCTGACCCCCGAGACGTCTGAACTCTTTTCGCTGCAAAACCCTTAAAAGATCCACCTGGGTTTTTAAACTGATATCACCGATTTCATCTAAAAAAAGAGTTCCTTTATCGGCCATTTCAAAGCGACCCTTTTTGGTATGCTCTGCACCGGTGAAGGCGCCCTTTTCGTAGCCGAATAGTTCACTCTCCAACAAGGTATCGGGCAACGCCCCGCAACTTACGGCAATAAACGGCATGTAACAGCGCTGACTGTTTCCGTGAATTGCCTGTGCGATCAGTTCCTTACCGGTGCCGCTTTCACCGGTTATCAGTACGGTGGAGTCGGTGGGCGCCACCTGCGAAATTAAATCGTAAATTTCTTGCATGGCGTCACTTTTACCTATGATTTCATCATATTCTGATTTTTCCTCCAGCTTTTGACGCAGTAAAATATTCTCTAAAACCAGCTCTCGATGGGCGACAATCTTCTTGATTTGCATTTCGATCTCGTCAGGGGCGAACGGTTTGACCAAATAATCAAAAGCGCCTTCCTTCATAGCCTGAACGGCGGTATCTACCGTAGCATAGGCGGTCATCATGAGTATCTCAGCATCTGTGTCCACGGGTTTACCTTTAAGTTGCTTCAATGTTTCCAATCCGTCCATACCCGGCATTTTCAGATCCAGCAAAATCACATCCCAGCTTTTTTCCATGGCAATGGCAATGGCATCTTTGCCGCTTTGGGCCAGGCCTACCTCATAACCATCCTCTTTAAGCCAGTCATAAAGCGCTTCTCGCATGGGTGCTTCATCATCAACCACAAGAATACGAGCCTTTTTGGTCATTGTCGATTCCTTCCATGTATAATAGTAAAAATCCTGGCACAGACCAGGCTTTGGTTATCCCCAGAGCGGATTTGTTTTGTTTGAAGTTCATTGAATTATTGAAATTACAAATATCTGATTTCTGTATCGTATAACTATTGCTTTTGCATTTGGCTTCACAAAGGGGCTAACGGCAGGCTCATCTTGAAAGTACTTCCTTTGCCGGGCTTGCTTTCCACTTCTATGGTGCCATTATGCCGAGTAATAATGCCATATACCACCGACAAACCAAGGCCCACACCTTTTCCCTCTTCTTTGGTTGTAAAAAAAGGATCAAAAATTTTTTCCTTGTCTTCCTCGGTAATGCCGCAACCCGTATCGGAAACCATAACGTCTAAAAATCTATCATTCCCTGCTTTTCTGTTGGCCGTTACCGTCAGGGTGCCGCCATCAAGCATAGCGTCTGAAGCATTGTACATGAGATTTAATAGGGCCTGTTGAATCTGCTGAAAATCGCATTGAACGTTGGGCAGATTCGGCGCAATGTTTTTTCTATGCTGAATATCTTTAATTTCCAAATCATGGGCAATAAGAACAAGAGTCCTATCAATAATGTCTGTAATGCGGGTGCTTTTAATTTTGATTTCAGACTGGCGGGAAAAGGCCAAAAGGTTTTTCACGATTTCGCCGCACCTGGCAGTTTCCGATTCCATGGTGAGCAAATATCGGGAAATGTCCTCAAGTCTTTCGGGAGAAAATTTATTCCGATCTTTAAGTTTAATCATTAAACGGATATAAGTAAGAACTGCCGCCAAAGGATTGTTTATCTCATGAGCAATAGTAGCGGCCAATTTGCCCAAAGAGGCCAGTTTTTCTGTCTGTACAATCTGTTCTTGGGCATCTTTGAGATCCTCATAGGCCCTCTTTATATTTTCATATAAATTTGCATTGTCCACGGCAACGCCGATCTGGTTGCCGATAGCGGTCAAGAATTCAATATGCTCGGTTGTAAGCTCAACCGGGTAATGGCTGCTGACGCACATGACCCCCATCATCTTCCCTTTGTTTGACAGCGGTATATAAGCGGTTGTATGCAGGCCCTCTTCGATCATGAAATCGACATAGGGATCTTGGGATCGCAAATAGTTGTCCACCAATCTTGTTTCACCGTCAAGTAGGGTCTGACCCAAAAGTCCATCCCCGGGTTTACGATTTTTCATAAAGGGTTTGGCTATTAATTGAGGTGAAAGCCCTTTATGCGCCACCAGTTTGAGGATCTTTTGTTTATCGTCTATCAAATAAATCCTGACACTGTCAGACTCCAGCACCTCGAGAGTTTTTTCGATAGTGCTACTGATTATCTCATCGAGATTCAAACTGCTGCTAACGGTTTTAGAGATGGAATTTAAAATATCCAGCCGGATATTCCGCTTCTCGATTTGCTGTTGTGACATTTTTCTCTTGGTAATGTCTCTGATAATCAGCACATAGCCGGTAATCTTACCGGTTACATCCACCGTTACATTCGATGTAATCAACGCATAAAATTCTGAATCATTTTTACCCTTAAGACGGGTTTCAAACTCCACCACGAAACCCTCCTGGGCGACTCTTTTCTGGAGCTCAATGAAATCCTGTTTCTCTACAAAGAGGTTGGCAGTAGATTCTCGTGCCAAAACATCTTTTTGGGTCTTATATCCCAATATTTGAACCCCTGCCTGGTTAACCTCAACGATCCTTCCATGGGAGTTGGTGAGAATGATCGCATCACGGGAGCGTTCAAATATGGTTCGATATTTCTCTTCGGATTTTTGCAACTCTTCCAGACGATTGGCCAGCATCTCTTCCAGGTTGTCTACCAAATTGTCAATATTTTCCTGAATGTGCTGCCTTTTCGTAATGTCCGTCGCTCTTTCCAGGACATAAACGATCTCGCCCCGTTCGTTCTTGACCGGAATCGTTCTAACCAGCATATTGGCAACTCTGCCGCCCTTCATTATTACATTTTCTACATTCCAGTGTCCCCGGCCATCCCGATAGGTCTTTTCCACCAGACATTCTTCACATTTTTCCTCTCTGTTTTTCCATACCCTGTAACAGAACTCATTGGATTGCATACCGAATTCATTTTTAAAAAGCTCGTTGGCCATTATGATCTGATAATTGCGGTTGATAGCGACGACATAATCCGTAGCGCTATCAATAAGTGTTCTATAATATTTATGTTCTTGTAAAAACTCTTCAGTTTTCATAAGGCATTGGTACGATAGGCCTTTATAAATGAGTCTGTTGATTAATGGTCTTTTCGCACAATCTCCGCGTTATGCTCAAAAAATAATCCTCGGAATATCAAATATATGCCTGTGGTTATTTTTTTCGCATGCCTTGATCTTGAACGAAAATCCTCATTAATCAACAGACTCATAAATGTTAAATCGACAACTTTTTGTCGATTCTGCATAGTTTACTGTATTGGAATTCAAAGTTTAATGAAAAAATATTCAGGAACCAAAAAAACCTATAAAATTTGTAGATAACGATTTTTTTTTGAAATTTAATGATTTATTTTAAAAATACAGCATTCCAAAAGCATTTTCAAACCAATTCATGAATATCAAGCGGAATGAACGAAGCGAACTCGCTGATTATCCGGCCTATATCGGAAAAAGGAAAGATGAATCGGTCGGTTCCAGCAGGGCATCGATTTTAGCAAGAATCTGATCGTCGGTGCAGTGCTTTAATGTAATTGCCTTTGAAGGACATTCTGAAACACAAATGCCGCATCCGGCGCATGACGACGGAGGGATCTGGGATACACCGTCTTCATTTAGAAAAGGCGCACCATAAGGACATACGCGAACGCAGAGCAAACATGCGGAACATTTTTCAGGATCTACTTCGGCTTTTGCCGCGGAAATGGTCATTTCCTTTTTGCACAGAATCTTCATGGCCTGCTGCCCGGCGCTTTTGGCCATGGTTACGGACTCCTCAATAAACCTGGGGCTATGGGCTAATCCTGCCAGAAAAACTCCGGAAGTGGTAAATTCCACCGGCCTCAATTTTACATGGGCTTCCAGGAAAAAGCCTTCATTAACCATAGAAAGTTTAAGGAGCCGGGCGATCTGCTTGACGCCCTCGTTGGGTCGAATACCGGAGCTTAACACCACAAGGTCAGGCTCAACTCGAAAATTTCGATTCAAGCTTCTATCCGTAAAATCGACGGTCAGATTTCCGTTATCATCATATACTTTTGGTTTTTCTTCGGGAATATACCGGAAAAAGAGGACGCCTTTTTGCCTGGCTTTTAAATAATAAAGTTCTTTGAATCCAAAAGTTCTCACATCTCGATACAAAATAATGATCTTGGCGCCGGGGTTAATCTCTTTCAATTGGATACTGTTTTTCACGGCCGCAGCACAGCATACTCTGCTGCAAAAAGGAAAATCAGGTCCCCGTGATCCAACGCACTGGATCATCACAATTCTGTTGAGTCGACTTGCCCAAGATGAATCCTCCACAAGCCGTTTTGAAAACTCCACCTGAGTAAGGACACGTTTGTTTTTTCCGTAAAGATATTCCGTAGGCTCATACGGCCGGCCCCCGGTTGCAACAATTACAGCCCCATACCGAATTGGTACGGGGCCATTTTCATTTTGAACCGTTCCATAAAATGCTCCCACATGTCCGTTATGAGAAATCAGTCTGCTTCTTAAATAAACCGTAATGTTCGGATGATGGGTAATTCTTTCAATCAGATAACGGATCAGCTTAGGAGGGGAATTACCTTCCAGTGTAAATTTCAGATTTCTTGCAAAACCACCCAACCGGTCGGTTTTTTCCACAAGATGAACATGAAATCCCTGATCCGCAACGGTCAGAGCAGCCGTCATCCCGGCCACACCTCCGCCGATAACCAATCCATGATTATCGGTCCGGTATGAACTGTCATACAAAGGTTCCAATTGTACGGCGCGGGCCACACTCGCTCGAATAAGCGCCTTTGACTTTTTGGTGGCTTTTTCAGGATCGTTCCCATGAACCCAGGCACATTGATCTCTGATACTTGCCATATCGAACAAATAAGGGTTTAAACCCGCCTTGCGCAACGTATCCTGAAACAAAGGTTCATGGGTTTTTGGCGAACATGCAGCCACTACAATGCGGTTCAGGCGATGCTCTTTAATCAGTTGGATAATGGTTTGCTGAGTTTCGGTGGAACAGGTGAACAAAAAATCGGTGGCAAAAGTCACCTGGGGCAAATTTTTTACGTAATCAAGGACGTTTTGTATATTCACGACACCGGCAATATTGGTTCCGCAATGGCAAATCAGCACGCCAACGCGCGGTGTGATATCCATGGGCGCTTCATCCGGAACTTTTTCACATACAATTTCAGAATTTCTCGCAACATTAATTAATATGGAAGCCTCGGCCGCAGCCGCACCTGCCTGTATAACGGTTTCGGGAATATCTTTTGGTGATTCAATTCCGCCGCACACAAAGACTCCGGGTTTGGAAGTGGATACCGGTTCATCAAATTCGGTACTTAAAAATCCATATGGATTTGTAACGAGCCCTAGCTGTTTTGCAAGGTCGATAAAATCATCCGACGGTTTAAAACCGGTGGAAAGAACGACCAGATCATACGCTTCTTCCTTTTTACGATTTAAACGATGATCAAATGTTTCAATGATCAAATTGTCATTTTCTGGGTTCAGGTAAACCACCGAAATCATGGATCGTTTGGTCCTCACGCCGTGCCGTTTACGGGCACGATCGATATATTGGTCAAAGCCTTTACCGTGGGCCCGAATATCCATATAATAAATGGTTGTTTGGGTGTCAGGTTCATGGCTGCGGGTTAATACCGCCTGTTTTGCAGCGTACATGCAGCAGACCGAAGAACAAAAGGGTCTGTTTCGGGCAAGATCCCGCGACATGACACATTGAATCCAGGCCACCTTGCGTGGGATTTTACCATCCGACGGCCGCCGGATGTGTCCGCCATAGGGACCTGTGACCGATAACATTCGTTCATACTGAAGGGAGGTGACAACGTTTTTATATCTTCCATAACCGTACTCTCCCTCCATTTCCGTTAACGCCGGTTCAAAACCGGTTGAGAGGATAACCGCACCGGCTTCAATTTGTAAAATCTCGGGTTTTTGATCGTATTCAACGGCTTCAGCCGGACAGATCTTTTTGCAGATGCCGCATTTTCCTTTGGTAAAGTAGAGGCAATTCTTGGCATCTATTGCATATTTTAAAGGGACTGCCTGGGGAAATGTCAGAAAAGCCGCCTTTCGTGTTCCCAGCTCCCCGTTAAAGGGATCCGGCACTTTTATGGGGCATTTTTCAGCACATTCTCCGCATGCGATGCATTTTTCTTCATTGATATATCGGGGCTGTTTTTCAATCCGTGCGGTAAATCGCCCGGGAGCTCCATTTAATTCCAGCAAGCGGCTTAAGCAAAGAATTTCGATATTGGCATGACTGGCGACATGGACCATTTTAGGAGAAAACATACAGGTTGAACAATCATTGGTGGGAAAGGTTTTGTCCAGACGCGCCATGGTTCCACCGAGAGTATGCGATTTTTCAACAAGATAGACATAAAAACCCGTATCCGCCAGATCCAGGGCACACTGAATTCCTCCAATGCCTCCGCCAATAACGATAACTTTCCCCACCGGGTCTTTGAGATAAGATTCCATAATTTTTACAGTAAACCCTTTGCTTTTAAAAGCGGCACAGGATCTGCAACATGCATCTTAAACCATTTTGGATTTCCTTTGTAATTAAAACTCAATCGGAGTAATTCCGTAATATAAAATATTGGCGTTGGTGGTTCGGATCGATCTTTTTGAACGATATCCAGATTGGACTGGCACAACGGACAGGAGACCACAATGGCTTCGGCCCCGGCCTGTTGGGTTTTCTGCAAAATCCTTTTTGAAAGAGATTCCACGATTTCCCTGCGACCGATGCCGATGCTTGCACCGCAACATGTGGATTTATAAGACCAGTCAATGACCCGGGCGCCGGCTGCCGCAGAAATGTGATCCAGGGTTTGGGGGTTTTCATAATCTGCGTAGCCGGTAATTTTCGGAGGACGAACCATCTGGCAACCGTAATAACAGACCACTTTCAGGCTGTCTAACGGTTTCAAAACGCATTGTTTTATCAATTTAATAATGGAAGGTTTTGCTAAAAAGCGCGTCATATCTAGAACCCGGGTATCTCCGGTAACATGCCAGGGGATATGAAAAATTTTTTTCTTTATCATTTTCTGGGAAAACAGGAGACGATTAAAGCACAAAGAACATGGACAAATAATATCAAGCCCCATTTTGTCGGCAGCGGCCAGATTCCTTGCGGGCAGAATCACGGACATGACCTCACTGAGGCTGTGGGCCGCCGTTGCCCCGCAACATGACCAATCTTCTATTTCAACCAGATCAATACCCAGCGTCTTAAAAACCGCGTAAATGGACTCGCAATAGTCGTTGGCCATTCCTTCCAGGGAACAACCCGGATAAAAAGATAATTTCATTAAGAGATCTCTCCGCGAGTCTGAAAATAAGCTTTTTGAATTTCCTTGACCGCCTTGGACTTAGGCGCGGATAATTTTAACCTTCCTTTACGCAACAACGTCATGGCCAACTGAAGCTCTTGTTTAAAGGTTCCGTTCTTTATCTTTGCATGCAGAATATCCGGCTTTGAATAATATGCTCTCATCAATCGAAATTCGTTTACTCTTCCGGACTTGATGAGTTCTTCCAGAAAGGTATGATGAAATACGGCAAGGCTTTTTTCCTTGGGAGTTATGGATGAACGGGCCGCCATCATGCGCAAATGATTGATAATTTCCGCCACATCCACCTCGTTGGGACAATATGTGGTACACATTTCACAGGATAAACACAGCCAGATGGTTGAGGATTTTAATAGTCTTATGCGCCATCCCAACTGAACATAGCGAATGATCTGGTGAGGCTTGATATCCATGAAACCACTGATAGGGCAGGCATTGGTACAGCGTTCGCATTGATAGCATGCGGATACATTGACACCGGTTTCTCCTTGAATTCTGTTTAGAAAATAATCTCCCCGGTCCCCGATGAATTCTCTTTGCTCGCAGGAATCATATTCCGTTGCTGTCTCCGGATCTGAAATGCTATTATGCATCTTATTTGTCCTTTTAAAATTGTGGTGAATCCTTAAAAGGTTGCTTTTCAAGCTAACTATTTAAAATTTTATTGAAAATATATGAGACAAAATGGTATGTGATGTCAATAAAAAATAATAGATAGTTTATCTCTTTTTAAAAATTGAAACGCTCATCTTAGGTCTTTGATTCAAAGGAAATATCATGAATGAAGTTTTCGAGCCGGTCATTATCGCGTTTTGCTGCAGTTACTGAGGATATACGGCTGCGGACCTGGCAGGTTCCATGCGATTGCAATATCCCTCTGATATTAAAGTTATTATCATTCCATGCACCGGAAAGATAGATATTCTTCATATCCTCCATGCCTTTGAAAAGGGAGCGGACGGCGTCTATGTGGTAGGATGCATGGAAGGAGATTGCCATTATACGAACGGGAACCTCAGAGCACGTAGCCGGATAAAACATATCCAGAAAATTCTTGATACCATCGGCATTGGGGGAGAAAGGGCGCAAATGTACAACCTTTCGTCAAACGATGGGCCGCGTTTTGCCGAAATCGCAGTTGAAATGGATGAAAAAATCCGAAAATTGGGACCCAACCCCATTAAACTGGCCCAAAATACGGCCGCATGAAAAAAGAACGTCCGTCATACATTTATTCAACTATTCAACCATCTTCATTATCCCTGCCGGTGAAATGTGTTGATTTTTTCTAAATTTTCTTATATTTTTAAAAGTTATTCTTTACATTCTCAAAAATTATTTTAAATTTCAGTCCAAATCGGATAATTAATCATAAGAATTAACAGGCTATCGGTTTTATAATTGAAAACCTGCCGACTGATTTTCACGTTTTAATATTTTCTTTTCGAGAGTTTGTAAAAAGGGGGCGGATATGTCCATCAGGGTAGGTTTTTATGTCTGCCATTGCGGGATCAATATCGCAGGCAAAGTTCGGGTTGAGGAGGTGGCCGACTTTGCCCGAAAGCTGAAAAATGTGGTGATCGCCCGGGACTATAAGTTTATGTGTTCGGACCCGGGCCAGGAGATGATTGAAAAGGACATTAGGGAATTTAACCTTAACCGGGTGGTGGTAGCCTCTTGCTCACCCAGACTGCATGAAAAGACCTTTCAAAGTGCCTGCCGCCGGGCCGCTCTTAATCCTTATTTTTTCCAGATGGCCTCTGTTCGCGAACAAGTGTCCTGGGTCACCGAGGATGAAGATGAAGCCACCCAGAAAGCGAAAACACTGGCGGCGGCGGCGATCAACCGGGTCAATTACCATGAGAGACTTGATGATCGTGAGGCAGTGGTACATCCCGATATCATGGTCGTGGGTGGCGGTATTTCGGGCATGCAGGCTGCTTTAGACATCGGCAATGCCGGGCATAAAGTATATCTGGTGGAAAAATCGACGACCATTGGCGGGCACATGCTTCAATTCGATAAGACATTTCCCACGCTCGACTGTGCCGCCTGTATCGGAACCCCAAAAATGGTTGACGTGGTCCAAAATCCAAACATCGAGTTGATCTCATACAGCGAAGTAACGGAGGTGTCGGGATTCATTGGTAACTACACCGTCAAAATCCGTCGTAAGCCGCGATATGTAAAGGAAGGTGTCTGTACGGGATGTGGGGAATGTGCGAATGTCTGTCCGGTGTCAGTCCCGAGTGAGTGGGATGAGGGGCTGGGTCATCGCGCAGCCATTTATAGGGCATTCCCACAGGCCGTACCCATTACCTTCTGTATAGATAAAAAAGATCGGGCCCCTTGTGCGATCGCTTGTCCGGCGGGCATCAATGTCCAGGGCTATGTGCAACTCATCAGCCAAGGCAAGTACCGGGAAGCAACCCGGTTAATTATGGAGCGACTGCCCCTTCCGGGGGTACTTGGACGAGTCTGCCCGCATCCTTGTGAATCTCAATGCCGGAGGTTGGAGGTGGATGAGGCCATTGCCATCAGGGATTTAAAGCGCTTTGCCGCAGATCATACAAACCTGACAGAACTCGAACCGCCGGAAATTCAGGAATGTTCGGAGAAGGTAGCAGTGGTCGGCTCAGGTCCGTCCGGGCTGACCGTAGCATACTACCTGCGGTTAAAGGGCTATCAGGTAACTATTTATGAGGCGCTTGACGTCTTGGGCGGAATGCTTCGGGTGGGAATTCCGGATTTTCGTCTCCCTTCACAAGTTCTTGACCATGAGATCGATTATATTCTCCGCCTGGGTGTTAAGACGCGAACCGGAGTCCGGTTTGGATCTGATCTTACACTTAACGATTTGAAACAAGAGGGTTTCTCCGCTGTGTTTCTCGGAATCGGAGCTCATGATTCCCTGGATATGCACATTCCCGGTGAGAAGGACACGCAAGGAGTTATGGATGCAGTTCGTTTTTTAAGGCAAGTAAATTTGGGGGATAAAACCTGCCCCGGCAGACAAGTTGTCGTGGTTGGCGGCGGAAATGTGGCCATTGATACGGCACGGGCGGCAAAGCGCCTGGGCGCCCGGGAAGTTACTGTGGTTTATCGCCGCTCGGAACGGGAAATGCCCGCCTATGCTGAAGAGATTGAAGGTGCTAAAAATGAAGAAATTCGTTTTTTCTTTCTCACCGCTCCGGTCAAAATTCTTGAAAAACAGGGTAAGGTTGACGGCTTTGAATGTATCCGTACCAAACTGGGGCCACCGGATGCCAGCGGGCGCCGTCGCCCATTGCCGGTGGCAGGTTCCGAATTCGTGATTCCCTGTGATGCGGTGATTCCGGCCATTGGCCAGAAAACCCATGCGCCCTGGGCCGACCGGGAGCCCGACCTTATATGGTCTCCGAGAAACACCTTGAAGGTAAACCTCCGGACAATGCAAACCAGTATTCCCTACGTGTTTGCCGGAGGCGATGCGGTCATGGGTCCGGCAACGGTGATAGAGGCCGTAGCTGCCGGTCACAAGGCTGTTGAGGCAATCCATCGCTATATTAACGGCGAAGATCTGGACCTTTATGCAAAACAGGTTGAAGTCCGGGAACAACCGGGCCGCGATTGGCAGGAAATTCCGGATGGGCTTTACCGGAAATCCCGGGCACATCCACAGCATCTAGACCCAAAGCTGAGTGCAACGTCCTTTGACGAAGTGGACCTTGGTCTTTCAGAAAGCGAGGCACAACGAGAAGCCAGGCGCTGCCTGAATTGCGGTCTCTGCTGTGAATGTATGGAATGCGTCCGGGTTTGTGAGGCAAATGCCATAGACCACCGTATGAAGGAAAAAGAATTAGAGGTAAAGGTTGGGAGCATTATCATCGCCACCGGATACGACACCATAGATCCCACGCCCATGAAGCAGTTTGGATACGGCAAATACCCAAATGTCTTTACCGCCCTTGAATTCGAGCGTCTCAGCAATGCGACCGGTCCCACCGGCGGTGAGATCCTTATCAGAGACCAAAACGGGGAACTCACCCGAATTCCAAAAAGGGTGGCCATTCTCCACTGCATCGGCAGCCGGGATGTAAATTATCATGAATACTGCTCCCGGGTTTGCTGTATGTACGCCCTCAAGTATGCCCATCTGATCCATGAAAAAGTGGGCCACGATGCTCAAATTTTTAATTTTTACATTGACATGCGTTGCTTTGGCAAAGGTTATGAAGAGTTTTACGAAAGGTGTCAGCGAGAAGGAACCCATTTCATCAGGGGCAAGGTGGCGGAGATTACCGATCAGGCGATCAAACCCGAAGAGCACGGCAAACTCATCACCATTGCAGAAGACACTCTCCTGGGACGGAGCATACGGATTCCGGTGGATATGGTAATCCTGTGCAATGCGATTCAGGCCCGAAGCGATGCTCAAGAGGTTGGCAGGATTTTTGGAGTCAACCAGGGTGCAGACGGTTTTTTTCTGGAGGAACACCCCAAACTGGGTCCTCTGGACACTGCTACGGACGGAGTTTTTCTGGCCGGGGTCTGTCAGGGCCCCAAAGATATTCCGGATTCGGTTTGCCAGGCATCCGGCGCGGCTGTCAAAGCCCTGGCATTAGCTACTCGGGGCAAAGTGGAGATTGCTCCGATCATATCGTGGATCGACCCGGACGTGTGCGCGGGATGCCAGACCTGTATTGATCTTTGTCCATATTCGGCTATAGAATATAACGTTCGCAAAGGCATCTCGGTGGTCAATGAGGCACTTTGCAAAGGGTGTGGGAGTTGTGCCGGATTTTGTCCCAGCGGTGCGGCACAGGTCAAACATTTCAATGAAAAACAGATTTTTGCAGAACTCGAAGGAATCATTGATTCATTGAATTCAGTAGGAATTTAAAATGGTGTTTTGTATTTTGTCACTTATACCAAACACCAAATATCAAAAGAGAGACCTTTGAAAAACGTTCAATTTTGTTCAAGTTCAAGGAAGACGAAGATTTTAACCACAGGCATACATTGAGTATGTCGAGGATTAAAATCTGAGTCTGACGCAGAAATTGGGCAAAAGGGGACGTTTTGCAAAGGTCTCTAGGAGGGAGATCATGGAAGGTTTTGAACCGACAATCATCGCTTTTGTGTGTAACTGGTGTACATATACCGCCGCAGATCTGGCCGGAACCTCAAGATTGGGTTATCCCGCCAACGTAAGATTGATTCGGGTGATGTGCACCGGCATGGTTGACCCCAAATATGTGATCAAGGCCTTTCTTGAAGGGGCCGATGCGGTTCTTGTGAGTGGGTGCCATCCCGGAGATTGCCATTACATTAACGGAAATTACAAAGCGAGAAGACGGATCAAGCTTCTCAAAGAAATCCTTCCCCAATTCGGCTTCGACGATGAACGGCTCCGCTTGACCTGGATCGGGGCCAGCGATGGAATCCAGTTTGCCGAGACCATTCGTAAAATGGTAACACAGATGAAGATCCTGGGACCCAACGAGGCCAAATTAAAGATTGTAATATAACTTTAGTATGTGTCTATACCCTAATTCGGAGAGATTTTAAGGTGAAAACAGCGAAAATCAAAGTAAAAGACGGAGACCTTTTGGCAACTCTGCGAGAGTTTTTTCGATCCATCCTCCAGTTGGAGGATATCAGTGCGATTCTGGTTCCACAACATCTCCCCATGAAGAATGTGGTAATGCCGACTCTGGTGACCGATCCTGAACAACTCAACGGCATCGATCCTCTGGCACCGGCGTTTCCCATCAATTCAGCCAAAATTGTTTCCCGGCTCACTCGTAAACCCATGGGACAAAAAGTGGCGGTTGTGTTGCGCCCCTGTGAGATAAGGGCATTTATCGAATTGGTGAAACTCAAGCAAGGCCGGACTGAAGAAGTGGTTCTGGTGGGAATCGACTGCCTGGGAGCATACAAGAACCTCGATTATACTCAGATTGTCGGGGAACAAGAAACAGAATTCACTTCAAGATTTTACCGGAATGTCTTATCCGGGAAAGAAATCGCCGAAAACGGGTTTGACCTGAACCCGGCCTGCAAAGCATGCGAACACCCTGTTCCCGATGGTGCAGACATTTTAATCGGACTTTTCGGGGTCGATACAAACCACAGCCTGATGATCCAGGCCCGGACTTTAAACGGAGAGGACCTCTATAGAAATCTTAATCTTTCACATGCAGAGGAACCACCGGAACGTACGGCGGCCGTTGCATCGCTGATCGCTGAAAGAACCGCCTATCGTGATAAAATGTTTGCAGAAACTTCCGAGGTCACCAACAGCGTAGAGAAACTGAACATTTATCTTGCCAACTGCATAAACTGTTACAACTGCAGGGTGGCCTGTCCGGTTTGCTATTGCAAAGAATGTGTTTTTGTTACAGATGTTTTTAACCATGAACCGATTCAGTACCTGCGATGGGCCAATCGCAAGGGTATCATCAAGATGCCCACCGATACCGTGTTTTATCATATTACCCGGCTGGCACACATGAGTACCGCATGTGTCGGGTGCGGACAGTGTTCCAATGCCTGTCCCAACAACATTCCGGTAATGGAGTTGTTTCGAACCGTTTCATTTCAAACACAAAAAGGGTTCGAATACGAACCGGGGAAGAGTATTGAGGATGAACCTCCCTTGTCGGTGTTTCGGGAAGATGAACTCGCCGATGTTGTCGGAATCGGAAAATAGGTTAAGGATAGTTTTTTATGAAGAAAAAAATCGGTAAAGCATTGGTGGTGGGATCCGGAATCAGCGGTATCCGTGCGGCCCTGGATCTGGCGGAATTTGGCTATGGTGTCATTCTCATCGACCGGTTACCGCACATTGGAGGAATTTTAAGCCAGCTCGATTATCAGTTTCCGACCGACCGCTGCGGTATGTGCAAAATGCTTCCTCTGGTGGATCGAGATGCATCGTCCCAGTATTGCCTTCGCAAAGGACTTTTTCACGAAAACATCCAAATCCGTCTTTCCACAGAACTTACCTCTGTGGAAGGCGAACCAGGCCATTTTCAGGTGACATTGCGTCAGAAGCCGAGACTTGTTGATCCTGTTCTGTGTGTGGGATGCGGTGAGTGTGTGAAAGTCTGCCCGGTGGAAGTTCCGGACTCTTTCCACGCCGGTATGACCACTCGAAAGGCCATCTACCTTCCGGTTCCACATGCTATTCCCAATCCGTACGTAATAGATATGGAGGCCTGTACCCGGTGCGGGGACTGTGAAGCGGTTTGTCCCACGGACGCCATCAAGGTCTCCGAGCACATACACAGAGACTTTCGGGTCCTGGTGGTGGACGACGAATTGATCGTCCGCGATTCAATCAAGGAATGGCTGGAAGATGAAGGTTTTACCGTCAATGTAGCTGCATCCGGCCCGGAAGCCCTGGACATTCTGTCAAAACAATCCTATCAACTCATGCTCACGGATATTAAAATGCCGGGAATGGGCGGTGTGGAACTCCTTCAAAAAGCCAAGGAGGACTTTCCCGATATCTGCGTGATTATGATGACCGCCTATGCCACGGTAGAAACTGCTGTGGAGGCCATGAAGATCGGAGCATCCGACTATCTCATAAAACCCTTTGAACCCGATAATCTTATTCAAATGGTTTTTCAAAAATACCAGGAGCACGAAGCCGCCAGTGAAGCACCCATAGAAGTCGGGGCTCTGGTTCTTTGTGGAGGTACAGCCTATTTTAATCCTTCCGAAGGCGAGAACACCTTCGGGTATGGTGTTTATCCGAATGTGGTAACGAGTCTGGATTTTGAAAGAATTTTAAGTAGCGCCGCCCTGCAACAGGGTCGTCTGGTCCGGCCTTCCGACAGCAAACCCCTTCGCAAGGTGGCCTGGTTCCAGTGTGTGGGATCCAGAGACATTAAGATCGACGCCGACTTTTGCTCCTTTGTCTGCTGTATGCACGCAATTAAAGAAGCCCTGGTGGCCAAGGAAAGGGCTGAAGATGAACTGGAAGCGGCTATTTTTTACATGGATATGCGCACGTTTGGAAAGTCGTTTCAGCGCTACCGCTGCCAGGCGGAAACTAAGCACGGCGTTCGATTTGAAAGGGGGCGTGTCCATTCCATAATCCAGGATGAAGCCAGTGGAGATCTTATTGTCGGTCATGTAGATTATACCGGAACCCATAAAGAAGAGCACTTCGATATGGTTGTACTCTCCGTGGGCCAACGGCCGGCGCCAGGCACGGCTGAGCTGGCTGAAATGGTTGGAATCTCTCTCAATCAGTGGGGATTCTGTAAGGCCGAACCTTTTTCAGAGACGCTGACCAGTCAGGAAGGAATCCTGTTGGGAGGTTCCTTTTCAGGTCTCAAGGACATCAATGATTCTGTAATCCAGGCTTCTGCTGCTGCTTTGGCTGCATCCCTTGTGATTCATACCACCGGTGGCAGCCTTCTTCTGGAACCTAAATCCCATGAGCCTTTTCTCGACATTTCACAAGAACCGCCCAGAGTTATGGTGCTTGTCTGTACCTGCGGCGACACCCTTTCCAAGCTTTTCGATCCGCAGCAACTTGCCCGGCGCCTTAAGACTGATCCGGGTGTGGACCGGGTTTTCTTTCTTGAACAGACCTGTACCGCTGCGGGCTGGGAAAACCTTGTTGAATTGGTGGAAAAACACAAACCCAACCGTATTCTGATCGGGGCCTGCATTCCCTATCTGTACTCGCGAAAAACCAGGGAACTGGGACGACGTGTGGGTTTGGTGCCCGGCCTCATTCATGTGGTCAATTTAAGGCTCATGGATCAACTGTCAAAACTCAAGGATGAAACTCCGTCAGCAGATGAAATAACAGCAATTATCCATGAGCTATCGTCTATTTTGGGAATGGGTCTTGCCAGACTTAAATGGGCTGACCCTACTCCTGCGCCCAGGGTGAAGATTTTTCAGCAGGCTCTGGTGGTGGGCGGGGGAATCGCCGGAATGACCGCCGCCCTTGCCATCGCAGATCACGGCTTTCAAGTAGATCTGGTGGAAAAAGAAGAGATGTTGGGGGGTAATCTTACTTGGTTGGAGCGAGATCTGGAAGGAAACATAACAGAGATTATTTTGGAGAAAACACGGCATAATTTGGAAAAACATCCCTTGATCCGGGTCCACACCCGAAGCCGGGTGCTCGGCTCCTATGGTCAGGTGGGGCGTTTTTATACCACTATTGAGGACAAAGCAAAAGGGACTTTCACCCTGGAACACGGCGTGACCATTCTTGCAACTGGAGGAATGGAAGCGACAACCACCTCATATAACTACGACAAAAGCGAGGCCATTATCACCCAAAAGGAGCTGGAGCAAAAAATAAATGACAATAAACTCCATCCGAGCCAACTCGAATCAGTGGTCATGATTCAGTGTGTGGATTCCAGAGAGGAGCCAAGGAATTACTGCAGCCGAATATGCTGTGATACCTCTTTAAAAGATGCTCTATGTCTCAAGAGGCAAAATCCTGATATTGACATCTACATTTTTTATCGGGACATTATGGCCTATGGATTTGTCGAGTCCTATTACACCCAAGCCCGCAAGGCAGGTGTGATCTTTATCCCCTATGATGTGGCTGAAAAACCCCGGGTAACGGTCACGGACGGATCTATTCAGGTAACCGCCTCTGAACCAATTATCGGTCAAAAAATACGGCTGGATGCGGATCTTGTTGTCCTCGCCACCGGCATTGTTCCCACACTTCCAAAGGACCTTGCAGAAGCTTTCGGCGTGACTGTCGATCAGGACGGTTTCTTTCAGGAGGCGGAGACGAAATGGAGACCCGTGGATTCGATCAAGGAAGGTGTTTTTGCCTGCGGTCTGGCACATTCTCCCCGCAATATTGCAGAATCCATAGCCACTGCCAGAGCGGCGTCCCAGCGCGCTTTGAGGATTCTCTGCCACGAACACATGCCTGCCGGCAAAGTCGTGGCGGAGATTCATCACAGCCTATGCAGTTTATGTGAACAATGCATCGACGCCTGCCCCTATGGTGCCCGTACCTTAGATCTTGATCTGGAAAAGGTGATCATCAATCCCGCTATGTGCCAGGGATGCGGATCATGCGCCACGGTTTGTCCCAACAGCGCGTCGACGCTCGTTGGGTTTTCAGACCGGCAAATGCTCGATGTCATTGATTCTGCATTTGAATAAAGGGCTTTGGATTGAAAATTGAGGATTGAAGATTGTCGATTTATGGAATCGCTTTGCTCTGGCTTTTTTAATACATTTGATAGAATACCTTCAATCATCAATGGAAAATCATCAATTAAAAAGGGGGGCAAATGAACCCTTTGGAAAAATTAGAAAGCGAACAAAAATCTGAAACTGCACCTGCTCTGGTTATTGATTCACTGGCATCCATCCGGGATATGGTCAGCGCCTGCATCCAGTGCGGTACGTGTACGGGTTCTTGTCCCAATGCCTTTGCCATGGATCTCACTCCCCGTCAGCTGTGGTACAATGTCCTTAGAGGAGAAAAAGAAACAATTTTTCATTCAAAGACCTTCTCACTATGTTCCGTCTGCTATTACTGTACACTACGATGCCCACGGGGTCTTCCGCTTACCGAGGCGATGAGTGCACTCAAGCAGATAGCCGCAAAGGAGAATCTGGCGCCCTATAAGAAGAGCACCCGTTTTTACAAAAGTTTTTTGGAGAGCGTATATCGTCATGGCCGGGTCAGGGAGATGGAGTTGATGACACTCTATTTTATTTCCATGAAAAACCCCTTTCTGCCCCTTCAGTTTGCGCCCTTGGGAATAAAACTCATGGGCAAAGGAAAGATTTCTTTCGAGATTCCTTCAAAAGGAAACGGTGCGTTAAAAGCGATCTTTCGTAAGGTGGAAGAGTTAGAGCAGAATTAATATAATAATTTTCGCCAAGTTGAGCAGCGAAGCCGCGTTCTATAAAATCGTAATACGATTTTATTGTGGAAGGCAAATATGAAATACCTATATTATCCGGGATGTTCTCTTGAGGGAACGGCGTTAGAATACAACTCCTCCACCAGAACCTTCATGCAGGAACTGGGAGCAGAACTCATTGAACTTGAAGACTGGACCTGTTGCGGTGCCAGTGCTGCCGAGGCCACAAGCCACCTTCTTTCTCTGGCGCTTCCGGCACTCGTTCTCGCAAAGGCCGAGAACATGGATGGAGTTAAGGAAATTCTTGTTCCGTGCAGCGCGTGCTATCTAAACCTGAAAAAGGTCGAGGAAAAAATACGAAAGGATCGGGAGCTTCTTGACCAAATCAACATCATATTAGCCGAAGAAAAGCTTAACCTGCGCGGTCAAATGAAGGTCCGGCATCTCCTTGACGTGGTGGCAAATGACGTGGGTTCTAAAAAGATTTTTGCCCGCGTGAAAAAGCCGTTAACCGATCTTATCATCGCTCCCTATTATGGCTGCCAGTGCCTTCGCCCGTACTCTATTTTTGACGATCCCGAAGATCCCTGCTCTATGGAAGGGATTATTAAAGCCTCGGGGGCAAATATCCATCAATGGAATATGGGGGGAAGATGCTGTGGCGCATCTCATATGACCACCAAGCCAGAGGTAGCCCTGGAACTCGTGGCCGCTATATTGAAAATGGCCCGGGGAGCAGATGCCATTGTTACGGTTTGTCCCATGTGCCAGATGAACCTGGAGGCATACCAGAAAAAAATATCAGGGATGTGCAAAGAGGATCTGAGCATGCCCATCCTTTATCTTCCTCAGTTTCTGGGGCTGGCCCTTGGCCTCTCGGAACAGGATTTGCGATTGGACATGAATCTATCCTTTACCAAAGCCTTCCGAAACAAAGTACTGTCATGAACTTACAAATCAAACCTCCCCTTTTCTTTGAAACCTTCTGGCTTGAAGAGGAAAGGCCTGACGTTACACGGATGCTCGTCGGGAAATGGGTAGCCGGTTTATACTGATGGTTGGACATGCCGCGGAAAGGGCAACCCGAAGGGCATTTGAACCGAGCAAAGCTTTTTCCGGATCAATCTCTTTGGAATGATGGGCCATAATGATTAAGTCGGCATTCCTCCACCTGGCGAATTTGAGGATCTCGACATATGGCCTCCCCTCCCATGATTCAAAAGAATATTCTACAACTCCTTCTAATTCCGAGCCATATTTGTTTTTCATTCTTTCCTTGGCGTCATTGATACTGTTTTCTATATTCGCTTGATCTATCATCAAAACATTCTCATCATGGATAACAGGCACCACGTGAAAGAGGTGGAGTTTGGCCTGGTATCGGCGGGTCATCCTGGAGGCAAAATCAAAGGCATGTTGAGCCCGTTCAGAAAAGTCCGTAGCCAGGACAATATTAGAAAACGTCACCTTTACCGATCGAAGAGCTTCAAAATCCTGGTATACCTGAAAGACCTTATCCACAAGGATCTCAGGGTCAAATGGTTTGAGGAGATAGTCAAGGGCTCCAATCTTCAAGGCTTCTATGGCCGTTTCTACGGTGGCGTAGGCGGTCATCATGATTACGGTAAGATCGGGAAAGGATTTATGGGCCCTTTTAAGGAGTTCAACACCGTCCATTCCCGGCATTTTGATATCCGTAAGCATCAGGTGATACGGTTGGGTCGACAGTTTATCCAGAGCCTCCGGACCGGATGCCGCCATATCCACGGTATAGCCCTCATCTTCAAGCCATTCTTTGATTGAATCGCGAACGACGAGTTCATCGTCCACCACCAGAATTCGAAAATCCCGGCGCTCACCAACAGCATCCTTGGTCCAGATCTTTGGAACCTGCTTGGGAACGATCATCACGGGACAGCGTGCCCGTTGGCTCACTTTTTGGAGGCTGCTGCCGGCCATCCCCCATCTTGTCGGCAGATCTTCATCGGTTTCTTTTTCATGGGAACCCATGACAATCAGGTCAACGACTTTATTTCTGGCAAAACGCAAGATTTCGCTATGAGGCATTCCTGCAACAACTTCGATGGTATAATTTTGAACCCCAAATTTTTCGATCTTTTCTTGATAGTAATGAGCTATTTCTTTTTTTGTTTCCTCTACTTTGCCGGAAGGCAAAAGATGTCTCATTCCTCCCCATCCATTTGAGTCTATGCCGTAGGCGTGGAAAATATACAATTCGGCATTGCCTTGCTTGGCCAGAGCAAAAGCCATATCCGCAGCACGTTTACTGGCTTCTGTGGGAGATGCAGCGAAAAGAACTTTTTTAAACATAGTTCCTCCTTGGATTTAGAAACGACTCAACTCAAAAAATGTGATTCGGGCAACCATTTACATAAATTTAAAACGTTTCTTTTTCTGAGGTATTACTCGAATCTTGCACGAGTCGGAGGCTTTCATATATAAGATCCAGTCATTAACCACCGGGTTTGCTTTGAATCCCTAAGCTTTTCTGTATTGCCGCTTGGGTTGATCCTCCCTCTTCAGCGACGGAAGACGAATCGTAAAAACGGTCCCTTCCCCCAGCTTGCTGTCAACAGTGATAGATCCCTTATAGCGGTCGATGATACCGTAAACCATGGAAAGTCCGAGTCCAAGCCCCTTCCCTTCTGTTTTTGTGGAATAGAACGGATCAAAAATCTGGTGAATGTCTTCCTCAGCAATACCGCATCCGGTATCTTCTATTTTTATTTCGACCATCTCCGTTATCGGATCAAATGAACTTACCATGGTCAGGGTGCCGCCATCCGACATGGCGTCAATAGCATTAAAAATGAGATTGATAACGCATTGCTGGGTTTGATTAAAGTCCCCCAAAACCTTTGGAATATTCGGATCAAAATCGGTTTTAATCTGGATATTCTGAAGCATGAGTTTGTGCTGGCTGAGCAGAATGCATTTTTCCAGAAGCTCGTTAATACTCATTTCGCTGAGTTCCAATTCAGATTTGCGTGAGAACGCCAGCAGATTGGAAACGATCTTGGAGCAGCGGCTGGTCTCACTCTCAACTAGGGTGAGATGTTTTTGAAACTTTTCTATTCTTTTTTGGTCCAAATCCCCCCTTTTAATGATTTTGAGCATCAGGCGAATATAGTTCAAGATTCCTGATAGGGGATTGTTGAGCTCATGGACGACGCTGGCGGACAGCCTGCCCAGAGAAATCATTTTGTGCTCGTGAATCAGTCGGGTTTGATCGGCAAACTGCTGTTCCATTCTTCTGATTTCTCTTAAATCCCTGAAAAATCCCACCATGCCGATCTCTTCGTCTTGGTCAAACATAACCGTAGCCGAAAGCTGGACCGGGATCTTATCACCGGTTTTATTAATCATATATGTTTCAAAAAGAATAAGCCGGTTTTTCCCTCCGTATTCATCGGAAACCAGTTCTTTCCTGACCTCTTCCAACATCGCCGGCGGGAAAAGATCGTTAAAAGACATTTTCATGATCATTTCATATGCGGAATAACCCAGCAGTTTCTCGGCTTGCTGATTGAAAACGACAATGGAACCATCTCTGTCCGAGGCGATGATGGCATCTATGGAACTCTGAATCAGGTTGTGTTCAAACTCAAAGAGTGTTTGGAGCTCTTGTTGCAGGCGCTTGACCTCGCGCATATCTTTAAAATAGCCTACCGTGGCAACTTCCTGACCTTCTTCATACAGCAATGTTGCGGAGAGCAGAATGGGTACGATCTGCCCATACTTATCGACAATTTCCACTTTATAGTTAAGCAAACGGCCGCCCCCCCCGTGTTCAGGCCCGTAAATCATTCTCTTAATTTTTTTAGCCTCGCCCTCTTTGTAAAACCGGGTAACGTGAATTTTGGAAACTTCCTCCTGGGTGTAACCGAAAACGTTTTCAGCGCCTTTGTTAAAAATGATGATGTTGCCTTTACGGTCATTGGCAATGATCGGGTCTATTGAGGTCTGGATAAGGTTGGTTTGAAAGTCATGCGCTTTTTTAAGCTTTCGTTCCATCTCCTTTCTCTGGGTTTGATCCACACAGATCCCTTCATACCCGATAACCTTCCCCTCTCGATCATAGCGGGCGTGGGCGGTTCGCAATACCGAGATCACTCTTCCATCCTTGCGCTTCAAATCAACTTCATAGTCAATGACGTGACCGTCTCGTTCAATCAAATCCATGTATTTTCGGCGATCTTCAGGTTTCAGATAAAGGTCTCTGGCGATATCTACCTTAAGAAACTCCTCTTTGCTCGTGTATCCCAACATCTCCATAAGAGCCTGATTGGCATCAATAAACTTACCTTCCTTGCTGCTTATATGCACACCGACACGCACATGTTCAAACAATTTTTTGTAGTCTTCTATGGAGGCGCGAAGCATTTTTTCGCGCTCTTTTGTCTCTGTGATATCCTGATATATACAAAAATGCGATATGGTTCCTTTATCGGTTTGCAAAGGTAATTCGAAAATCTCGAAAGTTTTGTCGATGTGCGGAAAGTAGTTTTCCCAACGAAGGGTTTCTCCCTTAAAGACTTCTTTTGCCCTGCACCAGGAGCAGATATCGTCTTGATTCGCAATCACCTGATAACATTTCTTTCCAATGCCTTCTCCAAAGACGTTAATACTGGCCTTGTTCATAAATTGTACAGTGTAATCATCCCCGATGATATAAACGCCACACCCCATGGCATCTAAAATTGAAGCAAGCCGTTGGGTCTCTTGATCAATCATGGTATGTTTCTCTCCTTGTGGGGTGTCTGAAAATTTTCGTGTTCAATTTTCTTTTCAATCTCTCGTTGGCCCGAGCGGTGCGTTTATCTGGGATGACATTCGCTGCACATGATCGGTCCGGCCTTTTTTTCCTGGTGGCATCCCTTGCATTGCAAATGGTAAATGTTTACAAGGGAAATGGGGTTGTCGCCTTTATTAATGGTATGGCATTCCGAACATTCCTGGCCTTCGGACGAATCATATTCAACGAGTTTCCCATCCTCATATACATGATGACACGTATTGCATTCATCAAGCTCTGCCTGTTCATTGTGCTGATCATGCAGAAACGGAACCCCCGGTCTCATCTTCTTCTCAAATGCGCTGTCTTCAACAGTTGTCACATCTTCCTGTGAATAGCCGGACATCACCGCAAATATACAACCCAACAGAATTATTAACGTATATATTATCAAAGTCCTTTTTTCCATCAAGATTCCCCCGATTTTATGAGCCCGGCCCAACTGAATTTACTCTTTATTCCGGTTTTTCCATGACTTTGTATATAATATCACCCAGAAAATGTAGTTCCATATCGAGGCCGAAGTGATGATTAATATCTTCAATTCCGCCATGACAGTTATGGCAAGGGGCTATTATAACCTTTGCACCCCTGGCCTTTGTCGCAAATAACTGCTCTGCCTTGATCCTGTTCCCTTTAATCCGTGTCATCTTGTATTGAGGACCGGTGTTTATTACACCGCCTCCGGCACAACAACAATAATTATGTTCCCGATTGGGATGCATCTCGATAAATTCTTCACAAATGGCATTAACAACATAACGCGCCTTTTCATGAAGCCCTTTTCCCCGGACAATATTGCAGGGATCCTGAAAGGTCACCGGCTTATCATATTTTTTAGTGATTTTTATCTTCCCCTCTTTTAATAATTCATAATAGAGTTCCACGGCATGTATAATGGGTATTGGCGGCATCTTCCATGCCAGCCAGCGGTTTCCCACATCATATACCGATCGGAATGCATGTCCGCATTCTCCCATTACAATACGCTTGACCTTGAGGCGCATCGCCGTTTCAAAATGTGCCTTTTTTAACCGGCCCATCATTTCATAGTCTCCGGTAAACATGCATAGATCGCTGTTGTCCCATCCGGGTGTTGCCGGCATGGTAAAATCAACTCCGGCTACATTCATGATAACCGCAGCCTGATATATGAGCTGTGCTCGAAATTTCGGTTCAGGAGCAATCACAGAGTAAAGAGTTTCAGCTCCTTCCTTTTCCAGGGGTATTCTTAAAGAAGATATTTCATCCTGTGCTTCTTCTTCTTGCCAAAACAGACTGTCAATCCATTCATCTTCCTTTACCCACATCTGGTTTAAGCAGGCGGAATGGCTGTGCGCGGTATCCTGTATGTACAGCGGGGTGACCCCCAGCATATGGCAGAGCCTTCGCACAATAGACATTAAGTAAGCAATGTCTATACCAAATGGGCAATACATGGCGCAGCGTCGGCACAGGTTGCATTCCGTGTATGCAATGCGGGAGGCATTTCTTATAAACTCAGGATCAACGTTACCCTTTTTCTTTAATATTTCCCATATGGTTTGTTTCACCTTACCCGCAGGAGAATATTTCGGATCGTTATCATGGGAAAGATAATAGTGGCAAGCCTCAGAGCAAAGTCCACAGTGGACACAGGTTTCAACATAGGCCTTCAGCCGGGCGCCGGTTTCCGACGCCAAAACCTTGTTGATAACCTGCTTGATCTTCTCCGGAGTCAAGCGTGCAATTCCCTTATCAATCCCCTCATCAACAACTTTATTAATTTCATCTTTTTTATTAATGGCTGGTTCAGCCATGTTATATTCTCCTTTTATTACCTGAATCTTGCACGATTCGGAGGCTTTTATATTTCATGCAAAATTCAGGGATTAAATTGTTTCCTACCAATCCTTTGCATGCCTGACAGCACCGAATTCAGATCCCATGTACCCCCTTGTAAAGGGGAAAAAAATCATATGTATCAAACGTGTAAAAGGAATTGCCGCCAGCATGGTTTCTCCGGCTATGATGTGGAGAATTCCCATAATTCTAAAACCCGGCCACTGATGATATGTCCAGAAACCCGTGATAAAGGGTGCAGCAACAATAGCAAGTATTACATAATCAGAAATAGAGGTTAAGTACTTGACCTCCGGCAGAACGATTCTTCTCACAAGAAAAAAAATACATGAAGCAATAGCCACTATCGTCAATACATCGGCAGCAGTGTCCGAAATATACCACCAGCTAACCCCCCACGATTCTTTCCAGAGAATGATATGTGCGCTAAGAAAAATCGGGATAAAAATAATGCAGATATGAAATGTAAATGTGACGATGGTGAAAAACGGATTTTTCCTCCATTTTACAGTCCCAAAAGGGGTGATCCAATGCAGGATCGACCGAAGTCCAAATTTGAAACTCATATATTCATATACGAATACATCCTTCTTCCTGGCCAGCACGGCCATGGAGATCAGCCGGTACAAACACCCCGCAAAAAAGATAATAAAGGAGGCCCAGACCAGCGGGCCGCTAACAAAATTATAGATATCATGCATGGCTTTTTTCCCTTTTAGCCCGAGAGAGATCCGGGTTAGCCGGTAATTTCGGTGACCGTTAAAACCTGTCGAAAATACTTGCCGTCCTCGGAATCGCCCTCGATTCCTTTTATGAGAATCTTTTTAGAGTCAGGGCTGAAAACAGGATCCCACAGCGCTTCATACGATTTCTTAAGAGATTTGCCATCTATCACGATGGTATAACGTCCATTTTTTTCGACTTTTGCAGCGACCCTTCTGCTGTCAGGGCTGAAAACAGGCTGCCAGACCATATTATATGTTTCCCCCCAAGCCCTACCGTCCACAGCAATGGTATACTTTCCGTCTTCTTTTCCGATGCAGGCAATCCTGCTTCCGTCCGGGCTGAAAACCGCATCAGTAACAAGATCACCAAAGGTGAGAGACCAGGGGTTACCGTCAACTGCAATGGTCCAGCGACCATATTTGGGTGCCACCACGGCAGCTATTTTTTTTCCGTCCGGACTGTACATATGGTGCCAGAGTTGATAAAAAGAGCGATCCCAAAACGAGTTGCCGTCTTGGGCAAGAGTCCATTTTCCCGCTATCCTTACCGGCGCAGTAACAGAACCGTTTGCCGGGCTGAATTGCGGCATCCAAACGGAAGAATATACCTTATCCCAAAGAACTCCGTCCACAGCAATGGTGTAATCATAAAGGGAAGTTCTCACTTCCGCGGCCACGTGATCAGAATCATGGGAAAAGGCCAGGCCCCAAACGTTAACGAAATTTGCATCCCATGTCTTTCCGTCCACCACTGCGGAATAACAACCTTCCTGAAATTGAAAAATATCCCCTTGTTTAATCGGGATGGTAGGGACGACACCGGCAACTCTTTTCCCATCATGGCTGATGGTGAGATTGCTCAGGTCTGAAAATCTCGCCTCCCATGATATATCGTTTGTCACGGCAAAGTATTCCATGTCTTTTTGAGCAGCTACGGTGATATTTTTGCCGTCCGCCCCGAATTTGGTATTCCATAAAAAATCAAAGGTGTTTTCCCAGGCAACGCCATCCACCGACACCGTCCATGCTCCCATATCCGACACCAATGCCGTCAACCGGTTATCAGGCCCAAATTTTAAATACCATACTTTATCAAACGTACTTTCCCAAAGCGTATCATTTTCACAAACTCTAAATTCCATGTCACCTGTTTTAACCACTGCTACGATACGTTCTCCGTCCGGGCTGGCATAAGGTTCCTCTACCCCGTCGAACATATTCTTCCACTTACCGGTATCCACAATTAACTTTTTTCCGGTTTCCCAGTCCCAGGTGCTTAAATTATGCATGACCATTTTCTTTTTGAATAGCTCCTTGTCTGATCTTAACTATACGGGTTTTGCATGTATTCTATCTTATATTAATTTTCAGAAAAAACAATTTCAAAATTTGAGCCCACCATTTAAACCATGCTTTACCCATGTATTTATTAGATTTATTTTTATTAATATCAAACTATTAAATTCCTCCCTCTATTTTAATTTTATTCTGTTCCGCAACGAGACCACACCGCTTTAAAAGAAAATTTTTACAATTACACTAGAAACCATCTCAAAAATAGGATTTTGGCTCAAGGTCAAGGCGGGACCGAGTTTAAACCCGCAGGCATACTCAAGTATGTCGAGGACTTGAAACGAGGGCCTAACACAGAGATTGGAGAAAAAGACTTTTTTGAGATAGCTTCTAGTATGCATGCGACGCACAGACAGGCGAGGCCAAGCAATTTCTCTTGGCTTTTTAAAAAAAACATTTTTTCTTTAACTTTGATAAAAATTTTTATATATTTAATTTTGGCTGAATCAGAAGCGGATAGTAAATTATCTCTTGGAGGGTAGCTATGGATTATAAAGACTCCGACCTTAAGGGTCAAGTAAATTCAGAACCGGAAAACAATACTTTTTATGAAGAAGACTATTTGCAATGGGATAAGAAAAAAAAGTCAAAATTCGGTTCCAGGGCGTTCAAAATTCCTGAAACAATCCCTTTCTCATGGTTTGGGGCATTTGTTTTAATTTTGATCATCCTGTTAATTTTGGTTTTGGGAGGGACATTAGGAACCGTGGTCGGCTTTGAAAACAGGTTAAAAGAGCTTGAACAAAAAGTCGCTGGGTTTCAAGATATGAACGACAAAACAACACAGGTTCTGGAACAGGTACAAGCTCTCGAACCGTTCAAGGATCGTTTTGACCGATTGGAAGCTTCCATGACGTTAAGAATGGATCACGTCGCAAAAGGCTTGAATGATTTGCAGAAAAAGATAGCCCAAGTCAGGCCAAAAAAACCACAAGTCTTGAAACCGGCAAAGGCTGCCCCGAAAACGACAAAAAAACGTTACTACACGGTCCAATCCGGTGATACACTATACAGAATCAGTCGAACGAATGGTTTGACGGTGGAGAAATTACGGGCTCTGAATAAATTGTCTGACACAGCTGTCATCCATCCCGGTCAGGAATTGTTAGTAAGCCCTTAACCCGGGCAACCCGAGCGCACGAATTCAACATATCATAAAAGACAAAGGCAGGGGCAAACGACGACCCTGCCTTTGTTATTCGATGGTTTACTGTTGACGGTTTCGTAAAAAGTCCAACTTCTGCGTTGTGCTGCATTTCGCAATCATTCAACGTACGATAAGTACGCCTCATGATTACAAAATTTGCACGCCTTGAATTTGAACTGCTTGTCAAGAGCTTGCCGCCATGTAACGCAGGCGGATATGTTCTCAGTCACCAAACACTTTTGTTCTATCTGAAATTTTATACCCCAACGCCAGAATAATCTTTCGTTTTGTTTCCATTCTGCATGGCATGCCCTGTTCGATCCGCGTAATGGTAATCGGGGATATATTGGCCTTTCTTGCGAGCTCGGCCTTGCTCATCATGAGAGATTCTCTAATTTCTTTTAGTAAATTTTTACTCATTGGATATAATTGTTTATAAAAGGATCGATTTTTTAGTTATATCATAAACTTGTCATTTGATTTTGTCAAGTAAAATTATATATAATTTATATATAATTCCATTGAATTAGAATATATTGTATTTTATTAACATAAGTTACCATATATTGTGTTCTTCATAATTATGATATTAAATAAAATCGAACGGTTCGATGAATATTTCATCACAAGAGACCCTAAAATAGAATATGGAGGCATGATTTTTTTTTGGAAAATAATTGAGTTTTTAAGTTCCGGGAACAATAATACGGGAATCTTGTTTTTGCTGATACTTTTTGATCTCTTCCTGCATCTTTGCCAAGGCCGTTTTCATGGCTTCCGGGTATATCTCCATGGCTTCTTTTAGATTTCTGGCCGCCAGGGGGGTCTGAATCGGAAGCGGCCCTTCAGGGGTCATTAAATTCAGGTAACCCACAAAAATCTGTTTGCGACCTTTATCTTTCAAACCGTTGGGCTTGACCGGCGTCAAACGCCGTATGGAGGCCATGTCCAAATCGGTAAACGACTCTTCCAGGTACAGGTTGTTCTGCTTTACCGATAAGTCCACATCGTTGAATTCTTTTTCATTTAACATTATTGTCTCCTTTGAATAAATGTCTCGGAATATTAGACATATGCCTGCCTGTCCCGTAGGTCCGGCAGATCGTACTGGGATGGTTATTTTTTTCACATGCCTTGATCTTGAACGAAAATCCTCATTTATGGATGGACACTATTTAATTTGACGGTCCCCGCAATACTTTCGAATAAGGCCGAGAAAAATCGATCCGTATTTTTCGCGTTTTACAATACCGACACCATGAATATCCAGGAAACTTTCCATGGTTTGAGGAAAATATGAAGCCATTTCAATCAAGGTTCTGTCTGAAAAAATGACATAAGGAGGAACCCCTGCGTCGTCAGCAAGATTTTTTCTCTTTTTCCGCAGGATTTCAAACAGATCTTTATCATGGTCCGGTGTGGATTTTATTTTTGATTCTTTTTCAACCTCCTTATCGTCATCTTGTTTTTTTAAATAACCCAACACCGTTTCTCTGTTTTGAAAGACATCCCATGCCTTATCTGTAAGCTTCAGACTTCCATATTCCATATCCTGAGTCAGAAGCTTTTTGTGAAGAAATTGCCGCGCAAGGATCATCCACTCTTTTTTTGAAAATTCCTTTCCAATGCCGTAAGTAGATAATCTGTCATGACCGAATTTTAAAACTTTCCGTGCCCTTGAACCGCGTAACACATCGATGATATGACCCATTCCAAACACCTCACCGGTGCGCTTGACACATGACAGGAATTTCTGGGCCGGTACGGTGAGATCGGCCAGCTCTTTTTCTCCGGCCAGACAATTATCGCACATATTGCATTTTTCAATGGAATATTCTTCACCAAAATAATTGAGCAGCGGGACGCGACGGCAGTCATCGGTTTCAACAAAGCGTAAAAATGCATTGAAATGGATGTGCGCCACCCGTTTTTCGGGCGCATTTTTCTTGTTGATAAAATGCGTAATTTTATGAATGTCGGCATAGCTGAACAATAGCATACAATGGGCCGGCAATCCGTCTCGTCCGGCTCTGCCGATTTCCTGGTAATAACTTTCCATATTCTTGGGCATATCGAAATGAACAACAAATCGAACATTGGGTTTGTTGATCCCCATGCCGAAAGCAATGGTCGCCACAATAATCTGTACATCGTCCCGGATAAACAGGCTCTGATTTTGTTTTCGCTCGATTTCGGTCAGACCGGCATGATACGGGCGTACGGAAAATCCTTTATCTTTTAGATCGGAATAAAGATCATCTACCTGCCGGCGGGTAAAACAGTATATGATCCCGGATTGCTCCGGAAATTTTCGGATAAACTCGATGGTTTGGTCTAAAGGGTTGTCTTTGGAAACAACTTGAAGAAACAGATTTTCTCGATTGAAACCCGCGACATATTCGCCGGAGTCTTCAAAACCGAGACTGGATTTAATGTCTTTTCGCACCCTCGGGGTTGCCGTCGCCGTCAGCGCGATAGAAACCGCTTGGGGAAAACGCAGCCGGACACCCACCAACCGACGGTACTCCGGACGAAAATCATGTCCCCATGCGGATATGCAATGGGCCTCGTCAATGGCAAGGCAATCTACGGGTACAGATGAAAGCATCTCTAATACACTGGATTTCAACAATGACTCCGGTGCCACGTAAAGTAATTTCACTTTGCCTTGTTTAACGCGTTCTACATTTCTACGATATTCGTAAGGCGTCAGCGAGCTGTTTAACAGTACCGCTGAAACCCCTGATTCCATTAACTGTTCCACCTGATCCTTCATCAGTGAAATCAGCGGGGAAACAACAATGGTCAATCCTTTAAAGATAAGGGCCGGAATCTGGTAGCAGAGAGACTTTCCTCCGCCGGTCGGCATGATAACCAGGGTATCATTTTTTCGCAGTATGTTTCCAATCACATCTTCCTGCAAATAAATGAACCCGTCATAACCGAACACCGTTTTAAGGATTTTTTTTGCCTGATCAATCATGGTCGACATAAAAAGCACAATTAAGGAACTGAGAGAATGGAGTTTGAGATATATCTCTTGTGAAACAAAAAGTCAAAGACAAGAAAGAATTGAAATTAAACCGAACAAAATCAAAAAGTTTTCCCATGTTGTGGTCATATTTCAAAAGCAAAACTTGCTGAGATGCTGAATACCAGCATGATAGATTTGCCGAAAACTCTCCAGGAATATGGACATAAAGACCGAGAAGGTTATGATGCTGAAGTGCGTATTGCTTGATGCTAATATTATTCTCATATTACAGCTTTGACTCAGGCTTTGCTCTCTAACAGATAAGACAGGTTTTGGATTGATGATTCCGAATCCCAATTGACACCTTTCATAGAAAGGTCATGGGAAAAAAGCAGAGCGACGCCCTGCCACTTTATTGATTATTTTTATCTGTCCATCCCTCTCTTACCTTGCAGAAAAAACTATGTTTTTCCATCAATTATTTTGCTCAATTTCACTATGCCTGCGGTTGCAGAAAGCGCTCGGGCCTTGTCCTGAACCAAAATCTAACATTTCTGGATGGGCACTAACAAATTGAACGATCTTTTCTCCATCTTAAAACGGCTCTTAATCCTTCTTGTGCGACTCTTTTGCCTTGAAGTTCGTAGAATATGCCAAAATTTAAAGCATTTATTACATCAACGTTTCTCTCCTTGGCATTCGCAAAAGGTCCAATATTAAGAATTTCCTGAAAAATGGATTTAAATTCCAGTAGCCGATTTTTGGTGAGTAACTTCTGAAGTGTTTTGTGAGGTTTTTCCTCAGAATTGACGTCTCCGAGACGTTTTTCAATATAACTTAGCGTTCTGGGCGTAAACTTGAACCTTAAAATCTTTTTCAGGCTCTTCTCAATTTCTGATGATGATAATTTCCGACAAGCCTCATCCTTGTCCATGTCAGTTGAAGAAAACTCATCGCCCAAGGAGATTCGAGCTATTCCGTTAACTTTGGCGATTCTTTTCAAACTGTATGCTTCAGCCAGACGACATAAATACTCAGCCTGAAGTGCGGCTACCTGGAGATAGGCGCTTAAATTGTAAAAGCCCATATGTATATGCTCGGGGAGATTTAAACCGATTCTACTGCGCACGTATCTATATTTGTGATCAATCTCGCTCCAGGCCTCCTCAAGAATCGTCCTCAATTGCAACTCGAATTGAAGACCCTTCAATCCCGGCGGCGCATCTGAATTTTCGCCTAATTCTATCAGGTAATGAATAGATGAGTATCCGCTATATCTCAGATCTATGTCATCTGGTATCGAATCATCAGGGCTAACCGGCAGAATGAAGGATCTTTTTTGATCGGGGCCTTTTACAAAACTCAAGATGTCCTCTTCAGACAAAAGCTTAAGATATGACTCGACTTTTTCGATATCTGAAAGGCGCAGACAGATTATCCTGACTCCCAATAGATCACCGACTCTTGCCGGATAATTTTTTTCCGTAATTGACAGTACGCCAGCCTGAAGTTCTTTATTCAGCCGATTAATTTTCTCGATAAGTCTTAATTCATCTTTGATGCGATATATAATTGTATGCAGACTTTCTTTCGGTGACGAAGGATCTTCTTGGATCAGCTGAACAATATATTCCGCGAGTTTTTTATATTTTTCCTTTTCATTTAAAAACGATATTAAAATCGTTTCTCTCTGGTGTTTCTTCATATGTCGATTTTCCTGAAGGGTTGAGGATAGCTCAGAGTATCAACTTTATAAATTCATGTTGTTTCCGGGGGTACTATTTTCTTCCGGGTTTGGTTCTGTTGGATATCAGATTCATCGGTTTTTTGATCTATCTTGCGCTGTCTCTTTAGTTCCCTCTTTGCTAATTCTTTTTGACGTTTTTTAAATTGATAATTTGACCTTGCCAATTTGTTTCTAATTCATAGATCTAATTGAACAATTATAGCCGTAGTGTTCAGATTTGGTATCTTAAGTTTGAATTTTTTAAGATCGTTAAAGGTTATGATTGGTATATCTTGAAATTTTATCTCTTGCTGTAAAATAATTGATGAAAGACAGGCATTATGAATTTTCGATCTACAGGCTGGAATACAAGATAGAGGGGTTTGTAATTAGATAAGATCCTGATCTTTTTGTTGTTAAAGGACAAATGTTGCATATTCATACTCGACGAGCATTCTCATAAGTTTCTTCTTTAGTTTTGCAATCAATGCATAGAGTTGTAACCGGTCTGGCCTCAAGACGTTTAAAAGCAATTCCTTCCTCGCATTTATCACAAATTCCGAATGTGCCGTTTTCAATTCGTAAAAGAGCTTTACTTATTTTTACAGCAAGTTGTCTCTCTCGATCCCTAATGAGAAGCATAAGATTCCGTTCTGTATCAATTGTAGCACGATCTGCAGGATCTGGTAAATTCTCTTTCGGAGTGGTCATGCCAGAAACAGCATCACCTGCATGGATTAATAGTTCTTTCAACTGATTCGTCAGAATCTTTTTAAAATATTCAATATCTTTCTGTCTCATAATCAATTTTTTGAAATTTGTCAGTTTAAAATTTGATAAACTCGTAAAAAGTCCGATTTAGACGGTTTCGTAAAAAGTTCAAATTCAAGGCGTGCAAATTTTGTAATCATGAGGCGTACTTATCGTACGTTGGATGATTGCGAAATGCAGCACAACGCAGAAGTTGGACTTTTTACGAGACCGTCAAAATTTAACAGACAAATTGTCACTATGCATATCGCCAAATAAAACTATAACCTTTAACCAAAAAGAAAGCCCCTGGAATTGACCAGACCCCAGGGTCGAACATAAAGGAGGGTAAGACGGATTACCCTTCACACCGGAAAGAAGTGGGTGCTTTGGCAGGTTTGACGCCAACCCTATATGACAGTGGTGGAAGGATACCCATTTCTGATCATCTATGATAAGGATGTTTGCAATTTTTTATTGAACAAGGAGCTTATTAATTGATATGTAACATTATCCATGGGTTCAATCCCCCAGCCCAAATCCTCCAGCTCTCGGTTAGCATCGATTATAGTACAATATCTACCTTTGCCTATAATATTAAAAAGATCTTGCATGAGTCCTGGGATTTCAATGGGCATAAACCCCTTTTTTTGAAAGCTCAGAAATAAATCACCTAATCTGCTTCCCATCTTTTTGCCTCCTCAATAAACCCTTGTTTTAGGTCATCACTCATACCAAGGGTAGTACTTTATACTCTTTCACAAATTGCAAATAATCTTTGATTAATGAAATACTTTGTTTTTATCAGAAATTTTCAACCCCAAAGCCAAAAGGATTTTTCGTTTTGTTTCCATTCTGCAGGGTTTACCTTGCTCTATTCCTGTAAGGGTGAATGATGATATATTTGAATTTCTAGCAAGTTCGGTTTTGCTTATCATGAAAGATTCTCTAATTTCTTTTAAGGAGTTTGTGCTCATTTTTTCACCTAAAACATGTTTCGTATTAAGTTTTTACCCGAATCGAGTCAAAATTCGATTTGAGTAATTTAGGATTTGCTTTAATTACCTGTTGATGATGATTTAAATTCCAAAAAAACCTTCTGATTTTGTCTATCCATTTCCGGCGTGCTGTCTTCCCAATTATAGATTCTGCAGGCATCAACCTGATCAGATTGAATAATACGGCCAATAAAAGGCATAAAAGGATCTCCGAGCGGACTTTGTTGAGTTTAAGGCCTGATGATAGCGAGTTGTGAAGGTTTAAATTCAAACCAAACAAAAGAGCATCCCCTCAATATTAGAAGGAATGCCCTTTTTACTCAGAACATAAGATTAAATCACAGTGACATTTGCAGCGGCAAGACCTTTTTGTCCTTGCTCTATATCAAAGGAAACTCGGTCGCCTTCACTGAGGGATTTAAAACCCTCTGCATTGATTGCAGAATGATGAACAAACACATCCGCTCCGTCTTCCTGCTCAATGAATCCGAACCCTTTATGGTCATTAAACCACTTAACAGTTCCATTGGTCATGATAACATCCTCCTTTCTAAAATTTTTCAACGTCACAAACTGGAGGGTGCCACTTTGACAAATGGATTTTTCCTTCAGAAAGAAACCGTCCCGCAGATTAAACCAGGACTTAATTGATTAGATATATTATAATCTTTATTTAGAGAGAAAGCAAGCTAATTATTTGTTTTTTCTAAAAAAAATGTGAATTACGCATTTAAACGTGCAAAAACGAAATGTTACGCGAACAATATCGGAGACGGCTCTGTATGGTAAGGTTTGTGGTTTTATGAAAGAACTTTTTTTCATTGTTGTTGGATTAGAATTCTTTTTAGATCAGTTCTTCAACATGTGTCCGAACATCATCTCCCCTGATATTCGCCATTTTTACGTCCTGTCTTCTGCCGGCTCGTTGCGCATCGGTCTTCAGGTGTTTCAAGGAAAAACCGCTTATGGCGTTGACCACCGGTTTCAACATATCGTAAGGATCCTGACCTTCTGCCAGACCGCCAAGGTAATAGACCCACCCTCCTAATTTGGCCGCAATCCGTTCGATTCCGTCTCTGGCCGCCTCGTCCCAGTCGTACGCTACAATGAAGTGCTCAATATCAAGGCCTTTGAGAATGTTCGCCGCCTCGGGGGTAAGATAGGAACCCAATGTCGAAACCACCACCGGTTTGTCCTGGTTTTGGAGCAGATTATAGAAGGCGAAATAGTCACCGTAATTTCTTGAAAACGGATCTTTCCGCGTGAAATTGATCTGCCGGCAATAGTATCCGTATCCTTTCACGGTATCATCGTTCAAAAATCTGACCAATCCACTATCTGAGAACGCATTGAAGGCCCCATAATCCTTTTCAAAGCGTGGGAAGAAGCTGGCTATAAGCGCCCTACCTTGGTGCTGATCATCACTGTATGGCGGGCTGTAGTTTCTTACCAGCTTTAAATTTTACAATAGTTGAAGCCTTAATTTTAACTGCCTCACCGGTCTGGGGATTGCGCCCCTTACTGGCTTTTCTGCGGAGGTTTACATCATTCCACCCATTCCGACGCCCATTCCTTGGGCTCCCGGATGCATCTCCTTTTTTTCTTCGGGTTTGTCTGCAACCATGGCCTGAGTGGTCAGCATTAATGAAGCCACACTTGCTGCATTTTGCAATGCGAACCGGACCACTTTGGCCGGATCCATTATACCGGCTTTCATCAGATCTTCATAGGTGTCCGTTTCTGCATTGTAACCAAAAGCTCCCTTGCCGTTTTTGACTTTATCGATGACGACAGAACCTTCAGAACCGGCATTGTTGGCAATCTGACGAAGTGGTTCCTCCATGGCGCGCATGACGACTTTCACCCCCAGATTTTGATCGGCTTTGATTTTCATTTTCTCCAGCGCGGCCAAACAGCGAACCAGCGCCACACCTCCGCCTGGCACGATCCCTTCCTCTACAGCCGCGCGGGTAGCGTTGAGGGCATTTTCGACCCGGGCTCTTTTCTCCTTCATTTCTGTCTCTGTGGCTGCGCCCACGTTGATCACCGCCACCCCACCGATCAGTTTGGCCAACTGTTCCTGAAGTTTTTCACGATCGTAGTCGGAGGTGGTTTCTTCGATTTGGGCTCGAATCTGCTTCACCCGGCCCTCGATGGCCGAGCGCGAACCGGCGCCGTCGACGATGGTGGTGTTGTCTTTATCGATGTTGATCCGTTTGGCCTTGCCGAGGTCTGGAACCGTTAGATTTTCCAATTTGATCCCTAAATCCTCGGAGACCACCTGACCGCCGACTAAAACGGCAATGTCTTCCAGCATGGCTTTTCGTCTGTCGCCGAAACCCGGCGCCTTAACTGCGGCGACCTGAAGGGTGCCTCTCAATTTATTGACCACCAAGGTGGCCAATGCTTCACCTTCCAGATCTTCGGCAATGATCAATAAAGGCCGGCCCCATTTTGGCGACTTGTTCAAGGATGGGCAAAAGATCTTTCATGTTGCTGATCTTTTTCTCATTGATCAGAATGTAAGCATCTTCAAAAGAGGCGACCATTTTTTCGGCATTGGTCACAAAATATGGCGATAGGTATCCTCGATCAAACTGCATACCTTCAACAACTTCAAGTGTTGTTTCCATGCTTTTGGCTTCTTCAACGGTGATGACCCCTTCTTTACCAACTTTGTTCATGGCCTCGGCAATGATTTTGCCGATGGTTTCATCATTGTTCGCCGAAATGGTGCCGACCTGGGCTATTTCGCGCTGTTCTTGGGTGGGTTTGCTCAAATTTTGAAGTTCTGTCACAACGACTCCAACCGCGGCATCAATCCCCCGTTTAATGGCCATGGGATTATTGCCGGCCGCCACCAGCTTCTGCCCCTCTTCATAAATAGATCTGGCCAAAAGCGTAGCAGTGGTTGTGCCATCACCGGCCATGTTACTTGTTTTGCTGGCGACTTCCATTATCATCTGGGCACCCATGTTTTCAAATTTGTCTTCCAATTCGATTTCTTTGACCACTGTGAGGCCGTCTTTGGTGACCGTCGGCGATCCCCAAGATTTGTCGAGGACGACATTTCTTCCTTTGGGACCCAAGGTAACAACAACTGCATCAACAAGGGTTCTTACCCCGTTCAGCATCGCTTCACGGGCTTTCATGTCATATTTTATTAGTTTAGACATCTTGTCTTAACCTCCATTTTAGTTTTTATTCGATGACGCCAAGCACGTCATCCTCGCGCATGATAAGGTATTCTTCACCCTTTATTTTTATCTCATTACCCGAATATTTGCCAAATAGAATCCGCTCGCCTTTCTGGACTTCAAGGGCTATTCTATTTCCCTTTTCGCTGAGTTTACCAATTCCGGCAGCAATCATTCTGCCTTCAATTGGTTTTTCCTTGGCCGTATCCGGGATGATGATCCCACCTTTTGTTTTTTCTTCTTCTTTAACCCGTTGAACTAAAATTCGATCCTGTAATGGTCTGAGTTTCATGGTTCAAATTCTCCTTTTTGAAACAACAATCGAGTCATAAACCGAGGAAATTTTCTTGTCAATTCGAGTGATACTTAACACCAATGCCATATTGATCTTGTTTCCCGCCGGTCAGTTCTCGGCACGATTTGACTTCGCCCAGGGCGTTCCATCGAATGCCCTCAGGGTCTGTGGATCGATCGTTGTGATCAATGCAATTCAGAACACGGATGAGAACTGTGAAACCTACGCCGAGAGCCCGATCCGTCTCAAAATAGCTGCCGTCTCGGCTGAAGTTAAGCGTACGCTCCGCGTAGTAATCTTTTTTGTTGAAATAAGACCAAATTATTTCTCCATCGCAACCGTTACGTTTCTCATAGCGTTTATCCAAAAAAGCTACCGTGGTGTTTTCTCCTTCACAAAAAAATATGTTGCTCGAACCTGACTTCCAAAGCAATCTCAAATGCGATTGATGGAATTAAGCCTGGCTTGGAAAGAATGATAAAGAATGTAATCTTCTGAAATAAGTCAACAAATGAAAGCGCGCAATGTGATTAACTGTTGCGAGGCTGGCTCCGGCTAAATTCAAACCGGCGTTAGTTAAAAAGTAGAAAAGAGAAATGTTGGGATAGTCTATTTATTTTATTAATATATGTATTTATATCCATTTTGTCAAGCTGATTCAGAATAAAAAGCTGCAAAAATTGTCCGGTCCAGATGCGATATCAGCTTCGGCGTTGTCCAAACAGGTAGACGTTTCTCAATCGACGCTTTCGAAATGGTTGCGCATGGCCGGAGACGGACCATCGTATGGTTTTTCCAACAATGCTCACGAGTATTAAAAAATCCAAAACGTCCCAACGATTGGAGTGCTGAAGATAAGCTCAAGGTCGTCGTGGAAGCTGCCTCGCTTGATGACGAGCAGCTTGGCGCATTTCTCCGCAAAAAAGGACTGCATCAGGCACATCTTGACCAATGGCGTTCGCAGATGCTCGATGTATCCAACAGTGCGCCATTCCGGGATCTTTCTCCCAAACAGATCGTACCCAAACTTGCGGATCAGGTGACAACTCTCTTGACACCCGCCGGTCGGCAAAACAGCATAGAAGTAAAATAAAGCGGATGAGACGAGGGATTTCAATTTCCGAGGATTAACACCGGAAGTTGGGTCCGTTTCT
>JAFDHQ010000086.1 GCA_019308685.1 Deltaproteobacteria bacterium
AAGGTTAATGGATCAAGGCCCCGAAAGCATCATCTCCTATCATGTGGACAAATCCGGTTATCAGGGGATCGTGTTTTCAGATCTTAAAATAATGACCGGTCTGCATGAAAAACATCTCCAAAATATCATGCAGGATCTTATGTCAAAACAAACGGTTATTCTGGTTGACAGAGAGAACCGGATTTATATTCATAAAAACAGTTTCGACAGACTCAAACAGGAAACATCAACGTTTTTGGGCGCATACCATCAGGCCAATCCTCTTAAAACCGGAATGCCCAAAGAAGAACTCAGATCCAAATTTCCGGGTCTGCAATTGTCCAAGTTTTTTAATCTGACCCTCAATCAGATGATAAAAGACAAAGATATCGTTGTTGAGGAAAATACCGTCCGCCTGTCTTCACATACGGTTTCTCTGGGTGTTGACCAGGCGAACATCCGGGAAAGAATTCTTGATGCCTACCGTAAAAACGGCCTCACGCCCCCATATGTAAAAGAACTGAGCAATACACTCAACTTCGAACAATCACAGGCCAAAGACGTGCTCATGCTATTGGTGGATGAAGGAATGATTGTCAAAGTTAAAGAAGATCTTTATTTCCATGCAAAGGCCGTCCAGGAGTTGCAGCAAAAGATTGTCGACTTCCTTGTATCTCATGAAGAGATGACAACCCCACAGTTTAAAGAAATGGCCGGTGTATCACGCAAGTACTTAATACCGTTGATAGAATACTTTGATGCTCAAAACGTGACCATCCGTATCGGCGATATTCGTAAACTGAGGAACAGGTAACAAGGAAATTTTTCACTTGAAATTTAAAGGCCATCCCAATAGACTCGTGACAGAAGTCAATGATTTGCAAATGAATCTAAGCCAGATTAAAAACTCGAGTTAGTGTCTGTCCATAAATATGGACACGAGTTAATACTGCCAAGATGGAGACATTATGGAAAATCCAACCAACAGTAAAAATAATAACGATCAAAAGGCCGAGTTCAAACGGTTTGCCACCAAAAGAATTATCGTCTGTACGCTGTTAGCCGTTGTGGGTCTCTGGTTATTCGGTGCCGTGCTCGGGTTTTTCGAAAAGCCTTCCGAGGTCCGAATCGCTCATAAAACGGACAGGCCTGTAGCAGAGGTTCCTTCTGCAGACAAAGCCAAGCCGGAAATCTTCCATGAACCGGCGGAAAAAGAAGTCCCCAAAGCCACTGAAGCCACCCAAGTTCCCAAAACCAAAGAACATCTCGAGGTCGCTGAAGGCTCCGAAGCAACTGACAAAGAGCATCATTATGACAAGGATACGGCCGGCGGCATCATGACTCCAGATTTTATTGCCCTCGATAAAGCGCTGACGGCCCAAGAAGCCGTGGAACATCTCAGAAAGGAACACCACGATATAAAACAACCGATTCATCTTTTTGTCGTTGATGAGCACGGAAAACTGTTCGGTACGGTTTCAATGGAACAGCTGATGTTTGCGGCTTCCGACGCTTATCTTGAAGATTTTATGGATAGTGATGTCCTGTCCGCTAACACCGCTCTGGGCAACGAAAAGGTAAAGAATTTGATCGACCGGCACCATTTACAAACGGTTCCGATCGTCGATGATGCCAATAGGCTTGTGGGAATTGTCAAAGCGGATCAAGTGATTCGCCTGGCTCAAAAAGAGACCGCCAAAACCGTTACCCATGCACCGGCGCCGGCTCCAAAAGCGGCAGCGGAAAAACCCGAACATCCCCTCCCCTCCGTTCATAAGAAAACGGAGGCCCCCGCCCATGCACCCCCACCAGCGCATGGTTTGGCAGAAGTTACAGAAACCAAACCCAGACCCAAAGGGGTCGCTTTTGTAGAGGCAACAATAGAACCCCTATCTTATGAACTCAATGACAGATTCTGGGGATGGCGAGTCAATGATATCGTTAATTTTACGGATAACGTCAATAATTTCCAGCTGGGCGTTCTGGAAGTCACCCGGAGAACCGCTGTCAGCTTGACCGAGCGTATATCCCGTACAGGTGCCACCGCGGCATTTGACAGAAACCTTGAAAACGCCATGAACTGGTTTATGATCAAATCGGACAGATACTGGTTCCCGTCACCGGAATCAAAATACAAGGCCGGCCTCAATGAACTGAGGAACTACAAGGAAAAGCTCGAAAAAGGAGAAGCCAACTTTCATACCCGAACCGACAATTTAATCCCGTTGCTTATGGCTTATGAAGATCTGCTGGGAAGCTGTGAAGAAAATCTGGTAAAATCTAACGAGGAAGATGGAAGTGCGGTAAGTTTTTTTAAAGCGGATGATTACTTTTTTTATGCCCAGGGTGTTGCAAGCGCCATGGGCACGATTCTCCATGCGGTTCTCGAAGATTTTCTGATTACCTTGGAATCCCGGCGGGGGGCCGAAGTTCTTCATCATGCAATCGAATCGTGTCATCATGCGTCTGAAATCGATCCGTTGTTAATCACCAACAGCAGTCTGGGCGGCATTCTGGCAAACCATCGCGCCAACCTGGCCGCACCCATGAGCCATGCCCGGTTTTATATCAACGTTTTAATCAAAACACTCTCCACTTAAAATTGCAAAGCAATTTTATATAAACATGGACGCAACATTGTCTAAGTAAAGCATGCCCTTGGATGTCAGCGCACATCGGTTTTGAGAATTTTCTGCAAGCCCTCTTGCTTCAAGATCTGCGATGACCTCCTCGAACAGGGTTTTAAAATTTACACCAAATTTTTTATCAAAATCATCAATCAAAATTCCTTCTGTCTGTCTCAGTCCCAGGTAAATTGCTTCCATCATGACCTGCTCTACACTGAGTCGTTCCTCTCCGGCAATGGGAAGTTTCTCAGCCTCAAGATCCTGTATATACTTTTTCACATTAGCACAATTCCAGTATCGTTTGGGTTTCAGGAATGAATGGGCCGACGGTCCGAGCCCCACGTAGGGAACAAATTTCCAATATTTCATATTATGCCGTGACCGGTTACACTCGGCACCGTTAAGGCCGGAACTGCCCGTGCTTGCCCGTGCAAAATTTGATATCTCGTACTGAACATAGCCATGATCGCTTAAAAATTCCAGGGTGGTCTCAAACAGCTCGCAGACCAGAGGGTCGGTCAAAGGCTTCAACCGGCCTTCTTGACGGTCTCTGTATAGAGGGGTTCCCGGTTCAAAGGAAAGTATATAGCAGGATAAATGTTGGGGCTCAAACTCGACTGCAACCTTCAAGTCCGTAAGCCACGATTTTTTTGTCTGGTTCGGAATGCCGCAAATCAGATCGAGCCCCATGTTTTTAAACCCGGCCTTTTTCGCCCAAGTTATTGCAGCGCGGGCATCGCGGCCCGAATGGATACGCCCGAGGAAATGAAGATTTACGGGGTCAAAGGACTGAACCCCTATGTTTATTCGATTAACGCCGGCACATCGATATCCCTCGAATTTATTTAAACTAACGGTGCCGGGATTTACTTCCAGGGTGATTTCGGCATGGGGAAGAATTTCATAGGATTCACGGGCGGTGTCAATGATTTTTCCAATTGTTTTTGCGTCCAGAACCGATGGGGTGCCGCCCCCCATATAAAGGGTGTCAAACGTTAAATTTTCGCCCCGGGTCATGCGCATTTCAGAGACTAAGGCGTCCGTAAACACAGGATGTAATGAGGTATCGGTTATGGAATAAAAATCACAATAGGGACATTTTTTAAGGCAAAAAGGGATATGGATGTATAACCCGGCATCCATATCAGCTTTTTACATCCTCTGCCAGCGTCATCCCCAGATCCAAAGCGTTGCGGTTGATCTCCAAAAAACTGCCCGGTATTCGGTTTTTAAGCACCTTCATTATGGATTCGGATGTAACAAGACCGGTCAGGCGTATGACGGCACCAAGCATGCAGATATTGAATACAATGGGTTTTCCGATTTTTTCCATCACTGCCTGATGCATGGGCAATTCTTTCTGCTGGGCATCGACCTTTCTCTGAATCTTTACATAACGGCTGTCTGTAATCAAAAGCCCGCCGGGTCGTATGATGGGATAAAAATTATTGTAGGCTTCTTGGGTCAGACACACCAGCACATTGGGCTGAACGACCTTGGGATAATTGATGGCGGAATCGGAAATAATAACATCGGAGCGTGTGGATCCCCCTCTGGCTGCCGGTCCATAAGCCTGTGACTGCACCGCAATCCGATTTTCGTAAAGTACGGCCGCTTCAGCCAGTATGATGGCCGCGGTAATAACGCCCTGCCCGCCGGAACCTGAAAATACCAATCTGCATCTTTCCATGATTACCTCTTTGATTCCATAAAAACCCAAAATCCGCATCAATTGTTATCGAAAACGGCTATTGCAGAATTTAGTTAAAACGTATCTGAATCGGCCGAAACTATGTAACCGTTCACGGACTTTTTGAAACCCAAAATTCCAAGCGCCAAAGATCAATTAAATCTCAAATTTCAAGCACCAAATTACAATTAAATCTCAAATTTCAAGCACCAAATCTCAAACAAATCTCAAACTCCAAATTCCAAACCGGTTCAAAGCGATTGTTTTTTTGTTTGGGATTTTGAATTTCGGTCATTGTAATTTATTTGTTTTTTGGGATTTGTTATTTGGAATTTCCACTAACTCAATTACACCATGAACGGATACGAAACTATTAAGTTCTTCCTTTCATGGCCTTTTCAATAATTTTGTCATACTCACTGCAATATTCCGACATCTCTTTTTCTACAAAAACACCCCGTTCAATGAGGTCTGGATGGTCTTTCTTGGCTTTGGACCCAATGGGTGTGGTATGGTTTTTGAAATACTCCATCATATCGACGGCGCTTCCGGCACGGTTCTTTCTTCCGAAATAGGTGGGGCACTGGGACAGCACTTCCACCACTGAAAATCCTTCGTGCAAAATAGCCTGTCTTAGAATCTTAGTTAATTGCTGAACATGATAGGTGGTACTGCGGGCCACGAAAGAAGCGCCGGCTGCCGTAGCCAGTTCTACCGTATCAAACGCGTAATCTATATTCATATATGGTGCCGTGGTGGCCAGAATTCCATAGCCTGACAGGGGGGAATACTGTCCTCCGGTCATACCGTAGATACGATTGTTCATGACAATAGCGGTCAGATCGATATTTCTTCGAGCCGCATGTATAAAATGATTTCCGCCAATGGCCAGTGCATCGCCGTCTCCCATTGGAACAATAACGTTCAGTTCGGGAAGACTCATTTTTACACCGGTAGCAAAAGCCAGGGCACGACCGTGAATAGTGTGAAGGGTGTGAAAATCAACATATCCTGAAATCCGGGACGAACATCCGATCCCTGAAATCACTACGATTTCATTTTTGCTCATTCCCAGTTTTTCAATGGCTCTTAAAAGACTGTTCAGCACGATCCCGTGCCCGCACCCCGGACACCATATATGCGGGAAAAACCTTTCTCTGATAAAATCCTTTATTGCCATAACTTACACTCCTTTCCCCTGGATAAGCCGCAGTATATCTCTAATATTTGTAGGTGTTATAAAAACACCGTCAATACGATTGGCGAGAAACACTTTCTCGGGCTGGTCCACGGCTTTTCTTACTTCTTGCATGATCTGGCCCATGTTCATTTCCACAACCACAATATATTTTGCATTTGCACATTTTTCTCGAACAAGATCATACGGAAACGGCCATAATGTCTGGAGTTCCAAAAGTCCGAGCCGTTCTCCTCTTGGCCTGCGACTGACCACCACATGATTGGCCGACCGGGCTGAAGACCCGTAAGAAATTAGGATGCACTCAGCATCTTCAAGGAAATACTCTTTGTATCGGGCGATTTGATTCACATTGTTCTGAATTTTATCCACTAAATGGCGAAGAAGACCATGAACTATTTTGGGGTTGTCCGACGGAAATCCCCACATATCATGAAACAAGCCGGTAACATTGTAACGGTGCACACCGCCAAAGTCAGACATGGGAAGACGGCCGTCTTCCCTGGGCAGATAGGGATGATAGTCCACACCTTCTCTCACGGATGTCCTGAGCCTTTCCACTAACGGAAGTTCTCCTGGTTCCGGCATCAGTAAGCGTTCCCGCATGTGTCCCAGTATCTCATCATATAGGAGGATAACAGGCGTTCTGTAAGTTTCTGAAATATTAAAGGCATCAACGGTGGTTTCAAACACATCCTGGTGGTTGGATGCCGTAATCGTGACGATGGCATGGTCCCCATGGGTACCCCACCGGGCCTGATTGACATCCCCCTGACTTACGTGGGTGGGAATGCCGGTAGAAGGTCCGCCACGTTGTACATTGACAATCACACAGGGAATTTCAGCCATAATCGCATACCCTAAAGCTTCCTGCATCAGAGAAAAACCGGGACCGCTGGTGGCGGTCATGACTTTACTGCCGGTAAGGGACGCTCCGATAATCGCGCACATGGATGCAATTTCATCTTCCATCTGAATAAACTTACCCCCTTTTTGGGGCAAACGGTAGGACAGAAGTTCTGCAATTTCCGTTGAGGGGGTTATGGGGTATCCCGCAAAAAAATCAAGGCCTGCATACAGGGCGCCCTCCACACATACTTCGTTACCTTGAACAAATTTTATGTTCTTGTTTTTCATTAGTCATCCTGTTCTGTTTCTATTTCGATGGCAAGATCGGGACAACGAAGTTCGCACATTTTACAACAGATACAATCCGAACGTCGCGCGGCAAACACCTTGTCTGTATCATCAAGTTCCAGTACGTTTTTGGGGCAAAAATGGACGCATATGCCGCACCCTTTGCACCATTCCCGGTTTATTACATGCGCCTTCAACTTAGGTTTTGCCATTCAAATTTCCTCTCATTTTTTTTCCAAAACTTTATAGTATACATTCTTTAATTGGTTATTTTCTTAACTCCTTAATGTCAAGCAAATATGGGTATTTACCGTCCAGCTGAGATCATATTTGAACCGGGCGTTTAACCAACAGTCCGGCATTGGGTATTGCTGCTATGGGTCCGCTGGATTGTTTCACATGCATTTTTGCCTGATCCGTGGAAATTTTCTCAACACCCATGATTTCACAGACGGAACCACTCAATTTTGTGACCAAAAATATTTGGATCCGCTGTAATTTTGACATCATGGAAAGCGCAGTACCGCCATTTCCTTCATAATTTTCCGACAGTTTATTAAATGCCCTCCCCCAATCGCCGATGTTAAACCATGGTAAAAAAGTGTTTGACCCCACGCCATCCAAACATTCTGCCAGAACAATCAACCGACCGCCGTCACGAACAAATTTTGCTGCATTATCTATGGCCTTATGGCTTTGAATAAAGTTTATATCTTTTGGATATCCCCCGCAGGATGCGATGACCAGATCATATTCCCGCGTACACTCAATTTCACAATTTTTTCCATGTTCGGCACAAGCCTTCCGAAAATGATCGGTTCCCGCGCCCGGCAGTAAATCGCAAACATTTCCAACACTATCCAGGATGCCATGGACGGCCAAATCCGCAGGGAGAAATGTTTCATATTCCGCCAGATCCTCTGCCAGCGGATTTTTATCCAATACGCCCGATTGACAATAAGGAGAAAGGGTGTGATGGTCCGGATCCAAAAACAGCCCGTGGTTGTGATATATGGCTTCTCTCTGGCCCAACCCCGGGAAAATCATCTTTCGCCCACCGCCGTAACCTGCAAAATAATGGTGTGAAATGCCGCCGAACGTTATAAGAAAATCGGCTTCAAGAATATCGCGCCGAATAAGCACCGGGGTGGCGCGCGAGGTCTTTCCCAAATTTACAAAACAATGATTATCCAGACAATCGTGATGGATAAACCGTATTTTCTTATAGGTATCACCGTAGACTTCAATACACTCTTCATCGGTCTGTCGACCGTGAGTGCCGTATGCGATGAACACGGTAATATTCTCCCATCGTGCTCCAAAAGTTACCAGGGTATCGAGCAGCACCGGCAAAAATTTCGGATAACCGCACAACCGGGTTTTATCCGCGATCACCACCGCAACGTTGGTAAGTTTTGTCGTCAACCGTTCAAGTGCATCGCCAATTCTAAAAGCAAATTCAGGTGCGCTTATTCTTGTTTCCGGTTCATTTATTTGCAAAATTTCCGTATGATCCGGAAGGGTAAAAGGGATTTTCCCGGTTCCGTATTTTAATTCTATTATCTGTAACATTTCAATGGGTTCCGGCGCAAAACAGGGTGATTCCGACCCGCCTATTAATTGTAAAGATCCAATCCCAATGAATCCGGTCCAGGTTTACCTCTGGAACATATTAACATTACAGTTCATTCCGTGAGAAGTGATCTAAAGATGAAGAACAATTTCTTCTGCAAATTCCGAGCATTTGACTTCAACGGCGCCCTCCATCTGCCGTGCCAGATCATAGGTGACCCGTTTTTGTTCCACGGTTTTGACCAATCCTTCCCTTACACGATCCGCAGCCTCTTTCCATCCAATGTAGTCCAGCATCATGGTCCCGGAAAGTATCAAAGATCCGGGATTCACTTTATCCTGTCCCGCATATTTTGGAGCCGTACCATGGGTGGCCTCAAAAAGAGCATATCCATCACCGATATTGGCTCCCGGCGCCAAACCGAGTCCTCCCACCATGGCAGACAACGCATCGGACATATAGTCGCCGTTGAGATTGGGCATGGCCAGCACATCATACTCTGCGGGACGCAAAAGAATCTGCTGGAACATGGCATCTGCGATCCGATCCTTGATCACGATTTTGTCCCGAGGGATTTCTCCGTTATATTTTTCCCACAGATCTTCTTCGGTAATGACCCGTTCACCGAATTTTTCCCGCGCAATTTCGTATCCCCAGGTTCGAAAAGCCCCTTCGGTAAACTTCATGATATTTCCCTTATGAACAAGGGTCACGCTTTTCTTTTTGTGCTCAAGGGCATAATCAATGGCCATTCGCACCAGACGGCGGGTTCCAAAGCGGCTGATGGGTTTCAACCCGATACCTGATCCGGATCGAATTTCCCTTCCATCCTCGATTTTTACCAGATCGATGATTTTTTTCGCCATTAAAGAATCCGCTTTCCATTCCAGTCCCATGTAAACATCCTCGGTATTTTCTCTAAAAATGACCATGTCAACGTCCTCAGGTCTCAGCATGGGGCTTGGAATACCGGTAATATATTTGGTCGGCCGAACACATGCATAAAGGTCCAGCTCCTGTCGCAAGCTGACGTTGATACTCCGGATTCCTTCCCCCACCGGAGTGGTCAGAGGCCCTTTTATGGCAACGCGATGAATCCTGATCTTTTCCAAAGTTTCTTCCGGAAGCCAGGTTTGTGTCTGATTAAACGCTTTCTCACCGGCTAAGACTTCCAGCCACTGAATCTTTCGGTCACTACCATAAGAACTTAACACCGCCGCATCCAGTACCCGCCGGGCAGCCCGCCAGATGTCCGGACCGGTGCCGTCACCTTCGATAAAAGGAATCACCGGAAAATCAGGGACATTGAGTTTTCCATCATCCGAGTACGTTATTCTTCCATTATCCTCCGTCATACAAACTCCTTTTCTTTATTTAAAAAACCTAAATGAATCTTTTCATCAACTCATCAATAACTTCATCTACATTTTCCCGGGTAACCCCAAATTGTCGACAGGCCTTTTCGGCCTTTTTCAGCCGATGAGGGCTTTCCATGTCGCTGATACGCGAAAAGAATCCGAGCCTCCTTCCCACCTGATATACGCATTGTCGTTCGGGCTCCATTGCCAGAAATGTGCGAAGGATGTCAAGCATAGGTTCTTTATCCTGTGGCAGCGTGCCTTCCACGGTTTCAAAAAGGTTCAGGATATGATCACTTTTTACAACGCTGGTAATACCGTTCAGTGCTTGGATAAAAAGAAGAATCTCTTTGGCTATCATAAGATCGGTGCATTTTTCAAAACGACCGGCCTGCCAATCATCGAAAAGCGCCACACTGTTGGGAATGGCCAGGGTTCGAAGCCTTATGAAATCAGGATTGATACGGTTTAAGGCATCGGCGGTTTCCAGTGCATGGATCTTTGAATACGCTCTTCCACCCAGTCCCGGCATTATATATTCGGAAAGTTCCATTCCGGCCTTTTTTACCTTGAGACCCGCCTTGACATGGGTTTCTTTAGTAACCCCTTTTTTAGCCATTTTGAGAACCTTGTCCGAGCCGGATTCAAGACCGATATGAATTCTGTTTAAGCCGGCATTTTTTATCTCCTTGAGATCACTATCTTTGATACGGGCAATGGTATGGGACCGTGCATAGGATGTTATCCGCCGAACCCTGGGAAAGCGGCTTTTAAGATGGTTCAGAATCTCTACAAGTTCGTATGGCTTTATAATCAGGCTGTTCGCATCCTGGATAAAAATAGATTCCATTCCGCCGGCAAACCAGTTCAAGGCGGCGTTGAAGGCCATAGGGTCGGTTTGCTCATAGCTTCCGGCTATTTTAAGCATCTCGGCTCGGCGAATACGGCCGTATTGGCCGGCGATATTCCGTATGATCTGGACAGACGTGTGAACGGCGTCAATATCCTTTTTAACATGATCAACCGAACGAATGGAAAACCGCGATCCTTTATAAACCGGACAGAACGTACAGCGATTCCATGGACAGTTGCGAGTGACACGAATCAGCAGGCTGTAAGCCTCGCTGGGCGGCCGTATGGGCCCCTGTTCAAATCCCTGGTAAATTTCATCTGTTTTGCGCGTTCGGCTCATATTTATCAATCCATCCTTGACGGTTTCGTAAAAAGTCCAACTTCTGCGTTGTGCTGCATTTCGTAATCATTCAACGTACGAAAAGTACGCCTCATGATTACAAAATTTGCACGCCTTGAATTTGAACTTTAACCATTTAAGTTTTACCATTCAAGCATTTAATGTTATACATTAAAGTCAGGAAATCAAGGCATATCCTGGATACCGGACATTGGGATTGAAAATTGAAAAAAACCCATGCGAAAGTAAATTTTCAATTACCCAGGGTAAACGCATTTGATCTCAGCGGAGGGACGGCCTGTTTCTCTTGGAAACCGATTGACTGTTTGAAGGGCTTTAGCACGCGTTAGCCCGAGACGAATGAAATGATGACTTAAACAATCAATGGGATAATTTAGCGACGAATGTTTCTTAATAACTCTGGCACGGCTCGGGCTTACGGATGCTTAAGCACAAGTTTCAGTCGGTTGTAAATAGATACATGCCGTCGTGGAGCGTTCTACCTATATTGGAATTCAAATGCATTTTTCCTTTTTAATTACCATTTGTCGTAGAAATTGGGCAAAAAAGGACTTTTGCAAAGGTCTCACATTACTCCTTTGACAATTTGTGGCGTTTTAGAATAAAATTGACGCGATATCTTAAACGGAGCGTTTTAACCTTGAATAAATTACGGATCACTATCATATTCATTCTGGTTTTTGTGTTTTTCGTTGCAATAGCCGTATATGTGGATATCTTCAGGTACGCTGACAAACCCGCAAGTGCCGAACCTGTAAAACAGGTTATCATTGTTAAACCCGGCCAAAAATTCAAGTCTCTTTCCGAAATATTGCACGAAAAAGGGATTATTCATCATCCTGTTAAATTCAGGCTGTTTTCCCGCATTAAAGGCTATGATAAAAACATAAAAGCCGGAGAATATGTCCTTTCCCCTACCATGACACCGAAAATAATACTTGAAATCTTTGTCATCGGAAAGGTCCGTCTCCACAGGATCACCATACCCGAAGGGTATAACCTGCGACAGGTGGCACAGGTTGTTTCCCGGGCAGGATTCGGAAGCCCGGTAGATTTTTTAAAGGCCGCAACAAACGCCGAGCTTTTGCATTCCAAAGGAATTGATGCCCAAACCTTTGAGGGCTATCTTTTTCCCGACACCTATTATTTTACCAAAGACACCACACCTGAAGAGATCATATCTTCAATGGTGAAACGTTTCTGGTCCGTGTTCAAGCCGGAATGGAAAAATCGAGCCAAAACCCTTGGATTTACAATTCATCAGTTGGTAACACTGGCATCGATTATTGAAAAGGAGACCGGTTCAGCCGCAGAACGACCCATTATTTCCTCGGTTTTTCACAATCGCTTGAAGCAGAAAATACGTTTGGAAAGTGATCCCACGGTAATTTACGGCATAGAAGACTTTAACGGTAACATTACCCGAAGAGATCTTGCCGAAAAAACACCTTACAATACATATAGAATCAAAGGGCTCCCTCCGGGGCCCATTGCAAACGCTGGAACCAAGGCCATAGAAGCCGCCCTCTACCCGGCCGAGACCCGGTTCCTTTATTTTGTTTCAAAAAAAGACAATACGCATCAGTTCTCAACGAACATAAAAGATCACAACAGGGCCGTGCGAAAATATCAATTACGTAAGTAAAGAATCCTGACCCAAAGGACCAGGCTTTGGTTTTCCCTAAGGGGATTTGCTTTGTTGGCAGTTCATTGACTTATTGAAATCCCAAATATCAAATTACAAATTACAAACAATTTACAATGACCGAAATTCGAAAATCCAAACAATGTCTCGCCCTGGAAGGTTTTGGTCATTGAATACCCGCCCTGTTAAATTCCGCCCAAGGGCGGACCCTCGCAAGGCGAGGGATTTAACAGGGTAAA
>JAFDHQ010000087.1 GCA_019308685.1 Deltaproteobacteria bacterium
TCCATTCAGAAATGGCAGATTTTGGTTTCCGGCAAGGCCCGAGCGAGTTTTCAACCTCCCCGAAAACATCACTAACAACATGCTAATTTAATAGGACAATGAGGGATCTGCAGCGTTTCACAGTTTTTGGATAACAATTGTCTCAAATTGCCCGTCCGATATCTTCCCCCTCACTGATGGCGTGCATCAAAATGCGGGGAGACTTGGCATCACCGATCACATGAACCGGGATATGGGTGTCCTCGAATAGCTCCGAGGCTTTTCGAATAGGGGTCATTTTCTCCGCAATCACCACACTGTCGAACCCTTGGAGTCTGATTTTTTCTCCTCCGGATGAAAAGATCGCCCCATCCGGCAAAAATTGCTTGATGGATACATTCTTATACAGTTTTACATTATCCCGTTTCAGCCGCTCTCTAAGATAGAAACGGTCGTTGCTCGACATTTCTTCTGCAAAATGTTTTTTCCGGTTAAGGACCACCACCTCTTTTTCTGCGAGAAAGTCGGCGAGTACCAAGCCGGCCTGATTGCCGCCGATCACCATAACCCGGTTTCCCGTAGCAGTGCTTCCCTCCAGGACATCGGTAACCGAGCAAAGGGACATTTTTGTCTGAAAAAGACCCTTTATAATGGGCATTTCCGGAAGACTTCCGGTGGCAAGAATGATGTGGTCCGGGTTGACGGATTGGATAAACGATGGGGTCAACGCAACGTTCAGCCGTAAATCCACCCGCAGGCGGTCCAGTTCGTTTTTAAAGTACTCCACGATTTCCATGATTTCCGAACGACCGGGCGGAATGGCCGCAAGCCTTGCAAGACCGCCCACATGCCCCCTTTCCTCGCAGACCATCACCTCATGGCCTCGGATGGTCGCCATTCTTGCGGCGGCGAGGCCGGCCGGCCCTGCGCCGATAACCAAAATTTTTTTTGACTCATCGGCCCTGTCCGTTCCTTTGAGCAGGTATTCTCTGCCTACATCCGGGTTGACCACACACGATCCGGGCTCCAATGCCAGTACATTGTGAATACATCCCAAACAACAGGCGATACACGGCCTGATCCGGGCAAGGTCTCCGGACTCGGCCTTTCGGGGGTAATCCGGATCCGCCAGAAAGGATCGGCCCAATGCCACAATATCCGCTTTTTTCTCGCCGATGATGCGATCGGCCATCTCCGGGCTTTTGATGCGGCCAACGGCCACAACCGGAACAGAGACTTGTTTTTTTACAGCATGTGCCAAATGAACAAAACATCCCTGTTGGGTGTACATGGAAGGGATGGTCAGCTCTGATGAACCGTACACACCCGCGGAAACGTGCAGATAATCCGCGCCTTCCTGTTCCAGGATGACTGCCAGTTGCAAGGCTTCTTCCAGGGTCCAGCCGTCTTGGATATAATCGCTGCCGTTGATTCGAATGCCGACCGGAAAATCGCTGCCCATCTTTCTCTTGATATTCCGGAAAAGCTCGATAAGAAACCGGATTCGGTTTTCAAAAGATCCGCCGTAGTCGTCATTTCGTTGATTGGAATTTTTGGCCAGAAACTGGTTTATGAGATAGCCGTGTGCTCCGTGGATTTCCACAAAATCAAACCCGGCAGCCTGACACCGTTTGGCCGAATCCCCGAATGCCTCGGCCAGTTCATGAATTTCGTCAATGGTGAGCTCTTTAGGAACTCCTTTGACCACGGCTGCTGCGGGCAGCGGCGAAGGCGCGACCTTGTTGTCGTGATAGGACTGCCTGCCGCCGTGCATCAGTTGCATTCCGAATTTTGTGCCGAAGGGGCGTATGGCTTTCGTCATTTTTTCCAGAGCCCCAATACAGTCATCATCCCATAGGGTCGGAAGATCGGGAAGCTCCAGTCCTGTGGGATGCACCGCACCTCCGCCCACCAGCATGGACCCAACCCCGCCTTTGGCCCTTGCAACAAAATATTCGATCAACTGTTCCGTGACATGTCCCTTTGCATCGACACCGAAATTGATGCTCATTGCCGACATGAGCATTCGGTTTTTTGCGGTCATGGTTCCGATCCGTACCGGTGAGAACAAATGTCTCAATGGGGTCATTTTCAGGTTCCCCTTTTGGTTTCATAGGGTTTTTAAAATACACGCGATTATCGCTCTTGGATCTATAGAGAATTACCGCCAGAGTGTCAATTCAAGGATTGGAATAAAATAATAATTATTAATTAAAACGATTGATCCTTAACAAGGATGTTGCTAATTATTCAATATAGCCAGACCGTTACGCATAGAATTTAAATGAACACCTCGGAAATTTTCTTGAAATATTCGGGCTTGTTACCTGGAGCACATTAGGTGAGAAAGCAATATAAACAGTTGAAATGGACATGCTTATTTATTTTCTGTATGGTTTTGCCGAGTTTATGTAATGCTGATGTCGTATCAAGAGAGTTTGTTGTGCTCTTACATGGACTTGCACGTTCGAAAAGCACCATGGCAAAGCTCGGACGCAGTCTTTCGGAATCAGGATATGGCGTATTGAATTTAGGTTATCCTTCAAGAGTGCTAACCATTGAAGAAATCTCTGAAAGATATGTTCCCAAAGCCATTAAGATCTGTCGGCAAAATAATGCAAAAAAAATTCATTTCGTAACGCATTCCATGGGGGGGATAATCGTACGGTATTATCTCAAGCATCATTATATGCCTGAACTTGGCAGGGTTGTCATGCTAAGTCCGCCGAATAAGGGCAGTGAAGTTGTTGACAAATTAAAAAATAATTTCCTTTTTAAATGGTTGAACGGCCCTGCAGGTCAACAACTGGGTACAAACAGTAACAGTCTGCCCAGGCAAATCGGAAACGTAAACTTTTATTTGGGCGTTATTACAGGAGACAGATCCATAAACTTTTTGCTATCCATCATCATTCCAGGTCCAGATGATGGCAAGGTTTCCATTGAAAGCGCAAAAATCGAGGGCATGAAAGATTTTATCATCATCCATTCATCACATCCGTTTATCATGAAGAATAAAAACGCAATAATGCAGACAATAGCCTTTATAAAAAACGGCAAATTCATAAGAAAGTCAAACAACTAAAAAGTACATTCACTCTGGCCACTAACGCGAATATTTCATGAAAATTTTCGAGAGGCCTTTTTGAAAGGCTTGCTCTGGCCAGGTCCATTGGAATATGGGTTTACAACGGATTGGACTTATTCTATACAGATCCTTTGCCACGAAAAGCCCGTACAGACTTTAATCTTGCATGAAAAATACTAGATAACAAAGGTTGGATAATGACGCTAAGTGATTTAATCATCAACTATTTGGAACAATTTGGTGTGGAATATGTTTTTAGTGTACCGGGCGGTCCTCTTGGCCCCTTGTATGATGCGCTTGTACGCAGCGAAGCAAGGGGCGGCCCTCGTTCCATACTTGCCCGTCATGAAGTGGGCGGGGCGTTTATGGCTGACGGCTATGCCCGTGAAACCGGAAAAATTGGGGTGTGCTGTGCAACCACCGGTCCCGGTGCAACCAATCTGATTACCGGCGTGGCTTCAGCGTATACGGATCATATCCCTTTGCTGGTGATCACCCCACAAACCCGGTTGCCTGATTTCAGCATGGGTGCTTTTCAGGAATCCTCTGCTGATGGTATAGATATACCGGGCATGTTTGAACATTGTACCCGTTATAACACGATGGTTACACATGCCGACCAATTGGAGAAGAAACTGGCTGCTGCGTTGACTACGGCCTTGCGCCCCCCAAAAGGCCCCGTTCATTTAAGTGTGCCGGTTGATCTCTTGCGCTCTCCCAAAAACGGACAAATCGCTTTCCCGAATTTGCAAACCTTGCTGACCCAACCCGCCTTAGAAATGGATGTTGTGGCACTGGAGACGCTCTGTAAGGAATTGCACCATATTTTAAACCAAAACCGGCAAGTGGTATTAGTTATCGGTCATGATTGCGCGGGCGCTGCGCAGGAAATCATTAAATTTGCCGAACTTATCGGCGCACCCATTGTCACCACACAGCGTGGAAAATCCTGGATCAATCCCTATCACCCTCTGGCGCGCGGGGTATTCGGTTTTTCCGGACATAAAACGGCCCGTAAGGCACTGACGGATGAATCCGTGGATCTGATACTGGCTGTGGGAACCAATCTTAACGAATGGTCAACCAGCGGGTGGGATTCCATCTTAATGAATGACAAGCTGGTACATATCCATAATGAAAAAACCTGTTTCGGCCGTTCTCCCATGGCACGCCTGCACGTTTATGGAACCATCCGAACGATATTTAAAGAATTGATCTCACGCCTTGAGACCCTGAAGGAGGAGGGCAAGCTCTTTCTGATCGGCAAGATTAAAGAAAAAGTTATAACCCCGAAATCAACTTCGGATCATCTAAAGGAATCCCCATATGTGCCTCATCACATTGAAGTCCAAGCACCGGACAGTTGTCGTCGAGAGAACACCTCGACACCCATAAAGCCGCAGCGAGTAATTTGTGAAATCATACAGCGTGTTCCGAATGAAACCCGTTTTCTCATCGATAATAGTAACAGCGTACCTTGGTCGATCCACTATTTTTTTCATCGCCGTCCGGAAAACTATCATTTATCCATAGGGTTTGCCTCTATGGGCTGGGCGATCGGCGCGTCGGTGGGAATGGCTTTAGGCAAACTCAATACCCCCGTGGTCTGTTTTACGGGTGACGGCTGCTTTTTAATGAGCGGGCAGGAAATTACCGTAGCGGTTGAAGAACAGTTGCCGGTAATTTTTGTAGTATTGAATGACCATTCGTATGGAATGATCCGGCATGGACATCGCATGGCAGGTAAGGAAACGGTTAATTTTTCGATTCCGCCGGTTGATTTTTGTATGATGGCTAAGGCCACCGGGGCAAATGCTCACAAAATTCAAGATCTCCAAGATTTTGAACACATCGACTTTCAATCGTTGTGTAAGCGTAAGGGCCCGACATTATTGGATGTCACTATTGATCCGGAAGAAGCGCCGCCGATCGGTATGTTTTAAGAATTTAATTATTTACATTCCCAGTCAGATAATGAAATATTGAAATTTATACCTTATAATGCTAAAGGGAACCCCATTCAAATTATAGCGGCAGACGGATGATGGCTTTTCAAGACCCATTGAGATCAGTCTGCCAATTCCAAACCAGGAGATTTTTATAGCAAAAAAATCATAAACATCCAAACCGTTCTTATTAAAAAGGAGCCGTATATAATGAATCCGGAAAGGAAGAACCTGTTGATCGTTGGCCTTATCATTATGTTCGTCTTTTTTATAGGTAAACGCACGGCTCTTTCTCAACCCACCCCTCGCGTTTTTATCCTTCACAGTTATGAGCAAAATCATGTTTGCGGACAGCCGCAGCACGACGGCATGGTTGCAATGCTCAAACAAGCAGGTTTTATTGAAAACCGAAATCTTGAGCTTCAAGTATATTATATGGATACCAAACGCAAAAACAATACCCCTGAACTTATTAATAAACAGGCAGATATAGCATTACAAAAAATCAAACGGTTTAAACCGGATGTCCTTGTAACGCTGGATGACAATGCTTTCGGATGGGTTGCCTTAAAACTTGTGGATTCTGATATTTCCATTGTTTTTTCAGGGTTAAACGGTCAGCCTGAAATGTATAACCGGCAAAAACCATTTATGCTTTCGAGAGAAAATCCCGGCCATAATATTACCGGAGTATATGAAAAGCTTCATTTTATTGATGCGGTACGGGTTCATTCCAGATTGTTTCCCGATTTTCAAAAATTAAAAATTATCACAGATCAATCTCCCACAGGCAAGGCCATAAACACACAGATTAAGTTGGAACTCGAAAATGCCGATATATCCGTTGATTGGGAAATGAAAGTCGTAAAAGACTGGGATGAATACCAGGCTGAAATTATTTCAGCCAACAATGACCCGCAAATTGGCGCGATTTATCCGGTTGCTTTGCTTTTGAAAGACAAAAAAGGGAATGTTTATACGGCTCCGGAGATCTTTAAATGGACCATTCAAGTCTCTAAGAAACCGGAAATTGCCGTTAACTATGTATTTACCAAGATGGGCCTGTTTGGTGGCGCTGCTGTGGATTTTTATTCAATGGGACAGCAGGCCGGCCAAATGGTCGTAAAAGTTTTAAGAGGAAAGGATCCAGGTGTCCTTCCCATTGAAGAAGCATTTCGATATGCACTGGCGTTTAATTTAAAAAGAGCGCGTCAGCTAAATATCGATATCCCCAGTGAAATTCTGTTGGCCGCTGATGAAGTTGTTCAATAACAGTTGTGAGGTGATCATTTGAATAAAAAGTTTTCAAGATTTCTAACGCTAACATTATTGGGTTTTATCGGTTTGTCTCTTACTCTAGTGGTGGGAAGTCTATACGGCCTCCTGAGCACGACCATGGTGAAAGAGTTTTCTAATGAACTGAAAGTCGTACAATCAGAGGTATGCATGGCGCTTCAAGAACGCTTTAACCTGTTGGAAACCCGGGTCAAGGAAGCGAGTTTAAACAATGCCATTCGAGTAAACCTCATGTTGGGGGTAAGGAGTCAGCTTTCCGAGCTTCTGAAAACACACCATCCGTTTATTAGAGGTGCTTACTTTTTCATTCAGGAGAAAGGGGATTCCCAATTCATTCCTGAAATCCCGGACAGTTACAAGGCCTCGATACCGTCTTTAATCAAAATTAGCCGGATGAGTGATTTCCAAAACATCAAATTCCAAAATTACGGCGACGGCATATGTACTTCATTATTCTCCTGCCCCATTTTAAGAAAAGATGAACGCCTTGGAACCATTTATGCGATCTACGATTTGTCTTTAGACACTCAATTCTGGAAGCGATTTAAAAACAACATGAATGAACGGTTGCTGATTCAGAGCAAGGGAGACCTTGTAGATCTGCATACATCCCAGTCCGTGTGTCTCCCATCAAAAATTCGAAGTCTTTTTATCAATGGATTTGAATCCCCTAAGGTTGATCTGTTTCAAAATTGCAGCTTTGTGGGATTAAAAGAATTTCCGGACCTCTTTTACGCGATTTCTTCCAAGTCGCTTCATAATAAGAAACACGCTTTATTCATTAAACTCACGGGCCTTTGCACGATTATTTTCCTTTTAACACTCATCGTGTCTTTTCAGCTGATCAAAAAAATAAGCGAACCCCTGGAATCCATGGCGGAACAGGCGCTGAAAATTTCCCAAAAACCGTCGAGCTTCTTATTGCATGAAAAAGAAATTCGATATGTTGAGTTCCAAAAGCTGGCCCAAGGATTCAATCAAGTATTGAGAAGCCTTCTCGAAGCTCAGGAGGAACTTAAAAGACAGACCCAAAAAAAACTGGATGCCAGCGAAGAGCTATATCGTCGCACATTGGAAGCCGCACCCGACTCCATTTCAATATCCAGACTTAAAGACGGTTGTTTTCAGCAAGTCAACCAGGCTTTTTCTAAAATGACCGGTTATTCGTTAGAGGAAGCTTTGGGTAAAACTTCTTTTGATTTAAATCTATACAATAATCCGTTAGATCGTGAGCATTTGATTAAAGAGATCCGTGAAAAAGGCGAAGTAAACGGTTTGGAGATTCAGTTCCGGAAAAAGGATGGAACTGTTTTGGATACACTTCTTTCGGTCAGAACCATTCAATTCGGTGAAGAAGAATGCATGATTGCCGTCGCCTCTGATATCACCGAGCTAAAACGAGCACAAGAAGAAAAAAAGAAGTTGGAAACCCAACTTCAACACGCCCAAAAGATGGAAGCTATCGGCACCCTTGCCGGTGGCGTAGCACACGATTTTAACAATCTTCTCGGAATCATTACCGGAAATGTGGAATTGGCCTTGGATACGGTTCCAGAGTCAAATCAGGCCAGATTCAATCTTGACGAAATACGAAAAGCAAGCTGGCGGGCAAGAGATGTCGTCAGACAGTTGCTCAGTTTTGCTCGCAAAACCACCTTTGAACGAAAACCAACCAAAATTATTCCGGTCATTAGAGAATCTATTCAACTTTTGCGGGCAACAATTCCAACCAACATTGAGATTCGACAGAATATTACAAATGCAAATGATACGGTTCTTGCCGATCAAACACAGATTCAGCAAGTATTGATAAACTTAATCACCAACGCTTATCATGCTTTGGTAGAAACCGGAGGCATTATTGAAATCGGAATACAAGAAATCGTTTTGAAGGCAAATTCATTTTCATCTACGTTTGACTTGATTCCCGGTAAATATTTAGAAATAATGGTTAGCGATACCGGTCAGGGCATCGCCCCTAAGGTTATAGATCGGATTTTTGATCCGTATTTTACAACAAAAGGAGTAGGAAAAGGTAGCGGCATGGGGTTATCGGTGGTGCACGGTATTATCAAAAGTCACAGCGGTGCAATTTCAGTTAAAAGCAAAATCGGGAAAGGCACCACTTTTATTATATTATTGCCCGTCATTGAAAAAGAAGCTGTGCAACACGCTGAACCTGATGAAGTTTTCCCTACCGGGAGTGAAAATATATTGTTTGTTGATGATGATGAAGCCATGACTCATGTGGGTAGGAATCGACTGGAAGGATTGGGGTATCATGTTGAAACCCGGACAAATCCTGTTGAAGCTCTTGAATTATTTCATAGGAATCAGGATCTATTTGATTTGGTAATTACCGACATGACCATGCCCCAGATGACCGGAGACCGTTTGGTTAAGGAGATTTTGAAGATTCGGCCGGATATGCCGACCATTTTATGCACGGGTTTCAGTGAAAATATCGATGAAGAAAAGGCAAAAGAAATCGGAGTTTGCCAATATATTGAAAAACCCTTTAACCGGTCTGTTTTGGCCAGCACGGTTCGTAAAGCACTTGATGAAAGATGACAGGCCGACCCTTATATTATTTTTTCGATCCGGAAGATATCAGCTCATCTCTTGGCAAAAAAATACTCAATTCATCCGCTTCAAGTTCCTCCGTGGGCATAGGTTTGAAAATCATCATGCTCACCGGCCATGCTACGGTTAATTCCGCCATTGAAGCCATGTGACCTGGAGGTACTTGTTCTCAAAGTTAAAGCAGCAGCTAAAAGAAAAAGAAGTCATGAAACCAAAATCCTCGAAGCACGGATGAAACCTTACATCTCAAAGCGCGACAAGGACAAAATTATATCCAAGATATTGGATTCTTAAAAAAGGTTCAGGGAGATATCTTTTTGATTGGAGAGGGATATTACAGTGAAGAATAACATTACTATCCGTTGCATGGAATGCGGGTCTGTCTGCAGCAAAGAGGAATCTTTCATTATCGACAACAAGAATGTGTGCCGTAGATGTCTATTCGGAGATATTTCGCCGGTAAAGATCTACCCGATTGGTTTTGTTTCCAACAAACAGGACAGAGACAGCAGTGACTTTGGTTTACGTGGAAAAAGTCGAACTTCTCGAATCGAACTGTTTCATTCGCAAAAGCCATTTATGTATAAATTGGAAGACGAACGAAATCTGACGATTGTTTATTATTTGCATAAAACACGTCCGGTCAGAGCCAGATTCAAGCGAGGATTGGACGGTAAGGAAGTGGGGGTATTTGCTTCGCGTACGCCGGACAGACTTTCAAGAATTGGCATTCAGGATGTTCGGCTGGTTAAGGTAGAAGGGACCACATTGGTTGTCAAAGGATTGGATGCCATTAACGGTACCCCCGTGCTGGACATTAAATTGAAAAGGAAAATACTGTAAGCATTTTAAAACAAGGGTATGATCAGCTTGGCAAGACCGGAATAAGAACGGCGTCTGATTCCATTTTTGAATCTAACTTGCTTTTTTGTATAAAAGCATTTATTAGATTACGTTGTACAGTTATCCAACTGAATTCGCTAAGTTTATGCTGAGGAACGAAGTGCTCACAATTAAAATGTCTCAAACACAAGGATTCTATGATTAGAAGCCTATGATTACGGTCTGTGTTGAGCGTTCCGGGAAAATAGAAAATATTATGTCCGTTCATCTAAAAAGCATCACACTAAGGCCCGAGAAATACCCTACCCGGGAACACTATCCCTTTACTCTTCCCATCTTTCATCAAACCAAACATTTATCCTTGGATACGCCGGTGACGTTCTTTGTGGGCGAGAATGGCACCGGCAAATCTACCCTTTTGGAGGCGCTGGCGCACGCCTGTGATATCCATATCTGGCGGGTTTCCGAGGGCCCCCGTTACCAAGTCAACCGTTTCGAAGGGCAACTGTATAATTATGTTTCTTTGGAATGGTCCAATGGTCGCGTTTCCGGTTCTTTCTTCGGTTCGGAGATGTTCAAGGATTTCGCCAATATTCTGGATGAGTGGGCGGTGACGGACCCTGGCCAACTGAAATACTTTGGCGGCAAGTCCTTGGTGACTCAGTCCCACGGTCAATCGCTGATGTCCTATTTTCGCAACCGGTACCGGATAGAGGGCATCTACTTGCTCGATGAACCCGAGACCGCGCTTTCGCCACGCAGTCAGCTTGAGTTGCTGGAGATTCTGGGCAAAAATAGCCGGGCCGGTCACGCCCAGTTCATTATCGCGACGCACTCACCGATACTGCTCGCCTGCGCCGGAGCCAGGATATACAGTTTTGACCACGTGCCTGTCTGTCCGGTGACATATGAAGAAACCGAGCATTACCGGATTTACAAGAATTTTCTAATGGATCGAAAAAAATATCTGTAACTGGTAAAACACCGCTTCTGACGGATTCCAGAAAAATCAAAAAAGGCTGTTACAATGATAATTTGAGTCTTGACAAAGTGTTATCGCCCCAGACCTGCGATCTTCTGAGACATGATAATTTGAGTCTTGACAAAGTGTTATCGCCCCAGACCTGCGATCTTCTGAGACGGTATTGTGAAACTTTGGGGATTCCGGTCTTTTCATTGAACAAGTTTAAGCCGTCCATGGTTGTTTTAACACTGCTTGGCTTAGAGTTACAGAAGCTGGGCATTGATCAAACGGGTGTTGACAATTATTTTTATCATAAGGCAACAATGGAAGGAAAAAAGATTGAACACTATCTTCAAACTTCCCAAAATGAATTTATTTTGGTGGGCGTTGGCCATCTGGTTGGCTCAGACGGAATTATCGATCATTT
>JAFDHQ010000277.1 GCA_019308685.1 Deltaproteobacteria bacterium
AGAAAAAACGGCAGCACACAGAAAAAAAATACTATCATGGTTATTTTAACTCTCAATTCAAATACTCCTCAAAAATGTCAGGCCCGCCCCGGCCGGGGAGGACCTGACAAAAGGTTTTGACTAGCTTCAGTCGCTCACCGGCAACTTACCATTTCCATATCAGCTCGATGGTATTTACCAGCGCGGTGTCGTCATAGTCATTGCCCCAAAGATCCTCAATGGCATCGCCTGGATCAAAGGCGGCAAAACAGTTGGCTATGGTGAAATGATTGCTGAAGGCGTAGGCCACACGAAGATCAAATTCCTGCCCTACTTCGTCATCAACGCCAGCGACAAGTTGGTCAGGTTCCTCATCAAAACTAAAGTCCATATACTGAACTTTATAGGACCATTGGCCGTATTTCCCCTTGGCACCCAGGCCCCACATGAGCAGTCCCGGGGCATCGCCCGTGGAGGAGTTACTGATTCCGCCATATCCAGTCTGTGTTCCAGTCCTGTTGAAGTTACCGCTGTAAAGATGGGTACCCAGAGAAGTGAGGTAACGATAAACAATAGCGTTTTCCATACCGAAGGTGGGGGTGTAGCGCGCGATATCGGTTATTGCGTTGAATGCATCGATATCGTCGTCGGTCGGGTCGGAGTCGCCTTCTTCCCATCTGATGCCGAGATAGGGGATAAATCCCGGACAAATTTCGATGTCCACGGATGCAAAAGCGGCCATGGCGCTGATGTCAAAGTCCACACCATTTCCGTCCATATCCCCGTCAGCATAGGCAATTTCAAAGCGGGGGGTAAACATGCCGCCCAGCTTACCGTAGCCTTCGAGGCCGAAGTAGCTCACCTGGGCGTTGTTTTGCACAGAATTGTCGCTGAACGCATAAAAGGGGCTGATCACAAAACCCTTGGCAAAGCCCGAAGGAATTGTATATATTCCTTTAACCGAGTAAAACCTCCAGTCAAGATTATCGCCATCAAGAGTAGCTACGTCTATGGCGTCATAGACAATGGTATAATCTGCCTCCCATTTAAAGTTTTCACCGATGTTTCCGGTCAGCCCGATATAAGGATGATCATCACCGTACACCAAACCACCGGTTTTAAGGTCGAGCCACCGGGTGGTCCAGCCGGTATGAATCCGAAAGGGGCCGAAATTGTAACCGATGTCCAGTTTTTCCACACCGAAATCATCTCCGGTCATCCCTTGATCATCAAGGGCAGCATAGGTTAATCCATTCTTTTGAGAACCGCGGTCGGTGTTGTTTTTATCCAGGTTGAAATCAGCCTCCAGGATAATCATGAAGTCAAACGTATCGTTTCCTCCCTTCCAGCCCATCCGGAGCTCATTTCGGACATTGTGGTCGGTCATGGCACCATTTTCATCAATCATAAAGTCATTTACATCAGTGTCGCTGTTAAAGTCCAGCTCGGACATCCATGAAGGATAGGTCTTCAGGCTGCCGAACCACGACACATTAATGTCCTTGCTTGCGGGTGCCATCTTGCCCATTACTCCGAAGGCGGTCAGGGGAAAGGCCAGAAATGCTAGTAAGATAGCAAATACCATCAACTTTTTCATCAATTTTCCCTCCTTAATGACTTAAATGTTAATTTTCAGTTACCTAACAACTTCCCTCTTTCCTTTTTTTCGATTCTTCTCCTTTCCCAGCGCAATCGAGACCTAAAAAAAAATGAGACCCTAACGCGCTGATATAATATTAAAATTATGTCTACAGCCAAAACGCACGAAAATTTAAACCCCGTAACAGCTAGAGTGAGAAATGTCAAGGAGAATTCTATTCATTTTATAAATAACCCTATTGAATTTGAATGTATTAGAATTTATTAAATCAAGTTTGTTTCCATTCAGAAATAGCCCTTTTCCGCAATCTCTGCGTCAATCTTCGGAATCACTTGTGCGGCGTACCAATTGTACGCCTCCGCGGTGTTCCTTGATTGCCTTGACCTTGCGAAAAATTGCTCATTTCTGAATTGGAAACATA
>JAFDHQ010000088.1 GCA_019308685.1 Deltaproteobacteria bacterium
TTTCGAATTTCGGTCATTGAAATTTGTTTGATATTTGCAATTTGATATTTGTGTTTTTTGAAACTTCCAAAAAAGCAAATCCCCTCTGGGAATAAAACAAAGCCTTCTTATTTGAGGCAGGTTTTGGGAAGCATAAGGATAAACGGTATGCTGATTAATCCTATGGCTGCACTGATGGCATAGGTTAAGGGAAGACCGATATGATCTGCGATAATTCCGACGAGTACCACAATGGCTGATCGTGAAATAAACGACACCATCATAAACAATCCATTGGCTGTTGACGGACTGCTTTTGGCGTTTTCCTGTACGATTGCCAGCATAACCGGCGTGGTAGATCCATTGGCTGTTGACGGACTGCTTTTGGCGTTTTCCTGTACGATTGCCAGCATAACCGGCGTGGTAGACAAGAGTGTAAAACCGGTGACAACAAGCATCAGGCAGCGCAGCAGTCCACCGGTATATACAAATAAAAACAGGCTCACAGGGGCACATATCAGGGAAATGATCAGTATTTGTCTTCGGCCAAAATAATCGCTGAGTATTCCCAATGACAATACACCCCCCACTCCAAACGCTTCGAATGCGGTAAGTGCGAACCCTGCCAACCAGATATTCCCTGTTTCCATCTTTATGAAGGTTGGAAGAAACGTAGTTGTAGATGCGTGCATAAATCCCCGGGTAATCAATATGGCGGTTAGCGGCAAGAGGATGTGTTTCATTTCACGACAGGCGGATAACAGGGGTTTTCTGTCTGATTTTTTTACCCGCACATCAATTCCATGAAATTTGAAATAAAGCCAGAGCGAGGCCAGAATTCCGAAAATCATGATCGGGTAGTATCCTTGGAAACTTAAAATCGAGACTGAACCTACCGCGACCATCGGCCCTATTGTTCTGGCCAGTTCACCGCCTGTCATATAAAAACTCATTCCTTTGCCTGTTTTATTCCCGGACAGTTGTGATACCATAACCGGGGCAGGGACATGAAAAACGGCAACACTGACACCGGTAACAAAAAAAAGGAGCGCCAGTACACCATAACTGGGTGCAAGACCCAAAAGGCTCATGGGTATGGCGGTGGTCGCCGGAGCGAGAATGATAAAATAACGGACACTTATCCTGTCCGCCAGAAGGCCGATAAACGGATTAAAAAGAGCGGGGATCTGCATTATTGTGGAAAGAAAGCCGGCCTGAGCAAGTGTCATGGAAAACTTTTCCACGAGCAGAGGAAGGAGCGGTGCGAAAAAACTGGAATAAATATCATGAATAAAATGACAAACAGAAAGAGTGAGCACTTTCCCGGTATTAAAAACATTTTTAGACCGAGAATAAGAAATTTTAGTTGTAGTTGTGGTCATAACAGTTTTGCACAGAAATATATCTGATGTTTTTTTATCTAATTGTCGCCAATGTTAATACCTGTAGTGAGATCTTTCAGGTTTTTTAGGCGTTTTAACAGGTTTTCTGCATCGTCTCTGGAAGGCCGGAGCGGTAATTGTGCAAAAACGCCAAGACCCTCGCTGGCCTCATGAAATTCGTCGGACGGCAGCGAGTTTAATACGGCACAGTTGATCATTGGATTTACCCGAACCAATTTTTCTGCAAATTCAATTCCTGTCATGTCTCCAAGCTCTTTATCGGTTATAACAAGATCCACGGAAGTCTCCGAAAGCTTAGCCAGAGCTTTTTGGCCTGACTCGGTCCATGTTAATTCAACACCGTCATATTCATCCATGGCTGAAGCCAATTCGAACAAAGACTTCCTGTACGGTGTTACCAGTAATAATCTAATCATTTCCCTCCTCCTTAGTACCTTAATTGTGAATTTTGTGTTTTTTGTGGCAAAAAATATCTAAGCTTACCAAGTGTGAAGTGACTAAAGTGAACTAAAGTGACCAAAGTTGTGGAATTCCGGCAATTTAATATAAACAACCGGAGCGTAGCGACTCCTTAACTTTAGATCACTTCACACTTTAGATCACTTGTAACTTTTCCGGCTTGTCCGGGTTAGGTATTCAAATTGTAATGATTTCAGATAAAACCCAATTCTAAATGAACCACCTTATTTGCCGGGTAATACTTTGTATTTTCGTTTTGTCAGATAATTTCCCAATACGATCGAAGTTGCAATAACCAAAGGCACAGATGCAAGCACCCGTATCATTGAAAATTTTATCCCCATAAAAGAGGCTTCAAATATGGTCATCGGCACTCTGCAAATTGCCGACGCCCCTATGTAGGTGAATATAATACTCAGTTTTGCTCCCTTGGAATGCAGAGAGTAAGCGATGGGAAAAGCGACATATAAACCGCCGACCGTGGTGCCGGCAAGAAGTACCGTCCATAGATACCCTCGAAACCCTGACTCTGTACCGAGATGTTTTTCAACGGTTTCTCTTTTTACCCATACTTCAAATAATCCTATTAAAATAAACGCACAGGGTAGAATTTTTAGCATTTCTATAGAAAAACTGTAAAAATTTGTCCCTATGAGTTTGCCGGGGTTAAAGTTCAGAATAAAAGAAGCGGCCACAAAACAGATATAGGCAAAAAAGCCTGATATTTTTATTTTAGCGCTAAAGGTCATTACCCTATTTCTCCAAAGAAAATTCCGGTCATCAAGGCCACGACAATGGCTATGAAAAAGCTAAAAATGTTTCTAATTATGGTTACCTTTACTCCGAAATACGCTTTCTCAATGGGATAGGTCAGTATCCCCACCATCATTAACGTGGTGGAAAAAGCGGATAATACCATATATGTCACCCCTTTTTTTAATAGAATTCCGCAAAGCGGATAGGCGATGAATCCCGGCATTAAAGTGACGGAACCAAAAAACGAGGCGAGCGTTATGCCGACGAATTTATTTTTATCTCCAAGATATTTTAAAATGATTTCATCCGGGATTAGAAAAAGAATAATTGAAACCAGAATAAGCATGCTCAAAAAGGCAGGCAAAATATTAATAAACTTTTTAACCGCTATCTTGACCGCTTTAGATGTTTTGTCCACACTTTTGAAAACTGAAATCAAAAGAGCCAATATTGTTAGTATGTATAAGTAAACCATTGATCACCATTTATTTATAGGGCAAATGTTATGGAAAATTTTCTGCTGTCATAATATTTTTTTATATTGGTGACAAGGTACTTTATTGCATTAAATAAAATATAAACACCGCTCACTTGACACGTGAGGTTTTTATATCTATTGTTAGCTCGAAAATTATTTGAAGTGGAAATTAATCTCAGGGAGTTTTAGAATGCATTCATTAAATAGTGTGGAAAAAGGTCAGACCGAAGTTTTAACTGAGAACGACACTGGCGACGAACGAAAAATGCTCGCAGAGCTCGGGTACTCGCAAAAAGCCATTAAATATTATATTGAGAAACCGTATATGGGCAGTTTGCAGGATGCTGACCAGGTATCAGAGATGCTTGGCACATGCGGAGACACTTTGAAAATTTTTCTTAAAGTAGATCAAGGCAAAATAAAAGATGTCAGGTACCAGGTGCTTGGCTGTCCGGGTGCGATTTCCGCGGCCATGGCTTCTGTTGATCTCGTCAAAGGTAAACACCTTGAATATGCTCGGAATATTGACGACGGCGATGTTTTTACCCAGCTTGAAGATGTTCCCGCAAAAAAACACCACTGCATACAACTGGCAGTAAAAGCGCTTCACAAGGCGATTGACGAATATAAAAACGGAAACGGTCGCAGCGAGAACATAAAATGTCAGTCGATTTGCTCAACGCCGGGAGAGTGTTGTAAAAATTAAGGTCGAATCCACCCATCTGGAAGGGCCGGGCCAGAATTTTCTATTAAGAGGTTAACCGCGGATTTTGTCATGACGGGGCCGACCAGATGATCTGACCCGTATCATCTTTAAAGGTTATATTGGGCAGGCCCTTTTCATCAAATGCAATCCACGCACTTCCCCTGTTTCCCACCAGTTTCATTACCGGCTCTATGTCCAATAGCTCCAAAGTCGCACGGGGCATGTGATCCTCATCGAAGAAAGTCATTAAAGGGGCGTCCGGGGTTGCTGAAAGTGAAACCCGTTCCTTTCCATTAGGGTCTATAATACTGAAGGTCTGGAACACGGCGTCCCGGGCGTTGACTTTGGATGAACGTATTTCATATTCAAGCTGCTTGAAACGGGCAATAACAATCGCCGCGGCAATAAATATCGCAATTGGCAATACCATTGCCTTAGTTTCAACACTCAATCGTTCATAGTAAGCGCCAAGGAGCACAAGCAAGAGGACAAGCACGAATGGTTTCTTCCAGTCTTTTTTCTGAGTCATGTTTCATCCTCCGAGGGTTAAGTCATATAAACATGTAATTGCTTGGAACAGAAAAAGTTACTGCTCATAAAAATCATGGAAATTCCAAGCACCAAAATACAAATCTCAAACAAATATAATATCAATGACCGAAATTCAAAATTCAAAACAGATAGAAGGACGACGAGACATTCGACAACTATCTGAAATGTTTTGGTCATTTGAATTTGTAATTTTGGTATTGTTTGGTGTTTGAATATTGTGATTTGGGATTTTAGTATTGTAATTGGGTATATAAAATCTTCATGCATTTTCCGGGTCCGGCATGGGCGCCACCTTATCGCCGCCTAAGATATAGCCGCCGTCCAGCCGCAGAACACTACCGGTCATAAACGGTGCATCTTTTATCATAAACATTACCGCTTTTGCCACGTCTTCTATGGTGCCGGTACGTTTCAGCAACGTATGATCATAAAGAGCAGCTTTCTGTTCTTCGCTGAGCAGACCCCAGCCCCTGGTTTTTGCACCATGCCGGGTTTCAACAAAACCGAGCATGATTTCATTTACGCGAACCTCGGGTGCTCCCATGCGAGCCCAGGTCTCGGTTAAAAGGGAAATACCTCGGTTTGCAGCGGCATACCCCTCATTGAATATATAGCTGGCCGGACCGGAACGTCCGACGATGCCGGCAATGGAAGAAAAATTTATAACCACCCCGTCTCCGGAGGCCTTGAGATACGGAAGGGCTGAATCGAAGATCCATCTTTTGGCACGCAGGGTGGTGGCCATTTCAAGATCCCACTGATCCTGAATATATGGCCCGTGAACCACCGGCCATCCGCCGCGTTCAATGTTGTTTATCAAAATGTCCAGGCGACCGAAATGATCGACAACTTTTTTAATAAGTCCTTGAATCTTGTCGGTGTTAAGCAGATCGGTTTTGGTAATCAGATAATTCTGACCGATTTCGGCAAAGTCCTTCTTTAGTTCATCCAGACTTTCTTCCCAGTCAAAATAATTTAAGGCGACTTTTGCTTTTTCCCGTGCAAGGGTAAGTCCTATGCCTTTTCCGATCCCTTTTATGGCACCGAGCACTAAGGCTACTTTGTCTTTGATTTCCATTAAGTAAATCTTGTATATCCTTTCGATCTTGTCACATGTCACCAAAAAGGGAGTGCTTTATCCATTGAAAGCCCAGTTTTAACAGTTCAACATCGTCATTCTTTACCGCATCTAAAGTGCCGGAGTCGATGTTCCGGTCATCTAAGATTCCCCGGTCAAATATATGGGATCTGAAATTATCCAGATCATAACATGCCATGTGGAACATGATCCTCGACTTAATATCTAACGGACCGGGAATCAACCGATTTTTGAGGCTGATGATTTCCATCATCAGATCGTTCATCTGATTATAGACAAAAATTTCCTGATCTTCTATCCATTCCCGGACGGTCCAGATGCGCCCGTTTTTAAATCCCAGACAATGGGGTTCTTTTAAAAGAAAATACTGCTCGGTTATGGTGCCGGTTTCTCTGGATCTTGATGCCATACGAACAAGCGGATAAGTCCGGCACGATGACGGTCGATCTTGGTATACACTGCATCCGGACGGGCCCACAAACGGGCATTTTAATCCGCTAAACGGATCCGTCTTGAAAGTGATGATCGGAAGTCCGGTTTCAGGGCCTGTATGCTGAGAAGTATACTGCTCGAGAAAAAGGTTGGATGGTAGACCGAGTCGGTTTTTCATTCGCAATATATCGTAAGGGTAAAGAAACTGGTTAAGATCCCGGCAGCATTCATTGAAACAGGGCACCTTTTTTGAACATGAAAATTGGAACGTATCATCTAAGGGAAGAGGCGTCATATTACTTTCCATAAAAGTCTCTCTATTTGCGTTGCACTATAAAATTACCGTCCACCGTCAACACTAACCATCCCCCAATACTAAATAATAAATGACCAATCGAATAGAATATGTCAAGAAAAATACACATGCCTGGGAAGATCCATAGTGCACTAAAATGGGTTACAATGGTACATACCCATCTCAACGGGTGCCGATATACTAGATCGGATTCATATCCTGAATGGTTTACGCAACATGAACGGCATTAACCACAATATATAGTGTATATTTAAGTGATTAAGTCTATATGTATGATCAGTACAAAATGGAATTGTAATGTTTAGAAATTTATAGATGAGTTTTTCCAAAAGTTCTTGACAAGGATAATCTTAATTGTTATCTAATCGTTTTGATTTTTCTTTTCAGTCTATCTTATTGATTTTATAGAATAATTGAGTATTCAATCATTCCATTTCGGATTCTTTATCACGGTGTGCCGTGATTTTGTGAAAAATAGGTAGAAACTTTTTTTATGATTAATACAAATTATGGCCTTTAGTGCTGGGATAATGAAGGGAGGTGCAAAAAGCTTAGAAATTGTACCAGAAATTTTTGGAAGAGGTTAACATATTGAACATTTATCAAAACAAAAAACCAGGAGGTAAGTAAATGCCAAGTTTTGTAATTGCTGAAAAATGCGATGGCTGCAAAGGCGGGGATAAGACCGCTTGCATGTACATTTGCCCAAACGACCTGATGGTTCTAGAGCCCAATGAAATGAAGGCTTACAATCAAGAGCCGGATCAGTGCTGGGAATGTTTTTCATGCGTAAAGATCTGCCCCACACAAGCGATTGAGGTCAGAGGTTATGCCGATTTTGTTCCGCTGGGAAGCAGCGTTATGCCGATGCTCGGGACCGAGGATGTTATGTGGACCTGTAAATTCAGAAACGGTGTCATCAAGCGCTTTAAGTTCCCCATCCGGACAACCCCGGAAGGCGGCGCCAATGCTTATCTTGATCTGGTAGGCAAGGACCTTGACAGTGAACTGCTTTCCACCGAGGAGGCAGACGGCCGCCAGATGCCAACACCGCAAACCGTCTAAACAGACTATGGTTTGTGAAACCGAGTAAAGTAAAATGATTAATCATGATTATCTAATTAAGGAGGATGTAATATGGCATTACCGAATAAACCTTTAGGAGAACTTAAAGCAGTCAAGGATCCTGAAGTTGAAGAGCGTGAAGTAGACATCCTGATTGTGGGCGGCGGAATGGCGGCCTGCGGAACTGCTTTTGAGATCAAAAAATGGGCGCCGGACAAGAAAATCCTGCTGGTGGACAAGGCCGCTCTCGAGCGAAGCGGCGCTGTAGCCCAGGGACTTTCAGCAATCAACACCTTTGTCGGTGAAAATACACCGGAGGATTATGTCCGAATGGTCCGCAACGACCTGATGGGTATTGTCCGTGAAGACCTTATTTTTGACCTTGGCTTTCATGTGGATGATTCTGTATTTTTGTTTGAGGAATGGGGTCTTCCAATCTGGAAAATGTCAGAGGACGGTAAAAAACTTGACGGTAAAAAGGGCCAGAAGATGGGCACCTTAAAGGACGGTGCAACACCGGTTCGTACCGGAAAATGGCAGATCATGATCAACGGCGAGTCTTACAAAAGGATCGTGGCCGAGGCTGCCAAGCTGGCTCTGGGAGATGAAAATATCCTTGAGCGTGTGTTTATCGTTAAGCTGCTTCTGGATGCAAACGAGGAAAACCGGATTGCCGGTGCGGTCGGTTTCTCCGTCCGTGAAAACAAAGTTTTTATCATAAAATGCAATACCTGTATGGTAGCATGCGGCGGTGCAGTAAACATTTATCAGCCCCGAAGCGTGGGTGAAGGTAAAGGCCGTGCCTGGTATCCGGTTTGGAACGCGGGTTCCACGTATACCATGTGCATGGAAGTCGGCGCAGAGCTTTCCATGATGGAAAACCGTTTCACCCCGTCACGTTATAAAGACGGTTATGGTCCTGTAGGCGCCTGGTTCCTCTTATTCAAGGCCAAAACACTCAACGGTCTGGGCGAAGGTTATGTGGGCAGTGATGCGGCCAAGGCGGAGCTCGAGAAATATGCTCCTTACGGAACCGCCGCCATTACACCGACCTGTCTGCGTAATCATCTCATGCTTTTTGAGATGAAAGAAGGCCGTGGCCCGATCATGATGGACACGATTACCGCCCTGAAGGAATTGGGTGGAGCGGTCAGCAAAAAAGAACTCAAGGCCCTTGAGTCAGAAGCCTGGGAGAACTTTCTCGATATGACCTGCGGACAGGCCAACCTGTGGTGCGGAACCAATACCGAGCCGGACAAGAAAAACTCCGAGATTATGCCCACCGAGCCGTATCTGCTGGGGTCACATTCCGGCTGCTGCGGTCTGTGGTGCTCCGGGCCTGATTTCGACTGGGTGCCCGACGCTTACAAGATCAAATATAAAGATAAGGTATACAACCGCATGACCACGGTTAACGGACTGTTTACCGCCGGCGACGGTGTGGGATGTTCCGGCCATAAGTTCTCGTCAGGGTCTCATGCCGAAGGACGGATGGCGGCCAAGTCCATGGCCAGATTTGTCCGTGACAATGCCGACTTTACACCGACCATTAGTCAGTCAAGTCAAGAACTGGTGGATATCGTCTATAAACCGGTGAGGACTTTCTTTGAGCATTGTGATTATACCACTGCCATCGATATCAACCCCAATTATCTCAAACCTGATGGGATGACTTATCGTTTGATGAAAGCAACCCACGAGTATGGCGCGGGTACGGCCACCTATTATGCAACCAATAGCAAAAGTCTTGAGATAGTCATGGAAAAGCTCGAGATGATGCGTGAAGACTGTGAAAAGCTGGCAGCCGGTGACGTGCACGAGTTGATGCGCTGCTGGGAAATCCACCACCGTATCTGGACGGTGGAAGCTCACCTGCGTCACATCCAGTTCCGAAAAGAGACGCGCTATCCGGGATTTTACTACCAGACCGACTATCCGGGTCAGGATGATGAAAACTGGTTCTGCTTTGTCAACTCCAAGTATGACCCCAAAGCCGGAACCTGGGATATCTTCAAAAAAGATTATATCCAGATCATCCCTGATTAATAATGGATATGCGATAGCATAATCGGACATACCTCCAGGTGTCTTAATGACGCCTGGAGGTTTTTATTAATTTGATATCGTTTTTTAAAAACCCCTGAACTTCAGAGCTCCTGGCACACAGGAATTGGTTGATATCAAAAGATTATATCATTAAATCCGGAGTAATGAAGTGCTGGAGCATTGGATGGAATTATAATCATTTCCATTTTTTTCATTAACCCCATTACTCCATCACTTCCTTACTCCACCTTGAAATTATCATTCAAACAATCCAAACCATATCCGGAACTTTATGCAGTTTCGATTGAGGTCAGGATTTCTGAATTCATATTGCACGGAGGGATAGCATGACAGAACATAAAGCAGGCCCTGCTAATGGAAGTATTCTGGTTGTTGGAGGAGGGATCAGCGGGCTGACCACAACCCTCGAAGCTGCTGAAGTGGGTTACGAGGTGTTTTTGGTCGAAAAAAATCCTTACCTGGGCGGAAGAGTGGCACAGCTAAATCAATATTTCCCCAAGCTATGCCCTCCAAGCTGTGGACTGGAAATTAATTTCAGGAGAATCAAGGATAACCCTAACATAAAGGTTTTTACACTGGCAGAGGTTGAAAAGGTCGAGGGGACACCCGGCAATTATGATGTTACGATCAAGTTGAGCCCAAGATATGTTAATGAAAACTGTACCTGCTGTGGTGACTGTGAGGCGGCCTGCGAAACCGAAATTTCCAGTGATTTCAATTTTGGAATGAATAAAATTAAGGGGGCTTATCTGCCCTTTGAAATGGCTTTTCCGGCCCGTTATGTAATTTCTCCTCAGATTATCGGTACCGAGGATGGCAAGCGGTGTAAGGACGCCTGTAAATATGACGCCGTCGACCTTGATATGGAAGCCAAAACCATGAACCTGAAGGTGGGAGCCATTGTTTGGGCGACCGGCTGGGAACCTTATGACGCCACCAAGATAGATAATCTTGGGTTCGGACAATATCCGAATGTGATTACCAACATGATGATGGAAAGGCTTGCATCTCCCAACGGACCCACCAAAGGGAAAATTGCCCGGCCGTCGGATAACAAGGAACCCGAAACCATCGGCTTTGTTCAATGCGCCGGGTCACGGGACGAAAATCATCTTCCCTATTGTTCTTATATTTGCTGCATGGCATCTCTGAAACAGGCCACCTACATCCGGGAACAGTACCCTGATGCCAAGGTATATATTTTTTATATCGATGTAAGAGCGCCCGGCCAGCGCTATGAGAAGTTTTACCAGAAGATCAAAGAAGATGAAAATGTCTTTTTAATCAAAGGTAAAGTTGCTGAAGTGACCGAAGATCCGGGAACAGGCAATATTACCGTGGTTGCAGAAAATGCCGTAACCGGTGAAAAAATAAAACAAACTGTCGAAATGGCTGTCCTTGCCACCGGGATGCAGCCCACAACTGCGACCGTCAAACTGCCAGCCGATCTGAAATATAATGAAGACGGCTTTATTATCAATGATTTTGAAAAAGGCGGTATGTTTGCAGCAGGATGTGCCAATAAGCCGGCGGATGTGGTTTCGTCAAACCAGAATGCTACCGGTATGGCACTTAAAGCGATTCAAACCCTGGTGAAGAGGTAGGAGGTTATCCATGGATAAAAAATATGGTGTATATATCTGCACAGGTTGCGGCATCGGGGA
>JAFDHQ010000278.1 GCA_019308685.1 Deltaproteobacteria bacterium
GACAGACAGTGGAGGATTGCAAGAGGAAACCACCGCATTGGGTGTACCCTGTGTCACCATCAGGGAAAATACCGAACGGCCGATTACCATTAAAATGGGGACGAACATCCTGGCCGGTACTAAAAAAGGGTCAATCTTGAAAGCATTTGAAGAAGCGATTGCCAGGCCCAAGGATCAATTCAAGGTGCCGCCGAAATGGGATGGGAAGGCGGCGGAGAGGATATGGAAAATATTGTTGAAAAAAACAAGTTAGACCCCAGTTAAATTCGCGTTGCTTATTTTCTACGAAAAATTTAGCGGGGCAAGCAGGATTAACAGGATTTTCAGGATTTCTATTCTGTTTATCAATTTCCAGATGAAATTGATAAAACCAATCCACTAGGAGCTGGAGGACGAATGATTTTGCAATAAAAACTTTGAGACCTTTGGAAATAGGAGCTGGAGGACGAATGATTTTGCAATAAAAACTTTGAGACCTTTGGAAAAAGTTCAATTTTTTTCAAAGCTAACTTGATCATCAACAATCACTTAAATTAGAAATTTCATGTTGACAAATTGTACAGAATATGACATTTAAATTTTATTGTGTACAAATCAACGAGGTGTTCCTATGAGTAACTCAGAACTAAAAATTAAAATTAGCGATGCTCGATCTAAGCTGACTCAGTTGGACAAGCTGTTAAAACCCGGTGAAACCCTGCAAATCAACAAAAGAGGTAAAGCCTATGCTCGCATTGAATTAATCGGAGGAATGGATGGTTATGACAGGGTTTTGAATGCTATAGAGAGCCTTCCAGAACCAAAAGGAAAATTGCGTGCAGTCGCTCAGAACTACAAATCTAAATTGTACGGAAAACAATGATGCAAACCCTTAAAGGTCTTGATGCGGTTTATTGTGATGCCAGTTTCTTTGTTGCGCTATTTTCAAAAAAGGACGTAAAACACAAACGTGCCTTAAAGCTTTATAAAGAAATCAAGGAAAACCGTATCATGATCCATACCTGCTGGTTTATTATCTCCGAGGCCATGACGGTTCTTCTCTACCAATATGGTTATCGTGAGGCCATGATTTTCAATCAATCGGTTGATCTTTACAAAATTTTTCATTCCACAGAAAGCCAACATCATCAAGCCATTGCGTTGTTCAATCTTTTTGGTAAAGACAGAAAAATTTCTTTTGTAGATGCACTTTCGCACGTCCTTATTTCAGGGGAACTTAAGAACATGCCGGCACTATCTTTTGATCGAGATTTCAGAGCCATGGGTTTAACTACTATCTCCTGAGGGAATGTGGGGAAACATCCGGTTTTGGACACAGATGGACGTAGGTGAACACAGATTATCAAGACTATCTGTTTATACCTTGCATGAAAATTAATGAAAATCTTTATAATTCTTAATTGAAGCAGGTTTAAACAAAATCATAGAATCATACATTTTACCCAAATGGTAAATCGGATGATGATCTTTTTTATTCATTAATTTTCACCCCAAAAGGCGAGCCAGAGGCTTTCATCTGCTGCGTTATTAAGGGTTCGTAATAGTTCACTATGGCTTCATCCTCAAATATCTTGTCGGAACTTTGTGGAGATCCCGATCCTTCGAGACTAAAGCGAAGCGGAAATCGCGCTATCGGGGCATATGAAAGCCTCCGACTCGTGCAAGGTATTAAATCACAATTTTTATTAAAGCCTATATTTAGGGGAAAAAGGAAAAAGAGATGGAATTATATTTGATTAAGTACATTAATAAGATGTTAAAAAAGGCAAGTTATGAATATGACTTGGGTACTAATTCCTGGTGTGCTATCGTGGATGAGTTGCCCGGCGTTTATGCACAGGCCGATACTATTGAAGATGTACGCTCTGAGCTTGCTGAAATAATTGAAGAGTATGTATTTGTATCGTTACAGGAGGGACATCCATTACCGGAATTTAAAAATTTTCGCAAAGTTGAAAAAGTTGCATAGTAAAGATGCCTAAAATTAATCCGATCTCAAGAAAGAAATTAATATCCAAGCTTAAAGCATTGGGCTTTGAAAAATGCATTGATATGAAAAAAAAATGAGGTACGTTATGCCTTCTTAATTTGACAAATTATCCCATTGAAACTTTCGGACACAGATTTGCACAGATTTGCAAGAATTGGTTGATTAGTTTTAATAGACCCGTGTAATCTGTGTTTATCCGTATCCCGTTTAACCATGCTAAAATCATAACAAAAACTCAAGTAGCCCAACAAACCGAATAAACCCGAGTAACTCCGATGCAACCGGATCACTTAAAAGCAATCAAACAAATCCTCGCTCAAAACCCTTCCGTGGTTTTCGCCTATTTCTACGGGTCTTCCAAGGATTCTGAGGGATCCTTTAACCTTGTCGGTAGACTTAAAAATAGCCCTTTCGGAAAAAACCGGAATAAACCCGGATACATTTGATGTACGGGTGATTAACCATCTATTAAGAAAAGGTGATCTTTTTTCCTTATTGTATTTAAGA
>JAFDHQ010000089.1 GCA_019308685.1 Deltaproteobacteria bacterium
TTTAGGTTTGTCGACCTTATGCTATCAGGAGGTTATTTTTTTACAAGGCGATAATAAATTTTTTCTGTGCCATGCTGGAGGGTATAACCTTTTGTTATTTTAATATATAACGTTCATTGCTTTATAAGTTTCTATGATATAGATGATATTAGGTTATAGATACTCCGGGACGATGGGGAAATATTGACATTTACTTTTTAGTTGCTTGATGCCGGTTGGTCGCTGCCGGTTGCAAAACACTGGATACTTGTTGCTTGATGCTGGATGCTGGATGTTTGGATTGAAAATTGGTTATTGAAAATTGTAACCAAGGATATTCTTGATTTGTGACTTTGTAGTAATTTATTTCACATTCCACTGGATTTAGGGTATTATACTTTTTGAAGTAACTCAAAGTATTTTTCTCTGCTCAACCCGATTATTCGCATATTGTTCCTGATAACGAAGATCGGCACTTCTTTGTATTTCGGTATGATTACAGGTCTGACAGCTCCAGGTATCAATGATTTCATTGAACCCGTATTTGTTTTCTGTGTCCCTGGCTTTAAACCCCGTGAACCATTTTAATTTCGTCCTTCATGTAGGGTTATTCTGAGACCTTTGCAAAATGGAACGTTTTGCAAAGGTTCCGACTTGTTTGACGAGATATTTCCCATCCTGGCCCCTATCGCAAGTTCAAGTCTGCAAAATCATGAATCCAGGAAATTTTTCAAAAGCACCAAGGACTTGACATAGCTCCGCACTCTTGATTACATGGAAATATTTTTGCATCTAACTGTTATTAATGCCAAATTTAAATATCAAGCAGGTTTGACAGCTTTTAAGTGTTGCAAACGGAGCAAAATTTAACTTGACGGCTCCATAAAAAGTCAAAAATACAATTTGTTACGAGAGTTTTAAGTTTCGGTTGGTAAGTTTTAAGTGTTTGTTAAAACAGCTAATTTTAAAAGCTAAGCCGTAATGAATTCTTTGTTTTACGAATTCATCTAATTTAGCTGGCTTCAATCATTGAGTCAACAAATTGCTGCCTAAATTACACGTTTCAAATGATGCCACAATATTATAAAGAAGATAAATTGTAAACCCTCCGGGATTGCAGATTTTAGGTAGTAATTAAAGGAGCATCCCGTATTTATAAACCGGAAACCAGTGTTTATGAGGTAACACCATGTTGCTGAAAAAATTAAACCCGGCGGTATCCAAATACTGGCTGATTGTTCTGGCCGGACTGATGTGGAGTTTGGTTGGAATAATGCTCTGTCGTCTGGCATATATCTGGCTGGCGGCTGTCAATTGGAGTTTTGGTTTATCGCTGGGATTGCTTGGTATTATTTCAGCGTTGGCAGCCTATCGTTACGGCTTTTCCAAAATCGCACGTAAAAATATCGTTCGCCTCTGTCTCCTTCCGGACAAATGCTGCATTTTCGCCTTTCAAGCCTGGAAAAGTTATCTGATTGTTATCTTTATGATTATGCTCGGCATTGCTTTGCGCAGTTTACCCATTCCAAAGCACTTCCTCGCCGTCATCTATGCAACCATCGGGGGTGCATTGTTTCTTTCAAGCTTTCACTTTTATCTGCGTATTTATCGGGTTAAAATTTTGAAACAGTCGTGCTTGCCGTATAAAGATAATAAAAGATGAACGTCCAACTCGCCACAGGCGAGCAAGCACTTGTCCGCCTCCGGCGGATCGAACATTGAACGTCGAACATCGAATAATGATGTTGCTTCGCTCCTCAAATTAGAAGCTATCTCAAAAAAGTCTTTTTTTCCAATCTCTGTGTTAGGCCCTCGTTTCAAGTCCTCGACATACTTGAGTATGCCTGCGGGTTAAAACTCGGCCCTGCCTTGACCCTTAGCAAAAATCCTATTTTTGAGATGGCTTCTATTCTAATAGATCTCTTGATCTTGTTTTTGTCTTTCATTCATCATTGGACGTTGGACGTTCGATGTTCATTTATTTTCTCAATCCCTGCATCACTTCTTTCGCCGCCGTGATGGTTGTATCTATATGCTCCGTGTCATGAGCCGCTGATACAAAAAGAGCCTCAAACTGGGATGGGGCGAGGAAATTTCCTTTTTCCAGCATACCGTTGTAAAATGCTGAAAACATTTCAAGGTCACAGGTCTTGGCATTATCAAAATTAAGCACCTCCCTGTCCGTAAAAAACAGGCCCAGCATGGACCCGACCCGGTTCCCCGTGACATTTATTTCCGCCTTTTCCGCAGCGTTGACAAGACCGGACAACAGACGATCCGCTTTTTTATCCAGCGTGTCATAAAAGTCGGGGGCTTTAAGTTGTGTCAGCGTTGCAATACCTGCGGCCATGGCCACGGGGTTGCCGGATAGGGTTCCGGCCTGATATACCGGTCCCTGCGGTGCGATATGTTCCATGATTTCCCGTCTGCCGCCATAAGCGCCCACCGGAAGCCCGCCGCCGATGATTTTACCCAGACATGTCATATCCGGAGAAATTCCATAAAGGGACTGGGCGCCGCCATAGGCCACCCTGAAACCGGTCATCACTTCATCAAATATCAGCAGACTGCCGTTTTGTTTCGTAAGGTCTCTTAACGTCTCCAAAAATCCGTGCTTGGGTGCCACCAGACCCATGTTCCCGGCTACGGGCTCAACAATAACACACGCTATGTTTTCACCGCGCTTCTCCATTACCTCTATAAAACTGTCGATGTCATTATAGGGAAGTGACAAGGTATGGGACACAAAGGATTTTGGGACCCCGGGACTTCCCGGAATACTCAATGTGGCGACCCCGGACCCTGCCTCCACCAGAAGGGCGTCGGCATGACCATGATAGCAACCGTCAAATTTTACAATGGTGTCCCGTCCGGTAAATCCGCGGGCGAGTCGTATGGCACTCATGGTCGCTTCCGTGCCGGAATTCACCATACGGACCATCTCAATGGATGGCACGGCATCCACGACCATTTCGGCGAGTATGATTTCAAGATCCGTGGGCGCGCCAAAGCTGGTGCCTCTTTTCAAAACAGAAGAGACCGCGTCGATCACCGAAGGATGGCTGTGCCCGAGGATCATGGGGCCCCATGATCCGATATAGTCGATATAGCCGTTGCCGTCCTCATCAAAAATCATACATCCTTGGGCATGATCAATAAACGTCGGTTCGTTGCCCACGTTTTTGCATGCACGAACCGGACTGTTAACGCCGCCGGGAATAATATCCAATGCCCGGACAAAAAGTTTCTTGGAATTTTCTCGATTCATTGTCTTATTGTCCTTTCCATGTTTAATCTAAAACCCGCATACAAATTTTAAAAGGATTAAATAAATATAGTTATACCAAATAGTTAGATTTTCACCATTGTTTTTCCGATGCATCATATGGCCGAGTACGCAAATGAAAAACTTTCAAATTTGTACCCTTTGGGATTGCCCCTTTGACCCCATTTTCTGTGTTGCAGGACGTTTGCAGTTGTATACTACGGCTGCACATCCTGCGCCTTGAAAATGCGGCCAAATCGACAATTGCAGATTTTAGGTTTAATTAAACCTGTTGACTTTTTCTCAAGATTTCGTTGAAAGTAACAGACACCATTTACCAGGTCAAGCAGGCTTTTTAATAATGGCACAGCAAAGAACCCTTAAACGGCTTTCCAAGCTCATATCTTATATGCTTGGACATAAACCGGCTGAATTCGGCCTGGTCCCGGAACGAGATGGATTTGTAAAAATCAAGGAATTTTTAAAAGCTGTCTGTGAAGAGGAAGGGTTAAGATACATCCGCAGATCACATATCGATGAAATCCTTATGACCCTGTCACATCCTCCTATTGAAATCAAAGACAATTACATACGCGCTACCCATCGGGATAAGCTGCCCAAGCACAACCCGGCCCAAACCCTTCCCAAGCTTCTTTATACCTGTGTGAGGAGAAAAGCTTACCCATTTGTTCTGAATAAAGGGATATTTCCTATGGGCTACAGCCGGGTGATCCTTTCATCTATACCTGAAATGGCGGAAAGGATGGGAAAACGAAAAGACCGGACACCGGTACTCCTTACGGTTCAAACCCGGAAATCCGTTGAAAAAGGGACGCTATTTTATGAAGCCGGAGATACGCTATACCTGGCCGATTCTATCCAGACCGGTTGCTTTACAGGCCCTGCCCTGCCCAAACAAAAAGAGGCCGCCATTATAAAAGAGGTTTTGGCGGAAAAAAGAGAACAGAAATTTCCGGGCAGCTTTATTATGGGTCTAAAGGATAAAAATGATCGTAAAAAGGCATCCCGGGGAAAAAAGAAAGGCAAAGAGGCCGCCAGGGATAAAGATCAAAAAAAACACAGAAAACAAAAGAGAGAACGCCCCCCGTGGCGTAAGTAAACCCTCTCGCTGCATAAACAACCCATCGGGTTATACGTTAAACGACTGAAACAAAGACTTTGCGCTAATTGGAGTAACCATCATAAAATCCAACCGTTGGCAACATTTAAAGAAAACATCTTTTTTGCTGTTTTTGCTGTGTTGTTTACCTTTCAGGAACGCCGAGGATACCACATCTCCCCGCTATTCGCGGGATCTTCGACCTTCGTTATCAAAGACCTTGCGATAGACAACTACGGCTGTGGCCTTGATGCCTTGGAGCTATGGTGTCCTCGACGTTTGCAACGATAGGTTAACGAGCGGTATTGAAAAATGACGATAAAAAAAATTGACAACCTTTTTTAAAGTTGATACGAAAATTACTCCACCGATAATGTGTGGGCCGTTAGCTCAACTAGGCAGAGCACCTGACTCTTAATCAGTAGGTTATAGGTTCGATTCCTATACGGCCCACCACTATTAATTTCAATAAGTTAAAGCACTTTTCTTAAAGTGCTTTTTTATTGTTTGGGAAGAAGCTTGCGAAAACTTATCGGTATAAATGACGGCGACTTCGATGTTGTACCTTCGTTTAAAAAGCCATTCTCAGAGTTTGAAACATTTTCCTCAAGTATGTATCTATAAATGTTCAATGCCTGGCCGTTATCCTTGAAGACCCCGGCCAAAATCTTGGAGGCACTACTTAGAGTCCATCCATAAATGGTAGATTTTGGTTTCCGGCAAGGCCCGAGCGAGTTTTCAACCTCCCCGAAAACATCACGGGATCTCCGACAGGCATAGCGCGCTATTTCTAGGATTGAAAACGAGCGAGAACTTCGATGTGGCCGAGGACAATGACTATTCCGCGGGTCGGTGGTCTGTGAATTATGATCAGTATTTTTTCAAAAAGCTTGTACAGCTGTTTCACGTCAATATCGGATTCATTAGTCTTGAAAATGCGGATGACTGGTTTCTCAAAACGCGCACGGGATTGCGATTTCCTCTTTACAAAGGTGTTACCGCAACGCTGCAATATAACTTTGACTATGATAACCAGCCCTCGGTGGATGCGGAAACAGAAGAGCACACGACATTCATTTTTCTGCTGGGTTACGAGTTCAAAAATTAACCCGACCACTTGCCGAATTCTAGAAGCCATCTCAAAAATAGGATTTTGGCTCAAGGTCAAGGCAGGACCGAGTTTCAGCCCGCAGGCATACTCAAGAAGGATTACCCCACGTCGGGGGTTGTCGGTCGGGCCGGATACTTTGACTTTAATATTGGTGGCGATCGCTGATATGGATATGCTGGTCAGAATCGAAATTGCATTGGAAGGAAGTAATGTCATTTGGTTTTTAGCATACAGGCCTTTGTGTGTCAAAACTTCTGAAGTGAAATGCTATCTATTACATCTTGACAAAAGGGTTAATTTTTATTGTATTGAAAATGAATTCTTGTTTCGATTTATTAACTTTCATAAACGAAGCCAACATCACAATTTTGCTCATTCTTTAATTGAACTCTTATCCTTATAAACTTGTTATATATATTCATTATAAGAGGTTAGAAACAAGTCTTTTCCCTGAACACCTGAACATTAAATATAAATAATTGTCTTAAAGCCCTTTTTAAAGGCTTTGCTCAGGAGAAAACATGAAAAAGAAGACAATCGTGGGCGCTTTTCTGTTTTTTAACATCATTCTTTGGACTTTCGCACCGGGTCACGCTCCAACACAGACGGCTTCAAAAGGCGAAGTGCCCAAAAAAACCATAGACACTCAGACTAAAAATGATACCCAAGACCTCGCCCCAAAAATCAAGGCGGTGGATAAAGCCGGAGAGAGCATTGGAAAGGGTATCGACAAATTTAGTCACTCGGCTTCTTCAAAAATCGGCAAGTGGATTGAGGCTGATATTTTTGCCGGAATCACCTGGCTCAAACTGCTATTTTGTCTGATTTTAACCTTTCTGGTGGTCATGTTTGAGCGGCTGATTCGATGGCTCATCAATTCAGTCATTCGAAAAATACCCCCTGAAAAAGAGACTGATGCATGGCGGAAGCATTTTCTTGAAGCGCTCACCCGTCCGCTTTCTCTTTTTATTTGGTCTTACGGCATTTATGGCGCTCTCTCGCCGCTATACATTCATTTTGCGGCGCCTGACGGAAGTAATCTGGTACACACCGTTGCGCAAAAGGCGGCGGATATCGGCGGAACTATTGCCCTTTTCTGGCTCATCCTCCTTTTGGTCGGAATTTTGGACGTGTACCTGAAAAAATGGGCTGCCGCCACCGAAAGCACCATCGACGACATGTTGGTCCCCATTGTCGGCAAAACGCTTCGGCTGTTCGTTATTGTTATCGGCGGTATTATTATTGTCCAAAATCTCACCGGACTGAAAATAGGTCCCCTGCTGGCCTCTCTGGGCATCGGCGGTCTAGCAGTGGCTTTGGCCGCCAAGGATTCCATCGCCAATTTTTTCGGAACGCTCACCATTCTGTTCGACAAACCGTTTCAGGTGGGCCAGCGAATTACCATTGACAAATATGACGGGATTGTTGAAAATGTCGGCTTTAGGAGTACCCAAATACGAACACTCACCGGTCACCTGGTGACCATTCCCAATGAAAAACTGGTGAACTCTTCCGTGGAAAACATCGGTGAGCGGCCCTATATCCGGTGGTTAACCAATATCGGAATCACCTATGATACTCCCCCTGACAAGGTGGAAAAAGCTGTACAAAACATCCGGGAAATCTTGGAGAATCACGAAGGGATGAAAGAAGATTTTCCACCCCGGGTCTTTTTTAACGGCTTCAACGACTGGAGTCTGAACATTATGGTAATTGCATGGTATCATCCCCCCAATTACTGGGATTTTCAGGAATGGCTGCAAAAAATCTGCCTTGAGATCATGCGCCGGTTCGAAGCCGAAGATATTGATTTTGCCTTTCCGTCCCGCACCCTCTATATGGCCAACGATGACAAACGCCAACTTAAACTGATGATGATTAAGGGCCAGGAATCTTAATACCTGAATCTTACATGAAAATTAATGTATATGATATATATGTCGAAATTTATTTTAGGAATCAATCACCAATAACGATGAAGGAGAAATTAAATGTCTCGCATAAAATCAAATCAAAAAAGTGGTAGACGAAGGGTAATCTTCTCACTAAAATCTCCCGAGGCCAGTGAGGTCATCTTGATGGGAGACTTCAACCAGTGGGATCCCAAAAAACATCCCATGAAAAAAGACAACAACGGGGTGTGGAAAAAAACGACCATGCTTTTTCCTGGAAGATACGAATACCGATTCCTTGTGGACAATCGCTGGGAAAATGATCCGGGAAACTATCAGACGTGCCTTAACCGTTTCGGAAGTAAAAATAATTTCATCGTCGTGCCGTCATCGTAAGCAATTCGCCCTGGATGATTCAACGAATAAAACGGCGATTCTGATGGCTCCTCGGGTGGATGCTCAATAACCCGTGAAGGCCTTACAAATCAATCGGGACTTAAACTTCTAGACCGTTCAAACACTTAACCCATAATCCATTACCCGAAAACATCATTATTCCCCTTTGTTTTAAAAGGAATTGAACCCATGAATCCTGAAAAAATTGAGTTTCCAAATCTCCCTGAACGCTTGAGCGGACTTGGAGAACTGGCGAATAAATCGTGGATGAAGAGCTGTGGCGAACCCATTACTGGTTAAAAATCAAACTCATCGATGCCGTCCGGGAGCGATCACGTCGCCGCTGGGCCGGAGATCGCGTCAGCCCGTCCATCGTGATTGCCGGTGGAACATTGCTCGATCCGTCGGTATTAACCCTGGGTTTTGCCCGACGTTTTGCCACCTACAAACGGGCCGACCTGCTTTTTTATGATATGGAGCGCCTGAAAAAACTTCTCAATGACCAATGGCGGCCCATCCAGATCATATTTGCCGGCAAAGCACATCCCGCCGACGACCCCGGTAAGCAGATTATTCAAAGGGTGTTTAATGCCGCGCGTGATCCGGAAATCGGTGGGTGCATCGCCTTTGTAGAAGATTACGGGGAACAACTGGCGCAATACATGGTTCACGGCGTGGATGTGTGGCTGAACAATCCGTTGCCTCCCATGGAAGCCAGCGGAACCAGCGGCATGAAAGCGGCTTTGAACGGAGTGCCCCAGCTAAGTATAATGGATGGTTGGTGGATAGAGGGCTTTAACGGTAAAAACGGCTGGGCATTCAGCCACAAAGAAGTCGATGGTAACCGGGATGCTGCGGATGCCGCGGAACTCTACCGCATCCTTGAAGAAGAAGTGGTTCCAATGTATTATAATGTATCGGATGACGGAGTGCCTCTGCGCTGGGTAAACGTTATGAAAAATACCATTAAGAGTAATGCCGCAAAATTTTCGGCCCGACGAATGGTCAAGGAATACATTGAAAAATTTTATAACCAAGGCCTTAAAAACTCCATATCGTACCAGAATAAAAGCTAACTATTTGAGGAGTCGGGGAGTTTTTCCGATTCAATAGCTCCATGAGCTTTTACCCTAAATGATCGCAAACAAAATGGAAAAAAATATCGGTTTTATTTCCACGCGATTTGCCGGAACCGACGGCGTTACCCTGGAATCCAGCAAATGGGCCCAGGTGTTTCGGCAAATGGGACACCAATGCTTCTGGTTTGCCGGTAAGCTGGACAAAACCCCGGAACGAAGCATGCTCGTGCCCGAAGCCTTCTTCCAGCACGAAAAAAATCAGTGGATTAACGAGCGTATTTTGGGGAAAAAAGCCCGTTCATCCGAAGTCACCGATGAGATTCAAAACCTGAAAACATTTCTGAAGATTCACATAAAGGAATTCATCCAAAGATTTTCCATTGATCTTCTGGTACCCCAGAATGCGTTGACCATTCCGATGCATGTTCCCCTGGGCATGGCCATTACCGAAATCATTGCCGAAACCCAGATTCCCACCATCGCGCACCACCATGATTTCTATTGGGAGCGAACGAGGTTTTTCGTCAATGCCGTGGGAGATTATCTTCGCATGGCATTTCCGCCGAATCTGCCCAATATGGAACATGTGGTCATCAATTCCGCAGCTCAGGAAGAGCTTGCCCTGCGAACGGGAATTGCATCAATCATCATTCCCAATATTCTGGATTTCGACAACCCGCCCATTGTGGACAAAGAACGGACCTTAAAGCTCCGACAGGACATTGGTCTGGCACCGGATGATATGGTGATCTTGCAACCGACCCGGATCGTTCAACGCAAGGGAATCGAGCATGCCATTAACCTGGTCAAAGATCTCAACGACCCGCGCTGCAAGCTGGTTGTCTCACATGAAGCGGGCGACGAGGGATTTGAATATGCCGATTGGCTCAGGGAGGAGGCCAGGGAGCATGGTGTCGATCTTCGTCTATTCAGTATTTTTATGCGGGACCCCTGGAGTGACAATGAAAAAATAAAATCCGAATATACGCTGCTTGATGTATACCCGTGCGCGGACTTCATTACTTATCCCAGTCTGTATGAAGGGTTCGGCAATGCCTTTCTGGAGGCCGTATATTTCAAAAAGCCGATGCTGATCAACCGATATGCTATTTTTGTTCGTGACATTGAACCCAAGGGATTTGACCTGGTCGGCATGGATGGTTTTTTGACCAAAAAAAACGTCGAAAAAGTAAGAGAGATTCTTACTTCGAATCAGCGAAGGGATCAAATGGTCGACCATAACTACCAGGTAGCCCAACGATACTATTCGTATTCAGTACTTCGAAGATGGCTAAATACTTTGATGTCCAATTTCTTCGGTATGAAAACGTAATTCCTCGACCTAGTATTTGATCAGGCATTTTATCAGGAAGAAATTTCGAATGCTTAAATTTATAAAGAAAATATCCCAAAAAGCCGGTAGTGCTCCGGGGACGCTGGTCCACATCGGCGAGAGAAAAATCGAGAAGCCCCGCATCCGTAAAAATGGTTGCGACTACCTGGCCTATGCCCTGATCGATGCCGTTATTGACCATTACTTTGTAATATTGGAATCCATCAGCGCAACCATAGAATCCCTGGAAGAAGAGCTGCTGGACGAACCTGCCCCGGAAACCATGCAAAGTATTCACGAACTAAAGCGCAAACTTATTTACATGCGAAAGCAGGTGTGGCGGGTGCATTACCAGTTTGTTAATTCTATCCAAGACTTTTTGGTTTCAGGTGTCAGGTTTCAGTAACAGCT
>JAFDHQ010000279.1 GCA_019308685.1 Deltaproteobacteria bacterium
CATCTTTTCATCTTCTGCTTCAAGCACTGATTGCACAAAATCGCTATCTCCCAGTATCCGTTCATCACCCTTAAGGTGAATCCTTGCTTTGCGCAAAGACTTGAGTGCACTCCAGCCTCCAAAACTTCTTACAAGCCCACCGCCTGTCAGCTCAGGTCTTTTACCCTGCGCAACTCCTTTTTCAATAAAGCTTCGGTAACGTTTCCGGGCTGAAGAAACCCTGGTTCCGAAAAGGGACAAAACCTTATTGATGTCTTGCCAATCATTTTTGCTCTTACCCATTAAGACGCTGTGCCCGCAGTATGAGTAACTGTCCAGCCCTTTTAGAGTCTTTACGATCTTCGCCCGCAGTGGATTCAGATGGATATAGCGCACCAGCTCCAGCAGGTACGGATCTTCTTGGCACAAAATCGATTTGTAACGGTTCTGGAAAAGATGACCGTGGCGCTTATGTCTTCGATTGAAGGTGACAACATAGCCGGTCAGCAGCCGCTTCATGACTGTTGCAATAGGAACCTTTCCCGTTCTTAGCAGCAAGTGAACATGATTGGGAATCAGCGCCCAGGCGAAACACGGCGTTGAAGTTTCAATTAGGATTTTGCCAAGCCGGTCAACGAAATTGTCACGGTCCGTATCATCATGGAAAATCCTTCTTCGCTCAATTCCTCGGCAAATAATGTGATGCAGAGCACCGGAGGCATCTATGCGCGCTTTTCGTGGCATGAGGGATCACATAACACATCTGGCCCCAAAAGAAAAGTTCAGAACTCCTGACCTGCCGTTTTGGGTTAAATTATAAAGGCACGTGATATCAGTGTCTTAGAGATGGATTGACAAAATGATATCAAAAGAGGTGTGAATTTGATATGATCCCTATATCATATATAGAAGGAGATATCAAACATGCCGCAGATCCAACTACCAATCTTTCCTGCCGGACTTACACATATCAACAATCTAATTGGATTCGAAAAAAGAGAAGGACGAGTATACTATTTCCATGGTATTTTACCAGTTTTTTTTCATGAAGAAGACGACATTGAATCATTTCGGTTCATAACTAGTCAATTGGTTGTGAGTGGAAATGTAAAGCAAATCGAAATATCGAGAGCCTTTGGGATTTCCTACATTAATGTAAAACGTAATGTTAAAATACTGCGAAATCAGGGTGCTAAAGGATTTTTTAAAAAGCGAAAGGGCAGGTCTGCTCATGTGCTTACTTCAGATAAAATCAAAAAGGCCCAAAGATTTTTAGACAAAGGATGCAACGCTTCAGAGATAGGACACAAAATTAAGGTTAAAGCAAGTACGATACGCAAAGCCATACAAAAGGGACGACTTTGCAGAAAAGGCATTGAAGAAAAAGATGAAAAGGAGCCGGAGGCCTTAGTTGCAAAAACGAAGAGTGACCGTGCTATTGTTGATAGTGAAGCGAATATGGGGATTGCTTGTACACGTGAGAATGAAAGGATCTTTGCGGCGTTAGGTAAATTAACCGAAGCCATCCCGGAATTTGAGCCCAATATTGATGTCAAATCTGCTGGTGTATTGTTAGCTCTACCGGCATTATTGATGAATGGCTTGCTTGAACATTCCGACGAGATATTTTCTTTGCCAAAAGGCTATTATGGGATGCAGTCAATATTTATCATTCTGGCTTTTGCGGCATTGCTGCGAATACAATCGATAGAAGCGCTTAGGTTCAGTGATGCCGGAGAAATGGGCAAATTGGTTGGATTAGACCGAATTCCTGAGGTAAAGACTTTACGTAAAAAGATAGACTATTTGACGGATGACGGTAAGCCGGAGGAATGGAGCAGGCAGTTATCCCAAAAATGGATGGAAGATTGTCCTGAGTTGGCAGGGACTCTATATATAGATGGTCATGAACGGGTTTATCACGGCAAAAAAACAAAGCTGCCCAAGCGTTATTTTGCTCGTGAAAAGCTTTGTTTAAGAGGTGTAATGTTAATCCGGGAATGTTGAAAGTTTTGCGCACGGAGATAGTTCCTCGTCTTATGAAGGATGTTCCAAACCAACCTGACAATAGCGAATTAGAAGCGAATCGCTACCTGTTTCGATTTGGAATTGTTTTTGATCGTGAAGGATATAGTCCTGCATTTTTTAAAGCAATGTGGGAAGACCGCATTGTCTGTTACACCTATCGAAAATATGCTCGCGAAGATTGGCCCGAATCGGAATTTATGGAAAGCAAGGTAGTTTTTCCCAACGGTGAGGAAGCGGTGATGGAATTGGCGGAACGCGGCAGCTATTATCAAAAAGAAAAGATATGGGTTCGAGAGATTCGTAAATTGACCCAAACGGGTCATCAAACCGCATTGGTAACGACTGACTATCATAATGGTACTGCTGAAATCTCGGGTAAAATGTTCTCCAGATGGTCTCAAGAAAACTTCTTTAAATATATGAGGAAACACTTTGGAATTGATAGACTTATTGATTATCAAGTTGAGAACATTGATGAGACGATATTGGTTATCAACCCCACATATAGGGAGTTAGATAGCCAAATCAGATCCTTAAATGGTAAATTGTCGCGTAAAAAGGCAGAGTATGGAGATTTAATTTTGAAACAGGAGATAGAAGAAAATGAAATCAAGGATTATGTACAGAACAAATCAAAATTAAAGGAGGATATAGACGGCATAGATGACGACATTCAAAAACTAAAATCCAAAAGAAAAGAAGCAGGCAAGCATATTACCTTTTCTGAATTACCTGAGGGTGAGAAATTTAAGGAGTTAAGAAAGAGTGGTAAACAATTCATTGATACTGTAAAAATGGTTGCATATCGGGCTGAAACAGCCTTGGTAAATATTTTACGAGGCAATATTCTAAAAAGAGATGAAGCCAGGTCAATTGTCCGTCAAATTTTCATGACGGATGCGGACATAGAACCGGATGAGGAAAAAGCAGTATTAAAAGTTACTATTCATAACATGACAAATCCTCGAAATAATCGGTATGTAGCAGAACTTTGCGAAGTACTTAACGAATCAGAAACAACTTTTCCGGGGACAAACTTACGATTAATCTATGATTTAGTATCAAATCAAAATCACGCAGTTCCCGGGTTCTGAAATTAATGGCTGTTTGTGACTTCATCGTTCTGCCTTCGACCGACGAGACCCAGTCCGGAACCCTCGCACGCAT
>JAFDHQ010000090.1 GCA_019308685.1 Deltaproteobacteria bacterium
GAACCAAAAATATTTGCCACAAAGACCCGCCCGCCTCGCCTAAGGCGAAGCCGATGGCGGGCAGGCACAAAGGATTTTCTTAAAATTTCAATAAAAATTACGGTTCCATAAATGAGTCTATTGATTAATGAGGATTTTCGTTCAAGATCAAGGCATGCGAAAAAAATAACCACAGGCATATATTTGATATTCCAAGGATTATTTTTTGAGCATAACCCCAGAGAAATAGGCTCCGCATTTCACAGGGCAGGCGCAGAGATTGTGCGAAAAGACCATTAATCAACAGACTCATAAATGACTTTCGGAGCGTTCCTAAAATGAAACTCGGAATTATAGGTCTCCCCGGATCGGGCAAATCCACGATATTCGAAGCATTAACGCAAAGCATTCTTCCGGAAGGCCATAAGGGAGAATTCGAAGCATTAACGCAAAGCATTCTTCCGGAAGGCCATAAGGGAGAAAACCGTATGGGTACGATACCGGTTCCTGACCCACGTTTGGCAGTCTTAACCGAGATGTATAAGCCCAAAAGGACCATTTATGCCCAGGTAGAATATTTTCTTCCGGGAATGCGGGGTCAAAAAAAAGATCAGAAAATTTGGAATCAGGTAAGGGACTGTGATGCTTTGATTCATGTGATCCGAAATTTCAGTGTTTACGGTCTTGAAAAACCAAGGCCCTATCATGATTTTCAAGCCATGGATCAGGAACTGATATTTGCTGATCTTGTTGTGGTTGAAAAAAAGCTGGAAAGCGTGGAACTGGACAGAAGACGGAATAAGAAGACGCCTTCTCAGGAAATTTTGCTTTTAAACCAATGTCTTAAACATCTTGAGAATGAGACGCCTTTAAGAAAGTGTCCGGATCTTGCATCTGCCCATCATTTGAGAGGCTATGCGTTCTTATCTGCGAAACCCATGCTGGTGATGTTTAATAACGAAGATGAGGATGACGCCATTCCTGAAGCAGCAGATTTGACATCCACGGAGAACTGCACGGTGATAAGGGGTAAACTCGAACAGGAACTTGCCCAGATGTCCATTGAAGAAGCTGAAGAGTTTTTGTCCGAGTTCAACATTACCGCATCTGCCATGGACCGGGTCATCAAACAATCCTATGAACTCCTGGGTCTTATCTCTTTTTTTACTGTGGTTAGTGATGAAGTCAAAGCCTGGACCGTAAAAAAAGAGACCCCGGCCGTTGATGCTGCCGGGGTCATCCATACGGATATGCAAAAAGGGTTCATACGTGCAGAGGTGATTTCCTATGAAGATCTTATAACCGCCGGCACCTATCATGAGGCCAGAAAGAAGGGAAATGTAAGACTTGAGGGCAAAACGTACAAAGTTCAGGACGGAGATATTATAACCTTTCGTTTTAATGTGTAATCCACCTATATAACGAAACGATAATTTTTGTTCATGGAGCTTCTTTATCCGGCATTCGGCATCCAGTATCCGGAAACCAGCAACTTTAAGTTTTATTTGCACAATGTTTTTGTTCAAAAAAATGGCGCAACTCTTAAGGGAAAAAATCCCCTTAAGATTGAAATCAGAGGGAAAAGAGGGACAGAATGGAAAATATCCGGCACCGCCAGAAACTGCAAATTCAGGGTCAACGGTTTGGATATTGGTTTAAGCCCGCCCCCCCCAATGAATTCAGGATCAAAGCGGCAAATGGTATCAGAAAAAATAAGCCTCTTCAAAACCCTGAGAAATTCGGGTTAATCAATTCGATACGCCGGATTCCGGATGTGTTCGCTTTTGCAGTGCGGACAACGACTCGGGCGGGTGAACCGCTTTCGTTTTACAAAAACAAATCCGCATTCCAAACACTTGGCAGGTATGATAATCAGTTTTTTTCTCTGAGCATTGACGGAACGCGAAATATGAGAAAGATGCCCATAGACTTCTTTTTCCCGAATGCTCAGGGTCTGTGAAATTTCTCTGGCACTCACCTCTCTTTTATCCAAAAGTTCAATCATCTGCTTTCTTATGGTTTGCATGTAACCTTTTATCAACATCAATATCAGATAAAAAATAACCCCTTCAACGATTACTGTATAAATAATAGTTTGATATAATTGATACGGCTTTTCCCTGAACACGCCGAATAGGAGGATACAAACCATCGAACTGATGGTTATGACCACAAGGCAGGTCTTTAATAAATATCCCGTGGTCCAAAAAAGCAGTAATACAAGAACCAGTGACAACCCGCCTAACGGCCATATTAAAAACATGATACCAAACCTTGAATACAGGTTGTGATACCCACTCCTTTCGTCCTCATCCGCCTCTTCTATCTTCTTGAGCGGAACAACGCTTAAACAAAACAGGAACAAAACCACAAAAAAAGGAATCAGACAGGTATCTGATGAATTCATAAAATACCCCAGCATGATGGGCGTTATCAATCCCAAACTGATTGTAACCGTTGCTGCGAACATGTATCTCCTTAAGCGGAAAGGCCTGGCAGAATATAAAAGCCCCAGTGCAGGGAGAAGAAGAAAGAGTGATAACGTAACATAGGATTTATAAACAAAAAAAGGATAAACAATAGAAAGGACGAGCAGCACAAGGGAATAGATGAGTGCTTGCGCCGGTTTTATCTTTCCACAAGGAATGGGTCGGTAAGCTTTACTTAACCGATCGATCTCCCGGTCCGTCCATGAATTGAAGCTGTAGATAAAATTTGTTGAAATCAGGGTAACTGCAAGGGCAATGATAACATCATACAGGTCCGAGCCGCCGGCCAGTTCCGATCCAACAAGGTATGAAAAGAAAGCGATCAGGGCGACATCACTGCGACACAATTGGAGGTATGAGATCATGCCAGTCAAACCCTAACTCCGTATCCCGCTAATTAAACCTCTCGGAATTTCTACAACATATGTTAAATAAAATAATTTATTGAGGCATTGTTTTTTTACCTCATAAATTCCAGCACTCTAACATTCCAATAGTGAGTTGAGCGAACTTTTATTACATCAAGGATAGATCCGGCTTCAAGCGGTGAAAATAAATGGGTCCCATCACCGCCAGTTGTATTAAAAAAACAATGCTCATGGCGGCCCAGGCCCAACCGGAAGTAATTCCACGTTCAGAGGAGAAAAACCTCACCAATAAAAAGGTAAGGGTGACTGCCGGCAGACCGGACAAAAGGATATCAAAAGGTCTTTTAAAGCAGCCGGTAATATTGAAAATGATGGCTTGAACTATCCAGACGGCAACAGCTGCCAGGGCCGCATAAATCCAGGATTTTTTCATTTCGCCAAACCATCCTGCACGCCAGATAAATAGCATGGCCATAGCCGTCATCGTGCTAAGCCAGAATGCTGACATGAATTGATGATGGCTCCATTGAGTTTTAAATAAAATAACAGACTTGGCATAGGGTATCGGACCAACCCAATGGATTGCAAAGATGTTTCCTGCAATGTGAACCGACACGGCAAGGGCCAGAGCTCGCGAAAAACTTTTGGTATACGCGTATCCAACTGCGAACATGGAAAAGAAGATAACCAGCAATTCGATGGTAAGAGGCCTGTTTTTCGAATATGTCCAGCAAAATGTTGCAACATAACTTATAATTTCAGAAAATGATCCTCTTAAATATTCAAGTCGTAAACTTTCTTCTGCCACCATTGCGTAAAAAAGAGGAATTGCCATTACCGTAATGCCATACATCACCCAGAGTAAACGCCTTATAGGAACTTTTAAAATAAAATTCATCAGCAGAATAATAATCAAAATGGTAGTGGCATTCCAGAGGGTGTGATGTAGGGCCACATAATAGGAAAAAAAGCTTTTTCTGGCCAGAAATTCGGTTTCCACATAACAGCGCAACAGAGAGAAAGATAAAAAATAGACCGGAGCAAAGGCATTCAGAAAAACTCTCCAATTGGGCAACTTTTCTGCTGGATACATGGTCATATTTTTGGATTTTTTTTGAGTGCTAACCTCATATCTAAGATTCAAGAACTAAACAATCTGTTCTCCGCCTGTTTTTTACCTACGACCGGATGGAATTTTCTTTATTGCTCCGGCTATGATATCTCCGTTCGGAAGCTTAAAACCTCTTACAAGAACCGTTTTTCCCAGCCATAGAGAAGGTCTCAAAGAATTAATATAAGAGGTGTTTCCCCTTTGGTTCACAAAAGCGGTTCTGTATTGCTCACTACCCACCTTAAATTCGATTAAAAATATCTTGTTTTCTCCTACGATCAAATATGCCTCTCTTAGATTAATCTCTGAAATATCTGCTTTAATCTCAACAGGTTTCATATCAAAACCCATACTTCTCGTTGAGATTGCATCTGTATTATCGGGATAAAAAAATACGCACAATCCCGTAACAATCAAGAGAAAAAGTGTCTTTGTGAAAACATTCGTATTATTCATAAAAACCTCCCGTTCATCATTGTTTCGTTAATCATTAAGTTGGCGCCAATAATAGGTGTTCAGACCCTTTCCTGACCCGGCTTTCCTATGGTACACCCCACCTTCAACTCCGATATAGAGCTCCGGCCCGCTTTTAAGCACGGCAATAACCGGTGCCGACGCCATGGATGTACCGATAATGATGCAACGATCATGCCCTACCTCGCTATATTCGAAAGCCGACACCCCGGTTTTATAATCCAGCGCATAAAGCCGTGCCGTACCTCTGCCGGAAACAACCGCACACGGATCACCGCCGCCGCCGCCGGACTCGGGCTCATAGGTGGTAAAATAGACCACGCTGTCAAATACCGTAATCGCCGATGTGACTTTTTCTCCCGGATGTTCCAGTTTGATAAACCAGCCTTTTGAATTCGAAAGCGCTTCTAAAGTGTCAAGTTTCTCCTGCTCAGTACCAAGTGCAATCAGGTTGTCGGTAAGATCCGTGAGATCAGATTCCGTGATGGTGGTAAACGTACCAGGATCTTCCCAGTCATTTTCAACGGCATAGATACGATTGACAACGGTTGTCTTTTCGGGATCGGCCCGGTCTCCGGTTCCAAAAAAGATCATCTCTCCGAATGTTTCCGCAACCGCATCCGGGGAATAAAAGATCTTTCTTTGGACGCCGTCATGTGCCGAGGCCGAAAAAAGCTTCCTTCTGCTCCATGTGCCGTCTCCATCGTCATCTTCTATAGCAAAGACAGTACCCCCCAGGTCCCCTGCATAAACCCGGTTTGTATAGCCGTTACCGGTGGTGTCGAATCCCGCAACATCTACAAAACAATGGGTCATATCCGTATAGTATCCGGCATTGACATTCAGGCTGCTGATTGCCCCATCCGAGATCTTTATGGCAAAGACGGCCCTTCCCACGGTATCGGTAGCGCTCGGGGTGGTCTGGTCCTGGTTGGTGTCATAGCCTCCGCCCAACAAAAAAACATCATCGGATCCCGTTGAGGTCTTAATCGTATGTGTTGTGGGCTGACACCAGGACTGACCCAGGGTTGCGGCTATACCGTCAGTACTGCCATTGCCGTCACCATCTTTGCCGACCAGAAAATCCGACTCTATCTTGTAAAGATATTCCGGCGCGTTATACGTTGTAATATCCAGGGCATAATAGTTCGCTCCCCCCCGGCGCTCCCCGAAAAAGAGAGTTTTCTGATCGGGGCTGGTCGTTTCATATACTACAGGGGGGCCGTCCAAAAAATAATCATGGTCGGCAATTCCATCTGACAATAGTTTCAACCGTGCGAGTTGATCCGGAGGGATGAATCCCCACTCCTCACTTCCGTCACTGTCTTTGAAACAATGCATGATCCCGTCATTGTTACCTGCGAATATAAAAGACTCGTCCAGAGAACCGTTGCCATCGGTATCGTAATGTACCACTGAAGGCTTTGAGTGGAGAATATCTCCCAGTATCCAGCTCCTGGCGGCGCCATGTATGTCGTTGATCACGTTATCTCTTTGCGTGCCGGTCGTAACGTCTAATGTAGAGATTGTAATCAGATTGTTAGAAATTGAAAATTCGTTTGTTGGATCGATCAGGCTTGCCGCAGACCCCATGTAGGTATAAAGATTCCGGCTTGCCTGATCAAGTAAGATTCCACCCACTCCTCCCAGAAGCACTTCAGGGCCATCGGTCGAAGTGGACCAGAAAGATCTGGCATTGTCTTTGATGGCACCATTGGATAGTGTTGCCTCATCCCCGTTAGCATCCACGATATCTCCATGTTCATCCAGTCCGTATCTCTTTATATTGCCTGCCCACCTGCCGTCATTCTGGGGCTTGAAAAAACCCACGTAAAGTGAGGTGCCGGCATAAGTACGGTTCATACGGCTGACCGGTACCACCGGAGAGACAAACACCGCATTTACATCCGCGATATCGAGCATGATGTTCTCAAAGGCTGCAGTAAGGCCTGAAATACTTCCTGACGTGTAATACTTTCCTCCGCCATTGAGCGCCGCATCCTGTAAAAGCTGCTGCTGTGTTTGAAAACCTATGGTATAGGTGATGACATTCTGTTTTTCAAATGAATCTCCGGGACTTCCCAGGGAAAGATTTAGATCGTTTTCATAAAGATACCCGGCCACATCGTCCAGATAGTCTGAACCATCAGATGAATAACTCCCCGGATCGTTGCCGTCATTATCATAATCACCAATTGTACCATTATCGATATAAGCACCGGTGGCGGTAAGTTTTGAATCACGATCCTGGGTGGAGGCGCCGTCTGTCATCAGGATGATATAATTTTTCTGGCAGCGGTACTGCATGGGGCTTGTATACTTAAGACAACCGATGCCGCTGGAATCACAAGTAGAATCGTATGATCCCCCGCTTCCGTTATACCAGCTATCTTTCCCGGCCAAGTAGAGACCCGCTTCGGCCAGAGTCTCGGCCAGCGGGGTATATCCATTAGCAGTAAAATTGTCTACTGCGTTAATTAAATCCGCTTTATCGGTGCCGCACGGTTCAACAATATACCCACCCTGATCATCACCAGCATTGTTGTTGAATCTCATAAGGCCGAATCGTACATCATCCGTGTCGTTGATGATCTGTTTAATAACTTCCTTGGCCACGGAAATCCTGCTGCTTGGGGTGCCGGTTCCGGATTCATCGTAGTTTCGAAAGTTCCCAAGACGCAGGTCCTTACCGGATCCTCCGCATACATAGTTGCTGTCGGAATCCTTGATTTCAGCATCATTTGCATACCCGTATGTCTGCAAGGCTGTTTTAACGGCCGGACAGTTCAGGTCGTTGATGTCGTTTGCAAACAATTCCCAGCTGCATCCCCAGCCGCAGTCATACTCATAGACGGCATTGGTTGTATAGGAGCCGGAATAGGTGGTGTTCGGGTCATAATATTCCCCCGGAACATCAACGGTGCTCATACTTCCAGACGTGTCAAAAATAATGAGGATGTTGGGTGCAATTGAGATGCTTGCAGCCCCGTAAATGTCGGTATCATCCGCCCAAAGTCGGGGTGATACAATCAAACCCAGGGCGAATATTATAATGAAGCATCTTTTCATGGCTGCTCCTCCTTTTTTTAGAAAAAACAACATATTGATTTTTTTATATTATTTTTTAATCAATTAAATTTATTAAAAATCTTATAGGCACCGAGCTGAATCTGATTTCCTCCGTTTATCGAAGTTGCGGTAATTGCATATCTGCGAATTTCATAGTCCTTTAAACTACACCCGGATCCGGGTGGCGGAGGACCGATATGTTGCTGCACCGGCACATTATTGGCGCCATCAGTCAGGCAAGTGATATCGGCTGACGGAGTCCGGATACAGCGAATCTCTATGGTGGCGTCAGCAGTACCGTCATTGTCTATGTCTACGGTAAGCAACGGTTCCACCGACGAATCCATATAAGCCTGATTCGAAGCAGTTGACAGGAAGTTATCGGTCATCCATGTCTTGCTAATTTCCAGTGCATAATGGTTTCCTGACTCTGCTTTGTACTGGTTTTGAATGGCGTGTCTTTCGTTTGAAGCGATCTGTACCTCAATGGATGATGTGCGGGTTGCCGATATACCTAAAATTGTGAGAAAAACCAGCAAAACCATTGATAGGACAATAACAGAACCCTCTTCATTTTGTATCGGTGTGTTGTCTCTCATGATTTTTTCCTCAATTCATTTCAGATAACCAAAAAAACTACAGTGATAGAGATTTTAAACTGACCAGCCGGAGTGTTTTGCCTTTCCCTGTGACGGTTATCACTATGAGCTTGGTATTTGGTGTCGGGGTGCTTGTTGTTGTATCGCCATCGGTTATATCCCATCTGACCGTAACACCGTCGGCATTTTGGGGGTCCTGGTGAGTATTTCCGGCCGGGTCTAACAAGGGATCGGTGTATGACAGACCCATGAGTTCTTCGAGCTTGTCCATGCCCCATGTATTGAGTTCCGTGATTTTAGCGGCGCTGGAATTCACCCGGATGGCTGATGTCTGCATGGCGGCGATGGCAAGCAGACCTATGGAAAAAATAGAAATGGCAATAATCACTTCCAAAAGGGTGAACCCCTCCTCTTTTTTCGGCTTTCCAGTCCCCATCCCCATGGTTCTTGTATGTGTTTTATCCCTTCTCATGGTATCATCCTATATGCCTAAATTCCGACATTTGATCACCGTTGTTAACCGTCTTCGGCTTAAGTTGTCATTGGGCGGCGCCAGAATCGTCGTCCCCTGCTGATTTACGTACGTGTTATTATCATTTGTAGGTGTCAGACTCCTGCCGGTCCGGGCCACGATCGTGATCTCCACCGATCTGATTTGATTTTCACTTCCGGCAGTGACATTGCCGCCGCCGGGATTCAGCACAACTGAAGACGCGTTCAGATAAACAAAATCCAGGGCATCGATATTTTGGGCCACAAGCTGATTTCCGCCGCCACCAACACTCCTTACCAGATTACCATTATTGCGAGAATAGGTAATGTTTTCACCGGCCTGAAGCGTTCCATCCGGCGGGTTGCCAACAGTACCGTCATTAATATCTTCCGTAAAGGTGATAGAATTCGCGTTTGCTGCAGTGATCCCAAAATTTCCGGTATTCAGGGGATCGCAGCCCGCCATTCGGATTTCTCTTTGCATGTAATACATGGCGGCCCTGAGATTCTGCTGCATGGCAGCGGTCTCTTCTTGGTCATGATAGGATCTATGCTGGCTCAAAAATGTTGAATAGATCGCTCCGATGGCCAGCAGAGATACGACCATGCCGATCAAAAGCTCTACAAGGGTAAACCCCTGATTTGAAACTTTGTATGAAACACGTGGTTGTTTCAGTTTTATTTCCATGCTCCCTTGCTCCATCTTTGCAATTTAATTGCCCCCGAAGTCAACGGACCGACTCTGTAATAATCGGTGTTTCCCGAATTTGACAGATAGGCGTAACCTGCATTACTGGTTCCTCTGGAATTAAAAGTTATGGTGCCAACGGCAAATGTTTTGTTATTCGGACCATGAAATTTAACCCCGCTTCCATAATCATTTAACCGAACGGTTTTGTTCAAAAGACTTACCGTATACTGATCCGGATTCACACGATAATTTACCCTGCATTTTTGATTGGTTTTTATGGCCGCCATTTTTGCCAGATGCAGGTTTGAATACAGATCACGCGCCGCGCTTCTCAATCGATATTTCGGCAGGTAGCTTAAATAACTCGGTACGCCCACGGCAGCCAATAACCCCAATACGGCAATAACGATGATAAGCTCTGTCAATGTGAATCCTGCTTTTTTTCTCATGTGCCAAACTCCTTCATACAATTTTCGTGCCACAACACCTATTTTTAAAAAGATTTTAAATCATACGATGCAGACAAAACGAATACTGATTATATCTACTTGATATAATAAACAATATTCGATTTATCCCGATGCCGGTTCATAATATTAAGGATTTTAGTGTTGATAAATTCAGCTTTGAAGTGCGATATTTTTGACAGAAGAACTATTAAAAGTTTTTATAGAGGTATAAAATTATTTTATACTGCCGTTGCGGATATATTCTACCGCATTTTTAAACAGTTGTATGCCCACGGTGGGATCGGATTCGGTTTTGGCTTGCCGGCGTTTGTTATTTTCCTTGATTCGCGTCCAGTCGGGATGATTGGTCCAGTGGTTGAAGGCTTCGGGATGGGGCATCAGACCGAAAATTCTGCCGCTGGGATCACATATCCCGGCGATATCATAAAGCGATCCGTTGGGGTTGAAGGGAAATTTGCCGTCTGCGGGTCTGCCGTCGGGCATCGCATACCGGAGCACGACCTGTTGATCATCAATCAGACGACGGATGGTGGGCGGGTCGGCATAAAATTTTCCTTCCCCATGCCTTACGGGAAGTTCCAGCCGATCTATTCCATGGGTAAAAATGCAGAAAGATTCGGGAATAACTTTCAGAGTCACCCAATCGTTCCTGAAATTTCCACAGTCGTTAAATGTAAGTGCAACCGATCGCCGGGTGTAGTCATGGTCGAAACCGGGCAAAAGGCCAAGATTGACAAGGGTCTGGAAACCATTACATATGCCGATGATCAGGTTTCCGGCATCGATAAACTCTAAAATCTTATCCCCCAGATTTGTCTTCATTCGGACCGCCTGGATCACACCTCCACCGTGATCGTCTCCCCAGCTGAATCCTCCTCCGAACACCATCATCTGAAAATCGGACAAATTCACTGATCCGTGGATAAGAGCGTTTATATGAACCCTGTGGGCGTCAAAACCGGCAAGTCTTAAAGCATATGCTGTTTCATTGTCACAGTTCAAGCCGTATCCGGTAAGGACAAGGGCCCTAACGGTATTCATTTCATATCTCCAATACTCAGCCAAGCCGAAAAAGTGACTAAAGTGAACTAAAGCCTGCCCTGGTGCGATTCGGCTATGTGTATTCAGTATATGCTATGTGTCATGCCAGACCTAATTTATGATTATAAAGTACTTGTGATCGGTCTGGGCCAGGGTTTGAAGTGACTAAAGTTAAGGAGTCGCTTCGCTTCAGCTTTTATACAAATTGGCAGTATTCCTTAATTTTAGGCACTTTAGATCACTTTAGACACTTTACACTTAATTGGTTAAACATTTCTTTGTCACAAGAAACACAAATTTCAGAGCTTAGGAACTAATATCCAATACCCAGCTAAATCAGGTCTCCAAAAGGCTTTTTCCAGGCGTCTTTGAGTTCCTGCACGGGAATGTTAATCAGCGGCATGCCGTGAATCCCTTTTATGATGAATTCGGATTCATGGGTTACGGACCCGATACAGGCGCAAGGGAGCCCTTTAAAAATTTCTTCGAAAATCTTTCGATTTTCAGTATCGATGGTTACAATAAAACGGCCGGCAGATTCCGAGAACAAAATAATATCATTACGATCCAGCGGATCAGACGGAACAAGACCCAGATCCACCGTTATCCCGAGATTTCCGCCCATGGCCACCATGGCAAGGTGTACCCCCAGACCGCCACGATATATACCGTGAACAGAGGCCACTTGTTCTTTGTCAATGGCATGGCCCAACGCCCGGTAAAGATCGGTGAATTCTTCCGGAAAAACATGAGGCACATTCCGCCCCACGTACCCCAAATGCTCGTAATATTCGGATCCGCCGAGTTCGTTTCGCGTGATCCCCAGTATATAAACCAGGTCTCCGGGCATTTTGCCGTCCATGGTGACACATTTTGCGACATCGTCAATAACGGACGTTGCGGAAAACTGAAGGGTCTCCAATGCGGATACTTTGTGGGTTTCGCCGTATGGCCCGGTAAGATGGCCGTCAACGTACATACTGTCCTTGCCGGAGAGAAGGGGTATTGCATATGCCAGACAGATGTCACGCAATGCCCGGCAAGACCGCACAAGCTGTGCCGCTTTGAATTTGCCGTCCGGGTTATCTTGAGGGTGAAATTGAATACTGGGCCAGCAGAAATTATCCACGCCGCCGATATGGTCAAAACTTGCACCCACAGCCAGGAGTCTTCGCACCGCCTCATCAATTGTACAGCTGGTCATGTGATAGGCATCGATGGCCGAATAGGCGGGCAGCAACGCCTGGGAAAATACAAGCCCCTTTTTAGAGTCGATTACAGGCCGAATGACCACCGCGTCACTATTAACATCACGATCCGCACCCACGAGAGGCTTAATCACGCTGGACCCCTGCACTTCATGATCATACTGCCTGACTATCCATTCCTTGGAGCAGATATTGGGGCGTGAAAGCAGATTTTTAAGTAACGTTTCATAGTCACGGGGTTCTTTAAGAACCGGCTCATACAACCCCCGTCTTTCCGGTGTCTGCCATTGTGCATCAAATTCCCACTGGGGGAAACCCGACGTTAAAAAATCCATATCTATGTAAGCACAGGTCCTGCCGTTATAAGTGATATGAAGTTTGCCCGTATATAACTCCATAAAACGTTCAAGATGCGCCGGATCAACCGCCACGGTCATTCGTTCCTGGGATTCGGAAACCCATATTTCCCACTGATCAAGCCCTTGATATTTTAAGGGAACTTTTTCAAGTTGGACCTCACACCCGTTGCTAAACCGGGCCGATTCGCCCACCGATGATGAGAGTCCTCCCCCGCCGTTATCCGTAATAAATTTTATCAGTCCCTGATCCCTGGCTTCTAAAAGAAAATCGTGCATTTTTTTTTGGGTATAGGGATCACCGATCTGGACATGACCGGCAGGGGTATGCTCGGAAAACGTCTCTGACGAAGCGGTAACGCCGTGAATTCCGTCTTTTCCGACCCTGCCGCCGCACATGATAATCAGTTCTCCGGGAGATGTTTTCTTTGTTTCCGATGGTTCTTCCCCGATAAAAGCCGGCATAATTCCCAGCGCCGTTACAAAGACGAGACACTTTCCCATATATCCAGGATGAAAAAGCACCTGGCCGAAGGTCGTGGGAATTCCGCTTTTGTTGCCGCCGTCTCTTACCCCTTCAATAACCCCATCCAGAAGGCGTCTGGGATGAAGACGCGGCTTAAGGGCCCCGTTATAATCCCTGGGTCCGACACAATAGCCGTAACTGCCCATGACCAGCTTCGACCCTTTGCCGGTTCCTAAAGGATCACGGTAAACCCCGACAATTCCGGTAATGGCTCCGCCGTATGCCTCCATATTGGATGGAGAATTGTGTGTTTCTCCGGTAATGACGTAGTAATGGTTGCTGTCAAATCTTCCCACACCGGCATTATCCCACAAAACCGATACCACCCAGGGATTTTTATCCTTCAGAGTCAGGGTCGGCGTCTCGATGCAGGTTTTAAATAAATTATCCACAACCTCGGTCTCACCGGTTTCTAGATCCAAATAACGGAATAACCCTCGAAATGTATTATGGTTACAATGATCGCTTCTGGCCTGGGAAATATATTCAAGTTCAATATCTGTTGGATCTGAAAGGTCCACGGACGCCCGTGAGGCTTTCACCTCGGCATCCAAAAAATAGGACCTTATAAACGGTATATCCGCAGGGTTCAATGCAAGGCCCCGTTCGTCACTAATCTTTTTTAAGCCCGAATCACTGTCTACCGATATTGTTGACACCGTGGGCATATGGTCAAGTATGACTTTGGGAATGATGATACCGGTTCCTTGGGCAGGATTCCATTTGTCGGCCGGAAAAATTTTCCACTGCTGGATGATATCATTGGCAAGAAGTTCGGCAGCAATCTTGTCCATATCTTCCTCGGTCAGGCCGTTGCCTTTCAGACAATACCGCTTGGAAGTGTAGATCGCTTGACCCGGCCCGAACGTTATCCCCAGAATATCTTCCACCGCCTCAACAGCAGTACTTCCGGGATTATCTCTGACGCCCGGCCGGTAACCGACCCAGATGGTCCAGTCAAATTCCAAATCAAGGGGATCGAAGGAGGAGACCTGTGTCACCGGATTGGTAAAGATTTCCGTTTGGATGGTTCTCAGCTGATCTTCGGAAAGATCAGCGTCAATGGTGACGGTATAAATACAACGAACGCTGACCAGGTCAATACCGAAATAATTCTTTGCTTTCTGGCGAATTCCGTTCCCTTCAGCATCAAACAGCTCAGATTTTAGGGCTATCTCAAGTCGATATGCCATCGTCGAATTGCATCCACAAAACGTCTGTATAAGGAAAGATCTTAAAATTTATGTCAAGCTTTTAAAAAATTACACTATTCCAGCTCGTAAACCCCTGATTACGGATACGGGTTTCTGGATATTGGATTTTATAAGGAATCTTTTCCATTTCTGGATGGAACCTAACTAAAAAAGACCCGCGCAATATCATTATAGAACACATATATCATCAGCAGTATCAACACAAATATACCGGCCTGCTGGGCAATTTCTCGCACCCTTATACTTACCGGACTTCCCGTGACCGCCTCAATAAAAAAGAAAAGAAGATGGCCGCCGTCCAGAACCGGGATGGGAAGAAAATTGAGAATGGCAAGGTTTATGCTGATCAGTGCAATGAAAAAGATCAAATTGGTCGCCCCTTCTCTGGCCTGCTCCCCGGCCATCTGGGCGATCATGATCGGCCCGCTCAGCGTTTTTGGTGAAATAGTCCCCTGCAAAAGCTTAATCACACCCTTTATGGTCAGGACGGTGATATTATAGGTTTGTATAATGCTTTGCGAAAGGGACTGAAACACATTCAAATCTTTTGAAAACCCGTTACCCGATGCGGTAATTCCGATGACATATCGTTCTACATCTTCGTTAAATATATTTTTAAATGTTTTGATTTCCGGCGTAATATTTACAACCCGGGTAGAATCACCGCGGCGCACGGATATGGAAAGGGGCCGGCCTTTGCTTCCCGTAATAATATCCGCCATTTCCTCCCAGGTGGATATTTTAACGCCGTTTATGGATGTGATCAGGTCGTCTTTTTCCAGACCTCCCCGGGATGCGGGCGTATCTTCCTGCACCTCTCCTATGGAAGGCTGCAAGATAAACATGCCGGAAATTTGAAAAATACCAAAGAAAATGATTACGGCCAGAAGGAAATTAAAAAAAGGACCGGCCGCAACGATGAGAATTCTTTTCCAGACATTTTTATGGGTAAATGAGATCGGAATGTCGGCGGGATCTAACTCGGCATCGGGTTGCTCGCCAACCATTTTAACATATCCGCCTAAAGGTATGGCGGAAATGATATAATCGGTAATGCCGATCTTTTTACCGATTAATCTGGGTCCAAAACCGAGTGAAAATTTTTCGACCCCTACGCCGAATAATCTGGCGACCAGGAAATGTCCCAGCTCATGAAAAAATATCAGTACGCCCAAAACGATGACTAAGGCAAATATATTAACGCTCATTACCGTAATAGTTCCTGATGAAAAATGAATGGTAACCGTTCACGGATTTTTTGAAATCACAAATTCCAAGTACCAAATTACAAATAAATCCCAACAAGTACCAAATTACAAATAAATCCCAAATCTCAAGCATCAAATCTCAAACAAATCTCAAATCTCAAACTCCAAATTCCAAACCGGTTCAAAAGCGATTTTTTTTTGTTTGGGATTTTGAATTTCGGTCATTGTTATTTGGAATTTCCACTAACTCAACTACTCTGTAGACGAATACGTAATTATTATATTATAGTTATATGTTCCCAATAAATACAAGATACTTCCATTATGTCATGTCGATCAAATTTCGGGCCTGCTTCCGGGCCCATCTGTCAGAATCGATAATATCAGTAAAAGTCGGGTTCGTAACAACCGTGTGGCTCTCCATTGTTTTTCCGATAACCTCAGGTATTTTAACAAATGGGACACGCTGCTTCAAAAAAGCCTGAACGGCCATCTCATTTG
>JAFDHQ010000091.1 GCA_019308685.1 Deltaproteobacteria bacterium
GCACGATCATTTGCTGAGTCGCGGGATCAATGGACGCTGCAATCGGGTCCGCCAACTTCTTCGGCTTTTTCGCCTTTACTACTTTTTTTTCTTCTGCCATTAGAGGTTCCTCCTCGTGGTTTTATCTTCTTTTGTGTATTCTGTTCAGCCGACCTAACATCTTACTGGTTTTAGATTTTTGCTCTTTTGCCGCGGTCATGGCAACTTTTTTGGGAGCCGCTTCTTTTTTGGCAAGCCGCTCTTCCCGTTCCTTGGCGCGCTGTTCGCGAATCGCTTTTTCTTCAGCTTCCCGTTTGGCGATGGCATCGGCTGCAGCTTTGGCCTCGGCTTCGGCCTTGGCTTCGGCGTCTGCTTTGGCTTTGGCCTCGGCATCGGCTTTGGCTTTCGCCTCTGCCTCGGCTTTCGCCTTGGCGTCTGCTTCAGCCTTGGCTTTGGCATCTTCCTCGGCTTTGGCCTTGGCCTCTGCTTCGGCTTTGGTTTTGGCTTCGGCGTCTGCTTTGGCCTTGGCTTCTTCTTCAGCCTTGTCTACCTCTTTTACCTCTTCTTTCTTGGGCGCCGCCTTCTTGGCAGGCTTTTTCTTTGGCGCCGCTTTCTTTTCATCCTTGGGCGGTGCCTTTTTAGCGGGCGCGGCTTTCTTGGGTGCCTCTCCTTCAATGGTCAGGTCCGGTTCCGGTGCCAAAGATGCAAAATCGATGTCAACATCATCCAGTTGTTTGCTTATGGGAGCCACATCCATAGCACTTCCGCCGTTTAAAGCCAGATCGATAAAAGCCTTGGTCAGCCTTACCGCTTCCGGATGCCTCATGATCAGAACATTCGACCCTGCCAGAAGATAGATCACGGCGGACACGGCTTCCATGAGAACACCCCGTCTTTCCGGATCACCCAGTACCGGCGCTTCATCAGCGGTCTGTTTGGCTTCCTTGCACTTCCATATTTCGTTGGCCAGATTGTTGATAATCGGAAGCTGCAGCTTGTCATCCCCCTGGGTCAACGCGGCCATACCGAGCCGTTCCATTACGGAATAAGTGTACTCCATGCCATACCCCAGACCGCCGGTGGTGGGATCGACGATATTACGTTCCAACGGTACTCCAAGGTTTTCAAGGAGAATATTGACCTGCTTGGCCAGGTTGATATCGATGGGCGAGGATGAAATAACCGTATGCCCATACCCCATGGCGGCGGCACCGATTCCCTTATGGTTCTTATCCTCAACAGGCCCTAACACCAGATTGGCGCCATGGGTTTCTTCCGAAATTTTCTTTAAAACCTCCTCATCTTTCTCAATGTTGCTGGTACCCCATACAATCAATGGTACGTCAATGGCTTCAAGGACCTTTTTTACGGTTGCGGCAGCTTCATCAGGACTGGCGTCATTCGCGTTCGGATCGGTGCTCTTTAACTGTAATACAATCATCTCGGCACCAAACTCATCAACGCATTTCTTGGCCCAGGCCGCCGGATCCGAAAGAACATCCTTGAAATGGCTGAGCGCCGCCTCCGGCCATTCATCCGGCTCTATATCCCACACTTCCATGGCAATTACCGGTTTGTGGGGCATGTCTCCTTCAAAGGTATAAAAAGGATAGCATGTCTCACCACCGACGGTAACGGCTTTGTCGCCTTTGCCAAGGGTAATCTCCTTTATTGCGCCGGTATAAGACTCTTTATATATTTCTAAGCCCAATGTTCCCTCCTTTATACGATAAAAATTTAATGATTAAGGATTATTACGTTTCACTCTTATCGACGGGTCCCACAGGAGCAGCAAAATCAAAAACCTTAGGACACCGATAAAAAATCAACCCCCTCCTTTCTTAATATGAATTTTGTTAAAAAATTATCTACATCGGTAGATTTGTAGCCATAGATCAAAAGGTTTCACAAACAGATTTATGAACAAACAAAATCTGAAATATTTAGAGTAAAATTAGACTATTATAATATTATATATGGAAAAAAATTGGCTTAAAAACTTGACAAATAATGTTATTTATATTGAGATTGTTTTTTTGTCAATAGATGAGTTAAAATTATAAAATTTAATACGATTCGATTTCATTAAACATGCAGGTCAATTCAACCACTTCGCCGTCATAAACCGTACGGGATTTATAAGGTAAGCTTTTAAAGAGCTTTATCATACCCTGGTTTCTTGGCATGGTGTAAGCAACCAGACCTGAAATTCCATTTTCACAGGCAGCTTCACACAGTTTTTCCATCAAGATCTTTCCCAATCCTTTTCCCTGCCAGTCTCTACTCACGGAAAAGGCAACTTCTGCCATGTTCTTGGCTGGGTCCAGCAGATATTCTCCAACAGCCACGACCTTTCCAAAACCAAATTCTCCGACAACCGCGAGAAGTGTTAAATTTCTGATATAGTCGATCTGGAACATTCTCTCCACATCGTCGCGAACAAACCGGGTCCTGGCTTGAAAAAATCTGGAATATATGTCATTTTTATCCTGGTTGTAAAAGTGTTCCTGGATTCTTCTCTCATCCACCGGTTTTGCCGGCCTTATGGTGATCAAATCACCACCGATCTCCCGTGTTTCTTCCAGTTTAATGGGATATATGCCATAAGCCGATTCAGACAGTGTCCGTTCGGCACCGAGCAAATCCATTTTTTTGGCCTCAAACAAGAGCTTGTCACGAAAATCAGGATGGGCAATGCTGATCATGGCCATGGCTCGTTCCTGCAGGCTCTTTCCAAACAGGTTTACCGCTCCATATTCGGTAACGACGTATTGAACATCACCCCTTGGAACGACAACTGCAGTATCACCTAACATCGGAACAATCCGGCTTTTTTTAGCATCCATGAGGGTTGAGGTAAACATGAGGATAGACTTTCCCCCTTGAGATCGGGACGCTCCCCTGATAAAGTCGAGCATACCGGTTACGCCGGAAAAATAGTTGTAAGAGAGTGCATCCGCAGCAACCTGGCCGGTAAGATCCATGGCCATGGGCACGTTCATGCAAATCATTTTGTTATGGCGGGAAATAATACCCGGGTCATTGACGTAGTCTGAAGGATGAAACTCAATGGACGGATTATCATCAAGATATTCATAAAGATTTTTTGTTCCGATGGCACTGCTCGCAATTATTTTGCCTTCGTTAAATCCTTTTTTCCGGTTGGTAATCACCCCCATTGAAACCAGACGCATGATATCGGTGGTTAGATATTGGGTGTGAACTCCGAGATCATTTTTATCGGAAAATGCCAAAAGGATGGCCTGTGGGGTTGTGCCCGGGCTGATCTGGATGGTCGAACCGTCATCAACAAGCCGTGCAATCAGCCGGCCGATAACATTGGCGGTCTCTAATTCCGGCAGTTCGCCAACGGTAAGAAGCTCTTCTTCATGCTCAACAATCACATCTACATCGTTTACGTGGATAAAGCTTCTGCCCAGCACACGGGGCATGCTGGAATTTACCTGGGCAATGACAAGGTCGGCGGACCTGGCTGCAGCCATAGTGATATCCACCGAAATACCAAGGCTCATCCATCCGAAATCATCCGGTTCGGATACCTGAACAAGGGCCACATGTATGGGCATACGCCGGGTCTCAAAAAGGTGAGGCACTGCTGAAAGGTTCATGGGCGTGATAAAGCGCTTGTTTCTCGCAAGGCTTTTTGGCTTGGCAGATCCCAAGTAAAATGACCGGATATTAAAGCTTTGGTCTTTTGTTTTATCTGCGATCAGCGTTAGCGGGGTGCTTTCAAGGCTGAGCAAACGGACAATTTCAATGTCCGTAAACGTGTCCGATGCTTGGGCAAGTTTCCTGACCAGATATTGAGGTTCTCCACAGGACGAACCGATAAAAACCCTTTGCCCCGGTTTAATCATGCGGATGGCTTTTTCCCCGGAGCGCCTCTTTTCAACATAATTATCGGCCCAATAGCTTGCCGTGGCCATTTGGTCCCTCATTGATCAGAACTTAGGGGTTTGGACCCAATATTCTCTCCGAGCCTCAGGCACTGCGAGCCGGAGGCCAAAATTCCGTTTTTCCGTGCCCATGGCATAAGCCGGTTGCCATAAAAAGACTCGTGATTCTGACAGGTTGCACAAATTCCGAGACGTTTAATTATGGATCAACCACTTAACCAATTTCTATTACCTTATCTATTTGTAATTATCAAGAGATTAAAAGTATTTGTTCGGGGTAAACGCATTTGAATTCGGCACAGCGTAGCGACGGCGTGTTTCTCTTGGAAACCGACTGACTGTTTGAAGGGCTTTATTACGCGTTAGCCCATGGCGTATGGGCCGCCTGCTACTGCGAGGTACAAGCAGGTTGGCGAAGCAAGCAGGGTTTGCCAGGGGGCAGGTTGTTCTATTACTTATGATAATAAAACTGGAAAAATGTTACCGGCTTTTAATGTTGCTCACCGGCAGTGTAATCCCGCATGAAATTATCCAGCTGTGATATTTGACTTGGGTCCAGGTCATTAAATTGAATACCAACTTTCCGTATTGCAAAGGTGCTGAAGGGGAGTTTATTGTTTATATGGAAATCCGAAATCTTTTTAGACGGTATATCTTTTAAAAAAAAACCTCGACCGCTTATAAATATATCAACCTTAAACGATTCGTGCATTTCCTCACCATTAACAATGTAATTGAAGGCGAGCCCCCCTCTGCTGATATTTTTAATTTGACCCAGTTTAGAGGAATTATTCTTGAGCAAAGCATATACACCCTCACGGACCACAAATCGTTTATGTTCCCTTCGCTCAACTTTCTTTTCTATGTTTATCATGGCGCATCCTTTTTTTTATCACCCATAACTCTTTGTTCGATATTTTGCAATTTAAAAATTAGGGCTTGGGAAAAAATGAAAAATATGCGAAAAACGTCAATATTTTGTTGAAATTCAATTTTTTGACGCTAAAACTGTTCTTTCAACGCCTGCGGCGGGTAAATTTATTGTTCTTTTTAAATTTATCTAATTAAAATCATAGAACAAATCATCTATGAATAAAAAGAAAATCCAAACTGTAAAATTGGCTTAAATATTGCATAGTGTCGTTTTTAAAATAATGCATTACAAGTAGTTAGACCTCGTAATTTTTTCCGAGAAATGCTGAAAACGGATATTAATACTTTGCTGTTACCCGTAACGAATTTCAAAAGGAGCGATTAATGGAAAAATGTCATTTCTGCGGTTCCATGCACAATGTCGGATTTATTTCAACCCGTTTTGCGGGAACAGACGGTGTTTCCCTGGAAACAGCAAAATGGGCGACTGTTTTTCAACGGCAAGGATTTCGATGTTTCTTTTTTGCGGGCGAGCTTGATCTTCCACCCGATTGTTCCTACCTGGCAGAAGAAGCTCATTTTTCACATCCCGAGATTAAAGATATTTACAATAACTGCTTTGGGATTCATAAACGTGACCGGCAGGTTACGCAGAAAATTATGGCACTTAAAAGAAAATTAAAAGATGAACTTTACAAATTCATCGAAAAATTTGCCATTGACCTTTTAGTTCCGGAAAATGCACTGACAATTCCGTTGAATATTCCTCTAGGCCTTGCCATTACTGAAGTAATATCAGAAACCGGGATACCCACAATAGCACACCATCACGATTTTTTCTGGGAACGCCAGCAGTTTCTGACAAATGCGGTATGGGAATACCTGAATATGGCATTTCCTCCCCACCTGCCGTCCATACGGCACGTGACCATAAACTCTTCCGGCGATAATCAATTAAGCCTCAGAACCGGCATCTCGGCAGCTATTATTCCGAATGTCATGGACTTTGAAAACCCCCCTCCCCCTCTTGATGATTATGCAAAAGACGTTCGACAATCCCTTGGCGTTGAAGACGATGAGCTTTTTATCCTCCAACCGACCCGTGTCGTGAAGCGCAAAGGAATCGAACATGCAATAGAATTAGTCCACAGGCTGGGTAAAAAGGCAAAACTCATTATTTCCCATGCTTCCGGAGATGAAGGATACGATTATGAACAAAGAATTATGGAATATTCGAACCTTATGAAAGTCAACACTGTTTTTGTGTCAGATATAATTAACGAACACAGGGGAATGACGAAAACCGGAAAGAAAATTTACACGCTGGATGACATTTATCCACATGCCGACCTTGTCACGTATCCATCCACTTTTGAGGGGTTTGGAAATGCCTTTCTCGAAGCCGTATACTTTCGCAAACCCATAGTGGTAAACAAATATTCAATTTATACATTTGACATCGAGCCCAAAGGGTTTCTTGCCATAGAAATCGATGGCTATGTTACAGAGGATGCCGTTCGAAAGGCAAGAGAAGTTCTTGAAAACCAGGAACTTCGTCGAAAAATGGTCGAGACAAATTACGAAATTGCTACACGAAATTATTCTTTTTCGGTTCTACAGCAAAGGCTTAAAAATCTCATATATGACAGTATTGCCTGCAATCCGGAAAATATGAGATAATAGATTTCCTCTTAAAGCCCGGTATGAATCTGCTGAATCTCCCCCCTATGGCAGCCCTGCCCCTTATTGTCGGAATGCTTACCGGAATTTACGGTGGAATAGCCTCCATGGTTGAAGACCCGGCCCTGTTTTTATCTCTGGGACTCAGTGCATTTTGGCTCTGGATACCCAGAGTTATTACGGCGGTCATTGCCGTGCATCTATTTGACTTATACTACAAAATTAAGATATATATAATACCCGATGCTGTCTTTAGTGATTAAGAATAAACGTGTCTATTTAGATGGGTTCGCAACAAGGTCTGAATTGCTGTTGATAATGAAAAATTCCGGCTAACGATCAGGAGTGCAATTTTACATGGCCCAAATATATCCAATTGGCGGTGGAAAGGGAGGTGTTGGAAAAACCTTTATCACAGCCAGTCTTGGAGCACTGCTGGCCAAGTCTGGCAAAAAAGTCGTACTGATCGATTTGGACCTTGGCGGTTCAAACCTTCATACCGTGCTGGGAATTAACGACCAGCAAGGAGGAATAAATAGATTTTTAGATAAAACAGTGAAAAATCTTGAGAACATGGCTGTTCCCACCGTTATACAGAATCTATTTTTTATAAGCTCTTCCCTGTGTTCCATGGAAATTGCGAATTTGTTTCACGCGCATAAACTAAAAATAATAAACGCGATACAAAAGCTTGCTTTCGATTACATTCTGCTCGACCTTGGGACCGGTACAAATTTTAACACTCTGGATTTTTTCTTAACCTCAAATCAGGGAATTTTTATATGTACACCCGAACCTACAGCAATCGAAAATTCCTTTCGATTTATTAAGGCTGTCTACTTAAGAAAATTGAAACATATTGTTAAACAGCACTCCTTTCACTCTGCGGTAAAAAAAGCGGTTATCCACCCGAATCACGAAGCCGTTACATCGCCTGATATCATAGAAATTGTGCTAAAACATGACCCTGATCGTGAAATGTTTTTAAGAAACAGGTTAAGCGGATTTAAATTCAAGTTTATTTTAAATCAGTTTCGCAAAAATTTAGATGCAACCATTGGAGATAAAATTGAAGACTTATGCAACAGGCATTTTTATTCTAATTTTCAGTTTCTTGGAAATGTCGGTTATGATGTGAGAATTCATGATTCAGTTCTTTCAAAAAAAGTTTTTATCCATAAATACCCTTATGCACCACCTGCAATCGATATAAAAAAAATTGCGGAAAAGATCATCAACACAAGATCATTTATACCCGTTACCGGTTAAATATCATGAAAAACTTCGAGGGACTAAATTATTACGAAATTTTAAAAATTCCGGCAAATTCCACTTCCTTTGAAATTAAGCGTGCTTACCAAGATGCGCTGTCAATTTATAACGAGGATTCCCTGGTTACCTATTCTTTGTTTTCAAATGAAGAAAGAGGCAACCTTCTTAACACGGTTAAGGAGGCTTATTCAACGCTGATAGATGAAAACAAAAGGGCTGCATATGATACTATTCTCCTAGATTCCGGTCAAATTGAAATGTCAATAACATCCATTCAAAATCAAAAAACGCCGCCCCATGCTCATACAAGTCATATGACAGACAGGGATACTGTTGAAGAAAGGGTCAGAAAGAAATCGAGAAAAAAGGAAGTCGAAACCCTCTCCAACGAAATCCTTTCTAGAGATTTGATTTCAGGCGATGATTTAAAAAAGATGAGAGAAGCAGCAGGGATCGAACTATCTGAAATTAATGCCGTTACTAAAATCACTGTTACTGTTTTAAAATCCATGGAAGAAAATCGGATCGAGGGTCTTCCTCCCAAACTTTATTTAAAAAATTTTTTAAGACATTACGCGGAAATACTCCAAATAGATTCACAGAAAGTCATTGACGGTTATCTGAAACATATCTCTTCCGTTCAAAAAAAGTGATCGTTTTATAAAAAATGATGACCGCTTATATGGCTGCGGTGTAATTCGGACCAACGATCAAAAGATTGTTAGATATGGTCGACTGAATTTTCTCCATTTTGCTCCCAAAAACAAAAGTTTTTAAAAGATGGTGACCATATGCGCCCAGGACAACAAGGGCGTTATGCGGCACGTCATAAAGGTTTTCTTCAATCGTCTTGTTTTTTAAAAAATGCCATGTGTTGACATAACGGCTCATTTCCGTTTCCATATTTTCGTCCGTGACAAGCTTTTCATATGATTCCTGTGATTTGTTTTCTAACAGGGTAAAAACGTCAAGACGCATGCCGGAAATTCTGCATAACCGAAATCCCAGTTTTAAGGCTTTGAACGCATTGACCGAACCGCCGAAAAACACGGCAATACTTTCCCACTCTTTGTACACCGGACTGGTGATAAGGACCGGAAATTGTGCGGACTTAACGATGCGTCTGACCCGTTGCCCGATGTAGCCCAGGCCGATTTTTGAAGACAGGTCGCTGATGCTACGAGGGCAGCTCATAAAGTCGAAATTCGTATGGATATCCGGCAAGGTTGATGCGGTATAATGCTTTGGATCAAAAAACCTGGGTTCTAAACCTGCCTGTTCCAAGAGTTCGGTCGCGTGTTCTACGGCCGTGTCCGGGGACATCAGATACGAATCGTCAAGGTCAATCTGAACCACATCGTTTTCAAAATACATTAAAAATTTAGTAGACTTGGGGATGTAAACAACCGGAGTAACGTTTACCTGCTTGGAAAAATAGATCGATTGGAGCAACGTTTCCCTGCCCAGAGGACTGTTTCGAAAAATATGGAGTAGTTGGTGATTCATTTGACCCTCCTTTTTATCAAACGGACTGGCTTGTCTGAACCATCAGCTCTTTGCGATATTGGTCCAGCAAATTTCCTTTTGAAATCAAACCCATGAACCTGTTGTTGACAACAACCGGCATGGAATAAAGATGATTCGCATCCATTTTACGAATAACATCATCTAAATCATCGTCAGGGTCGACCACTTCAACCCGGGTGTTCATGATCTGACCCAAAAATACCGTATCATACATGACCGGATTAAAGAGATACTGCCGGATATCGTCCAAATGAATGATTCCCATAAAATGACCGGTCTCTTCATCTTCCACCGGGAAATAATTTCGACGAGATTTTTTAACGATGTTGATAAAATCGCGCAGCAGCATGTTTTGTGTGACGGCAATGCAGTCCTTTTCTATAAGTTCTGAAACATTAAGATCGGACAACACCCGCGCATCGGTGCCGGGTCTTAAAAGGTGTCCGCGGTCTACCAGTTCTTTCACATAATAAGCCGCTGGTTCAATATAATGGCAGACACTTGTGGTAATGGCAGATACAATAATCAATGGCAGGATAACTTCATATCCTCCGGTAATCTCAACAATAAGAAAGATTCCGGTCAGCGGCGCCTGGAGCATCCCGCTGATAAGCCCCGCCATTCCCAGCAAAGCAAAGCATCCCTGGTCTACCCATATTACAGAAGGCCATAATAAAACAAGACCGTGGTGATAGGTCAATCCTGCAAGACATCCGATGACCAGACAGGGCGCAAATATTCCGCCGGATCCCCCCCACCCCAGGGTCAAAGCGGTGGCAACAATCTTTGCGATGGTAGCCAGTCCCACGATGATAAGCCCCCGTGAAAAAGCACCTTCGATGGTGGTTTGAACCACATGGTACCCTTTACCCAAAACCTCCGGAAGGAACAGACCGATCAGACCCACCGCGCAACCGCCCATGGCTGCCCGCATCCATAAAGGGGCCGGCACTTTCTTTGCTGTTTTATCCATGGATCTGAGCAGCCGGGTGAGCAGAATAGAAGCCGCAGCCGTCAATACAGCCAATCCAACGCAGGCAAGAATGTAATATGGAACAAGCGATGGCTGAAAGGAATCTGGTTTCCCTGAAGGATGCGGCTAATTTCAGTACCCGCGACCGATGCAATGGCAATGGGAACAATATTTACGGATTTCCATTCTCCGATGATCACTTCAATGGCGAAGACCATGCCGGCAATGGGTGCATTGAAGATGGAAGATATTGCGCCGGCCGCTCCACAACCGACAAGTGTTACTCGCTGGCGGTCATTTAAGGAAAAATACTTTGCGATATTGGACCCGATCGCCGCACCGCTGATAACAACCGGGGCTTCGGGACCTGCCGAGCCTCCGCTGCCGATGGTCAGCGCGCTGGAAATGATCCTGGAAAAGCTTGAGCGGAACCTGAGCAGGCCGCCGTAACGGGATACACTGTAGATGACTTCCGGAACACCGTGTCCGGCCCCTTCTTTAACAATTTTTTCCAGAAACAGGGAAGAGAGCGCAGCGCCGATAGCCGGCAGCACAAAGACCCACCAGTAATGCCGCAAATGATGAAACCAATTAAACATGGCCATTAGTGCTCGGTTCAGAATCACAGCTGCCACACCGCTACAGCTACCGACAATAATAGCCACCAAAATGAGCAACAGACGATCGTCTAAACGAAAAATAGTCCAGTTTGCAGGGTAGCGCCACGATTGAAAAATGCGCATATTACCAACACCTAAATCTCTGCTCTATCGAGTTGTTTTTCGAAATCAGCTATTTTTGCAAAAAACGATGCTTCATCAGGGGATGTTTTTAAAAATTCCACAAATGAATTGTCGCGAACACAAAAAGAAAACCGTGAAAGAAGATGGAGATGCATTTTAATAGACTGGCTTAACAAAATAAACATAACAAACACCGGCCGGTCATCCACGGCGCCAAAGTCGATGGGTTTTTCAAGAAAGCATGTGCTGATTACCGGGCGTTTCAAAGCATCCGTCAGCGGGTCGCGGGGATGAGGAATGGCGACCCCTTTGCCGATGCCGGTTGAGGTCAGGCGTTCTCTTTCAAGCAGGAGTTGATACAACTCTTTTTTTGAGGTTTTGGATAAAACAGGCATATTTCCAACGGCGGATTTCAAAGCCGTTTCCACGTCATCTCCTTTAATATCATACAATACACCTCCACGCTTCATGGCGGACAGGAGATTCTCGAGTTCTTCTTCATACCCCCGAGATTTTACTTTTTCGGGTATTAAAAACGGCAGTCTATACATTGCCGCCCATTTTTTCAGAGTAGATTCTCTAAATATGTAGCCGTTGCTTGTTTTTTGTATGGGTATTCTTCCCTGGCGTATCCAGCGTTCTATGGTACTTACATGAAGATTAAGGCACTGGGCAACCTCATGTATTGTCATTTTCATACAGGTTTCACGCGATAAAAAGATTAAAATTTACATCCCTGACTCTAGCCAAATTTTTGATATTAGCTTTAATAAGCTTTGAAATCAAGAAGTTTATTAGGTTCATGGTAAAGGCATTTGATTTCGGTGCAGCGTAGCGACGGCGTGTTTCTCTTGGAAACCGACGGACTGTTTGAAGGGCTTTAGCATGCGTTAGCCCGAGCCGAATGAAATTATGACTTAAAAAATCAATGAGATCATTTAGCGACGAATTGTTCTTAATAACTCTGGCGCGGCTCGGGCTTACGGATGCTTAAGCACAAGTTTCAGTCGGTTGGAAAGAGATACACGCCGTCGTGGAGCGTTCTCCCTGTATTGGGATTCAAATGCGTTTGCCCTGTAGGGTGTTTATTGGATTCCCCCTGATTCTATTCGCGAGTTCTTTATTATGCTAATGTCCCTTTTCGGGTAGGGTATTTCAATTCCGTTTTTATCAAAAACCTCCTTGATTTTGTCGGTTATACTGGAAATCGTATCCATACGCTTCCGTGCATCATCAATCCATACCCGCAACTGAAGATCTACCGAAGATTCTCCGAAATTTTTCACAACTACTTTCGGCGGAGGTTCCTTTGAAACCCAGGCCAGAGATCCTGCAACACCAATGATTAAATCCTTTGCTTTCTCGATATCCGCATCATATGACACCCCAATATTAACTCGGACTCTGATTTTTGTTGAAATAATCGTGTAGTTTACGATATCCCGTTTCATGATCTCATTGTTGGGGATGATAATGACAATATTGTCGGTCGTCTTAATCTTGGTCGCACGCAGGCCGATATCGATGACATCTCCCCAGGTCGCACTTCCGGCAGGAGCACTCCACACCTCGATACGGTCACCGATTTCAAATGGCCGATCGATAATAAGCAACACCCCGGCGATAAGGTTGGACAATGTATCCTTGGCCGCAAAGCCTATGGCAATACCGGCCACGCCCGCGCCGGCAATAAAGGGCATAACATTGATTCCCAGAATGTCGAGGGCGAGAATAGCGGCGGTGGCATAAATAATTGCACCTGAAAATTTATTGAGAAGGTCGAAAATTATATCATCGACTTTGGTTTTCGTTTTTTCTGCTAAATTTTTCTCAAGGACCTCCAGTACGATTAACAGACTATCTTTTGCAGGAGTCGCCAGGAGTATAATCATGAATGCCTGAAAGATTTTTTCCAAAAAAATGATATTGAAAAGTCTGATGAGATAGGTTCCGATCACAAGCACCAGGCCGTAAAGAAGCGCTTTACGGATAACACTGAAAATTTTAATATTGATTTTTATAAATTCGGTCTTTTTGGTTTTTTTCTTAAAAGAGACAAGGACGCGTTTTATAACAAACCAAATACAATATGCGCCTACAACCACAGCCAGAGCTTTAAACAGGATATGTAAATACGTGGCATGAATACCGAGTTTTGCCGATAAATGATCCAGAAAAGAAAACAGATTTTTCATAGGCACCTTATATTAGCGGTATTGTAAAAAGTCAAGAAAACGCCTTTTAACGAATTCATCAAATATTACACTTTTTGTTTAACCGTCAAGATTCCTTTTCCAAGAACGGGTGAAGCGTCAGGAAAAAAAGAAATTCAACCCACGGTAAGATAAGGAAGCGTTTTGGAAAGGTCTGAAGGCGGCATGCCGGATACGTACCGCCGTCTGTTAAAGATAAGTTTTATTTTGCAACGGATACCAGGCCCGCTTTTACAAATTCACGGTTCAACCGGGCAATGTTGGATATGGAAATTTCCTTGGGGCATTCCGCTTCACATTCCCGTTCATTGCTGCAGTTGCCGAAACACAGCTCGTCCATTTTATTGACCATGGCCAGGGCGCGCCGGGCCGCTTCGGGTTTTCCCTGGGGCAACAGCGCCAGCTGAGAAATCTTGGCGCCGGTAAACAGCATGGCCGATGCATTGGGACACGCGGCAACACACGCGCCGCATCCGATACAGGCCGCCGCATCCATGGCAGCATGGCCGATGCATTGGGACACGCGGCAACACACGCGCCGCATCCGATACAGGCCGCCGCATCCATGGCTAGTTCCGCGATTTCCTGGGGGATGGGGATGCTGTTGGCATCCGGAGCACCTCCGGTGTTTACCGAAATATATCCCCCGGCAATAATGATTTGATCAAAGGCCCCCCGATCCACCACCAAATCTTTTATGATGGGAAACGCCTGGGCACGCCAGGGCTCGATCACAAGGGTATCTCCGTTTGAAAAATGC
>JAFDHQ010000092.1 GCA_019308685.1 Deltaproteobacteria bacterium
CGTTATAACCCAATCAAAAAATATTCATTTCAACAGCTGCTTCTGCCAACTTAACGCTTGACGTTAATAACACTTTGCGTTATTATATTGCCATGATAAAATCTTTTCGGGATAAAGAGACTGAAAAAATATTTAACAGACATTTCTCGAAGAAATTTCCATCAGATATTCAGCATCAGGCGCGCAGAAAGCTGATTATGTTAGATGCGGCATCTGAGATTGTTGCCTTGCGCATTCCACCTGGTAACAGGCTTGAAGCGTTAAAGGGCGACCGCAAAGGTCAACACAGCATCCGCATCAATGACCAGTGGCGAATATGCTTTAAGTGGAAAGCCGGGGACGCGTATGATGTAGAGATTTCGGATTATCACTAGGAGGCAATTATGGCTAAGAAAAAACTTTCTCCAATTCATCCCGGTGAAATACTTGAGGAAGAATTTTTAAAACCTATGGGTATAAGTCAATATCGAGTTGCCAAGGACATAAGCGTACCCCCAAGGCGTATTAATGAAATTATCCATAAAAAACGATCAATTACAGCTGATACAGCGTTACGTTTAGGTCGATTCTTTGGAATACCACCTCAGTTTTGGCTTAACATCCAAAGTAGATATGATCTTGAGATTACAGAAGATCTGCTATCAGATCGCCTCGAAAAAGAGGTGCAAGTGCTAGAGTCAAATGCAGCATAGATTATTTTAAGGTTATAACCATGGCATGAACCTTGACTGGATTTTCGCTGGCGCTCAAACCCAGCAGGTTATGCCCACCGTTCCAGGTTATGCCCACCGTTCTACCTCTTACCACTTGACAAATAAATTTACTATTGTACAATTGTCATAAATACATGCTCCGGAGGTAAACATGGATATTGTAATTGATACCTCTGCATTGATAGCAGTTATTGTTGGTGAACCTGAACGTAATAAGATTGTTGAATTTACTACTGGAAATACACTCATTGGACCTGGTTCTATTCCCTGGGAAATTGGCAATGCCTTCTCGGCTATGTTTAAACAGAGCAGGTTGACACTTGATGAAGCCCGAAAGGGTCTTGTAATTTTCGATAGTATCCCTCTTCGGTATATTAAACCAGACTTTGTTAATGTCTTAAAAATTTCCAGACAAGCCAACATGTATGCATACGATGCTTATTTCTTGGATTGTGCTATTAGACATAAAGCGCCGCTATTGACTTTGGATCGAAAGCTAAAGAAAGCTGCTCAAAATCTCAAAGTCGAAACCATGGAGGTCTAAAATGCAAGTTTATACATATTCAGAAGCCCGACAGAAGCTCGCTATAGTTCTTGAACAGGCTGAAAATACTGGCAAAGTACTAATTCGAAGGAAAGACGGGCGAACTTTCGCGTTGGTTCCAGAAAAAATCGCTTTTTCACCTTTAGATGTCCCATCGATTAAAGCGAATATTACGACGCAAGAAATAGTGGATATTGTTCGAGAAGGAAGAGAAAGGTAGAACAAGTCACTTCAGCAGACAGGATAATTGTATCCATATTCTCTGATTAGCAAACCACCAAAAACATCTGTAATCTTATGGACGTCCTGATCGTTTACACAGTCATCAAACCAGGTCGTGTTTTTATCCGTAAACTCAAAATCAATCGTTTCCAGTTTGCACTTTAAGGAATTATATATTGTAATTTCTGCCATGTTAAATGCCTCTTCGTTTGAATGGGGTCAAACCTTGATTATTGATTAAAATGGATTAACACTTCTCATGGATGTTGCTAATAGTTCAATATTGCCAGACCGTTACCCATAGAATTTAAGGGCGCCTTTAAGCACATTATACCCAAGGGAACTACCCCTGTAATATCTTTTTAGGGAATGATGACCATTTTATAGGGATTTAATTATCTGCCGCGAAGCGGCTTACTTAACCTCCGCATGCACAGGACGCTCATAAACTCGCGCCTGTGATTCAGGCGGTTGCACACCAAAAACAATAATAGGGTAATTTGAGGCGGGATTAACGAGGTGCGAATGCCTTTAAGGGGAAATGAGAAGCAATAGGATTAAAATCACGATCATCATGAAGCAACGTTAATCCTTCAATGATACAGAACGTTGCAATTATTATATCAATTGTTTTGCGTACGGTGATCCCGGCTTTTCGAAGCTGACGGTAATTTTGGGCACTTTGAACGGCGACGTTATATCCACCCATTTGTCGAAATGGAAGTTCACTGAGATAAGTTTTTGCTGTCTCGTAATCCTTATCAGATTTGAAGCCCTGAAGCACCTCTATCAGGATTAAGTCACCCATGATAATGGGAACATTGGAGAGCATATGATCAAGTAAATCTGTTTGCCAGGATCGCTTGCCGTTGAAATAATCGATCCAAACGGATGCGTCGACCAAGATCATTGATCCAACCTCATCGCATCGAGGTCACCATCCCATTCCAGTTCTCCACGTAAGCTTTTTAAACGTTCTTGCTTTTTTATTTGGACTAATAATTTCAGGCCGGTTTCAACGACAGCTTTCTTGGTTTTTAATTTGCTGAGCATCATCGCTTCGCTCATGAGGTCGTCATCTATTATAATATTGGTTCGCATGGTTCCTCCTTGCAGGCAATGTGTATACTTTTAATATTATATGCACACGGAAATAGCTGTCAAGGTCAAATTGAAATTAGAATAACATTTCCAACCGGAAAGAGTTTACAACAATGGCATGAACGCTGACTGAGATTTCGCTACGCTTTATCTCAGCAGGTTATGCCGCCGTTGGGCATCAATAATTTTCATACCAATTCATTCGATCGAAAAATTAAACTTGAAATGTATATGACAATAATATACAATGGCGCATTATGATGAATGAATTTGAGCAATTTATTGGGTTTCAATGGGATGAGGGCAACATTGATAAAAACCTACTCAAACACCAAGTTCATAATTGGGAATGTGAACAGATTTTTTTTAATGAGCCGTTGATTATTTTAGATGATCCAAAACATTCACTTTCGGAAAAAAGATGGGCAGCATTTGGCCAGACCGATGCAGGTCGGCTTCTTACCATCATCTTTACAAAAAGAGATAAATTACTAAGGGTTATATCTGCCAGAGATATGAACCGGAAGGAAAAGAAGTTTTATGAAAAAAGCGATTAACCGAATTCCAAAGTTCAAAAACGAAGATGAAGAGCGGGAATTTTGGGCTACTCATTCTCCTCTTGATTATTTTGATGCCAAAAAGTTAAAGAGAGCCTCATTTCCAAAACTGAAACCATCCCTCAAATCAATATCGATTCGCTTGCCCGAGGATATGTTAGCGGAACTCAAAATACTCGCAAACAAGAAAGATGTTCCTTATCAGAGTCTAGCAAAAATGTATCTGGCAAGGCAAATAGCTTTAGAACGTGGCTTTATAAATAGCTCTCAATAATAAATAGCTGATTGTTAAGCCATGCCCAACATCGCGCTTGCAGTCGAACTCGTCTAAAGCCGCGCCGCTGAAGCGCCCGTTATACCCACAATCAAAAACAATTTGCTTGACATATTACGCCACTCGTAATACCAATTGCGTATGATAAAATCATTTGCCTGCCGAGATACTGAAAAGCTGTTCAACGATCAACGAGTTCGACGCTTCCAATCTTTTGAACGGCAGGCGAGAAAAAGGCTTATGGTTCTTCATGCCGCTCCGAGCCTGAAAGCTTTAATGCTCAATCCAGGAAATAAGTTTCATGCTCTCAAAGGAGACAGGAAGGGACAATTCGCCATCAGCATTAACAAACAATGGCGTGTTTGTTTTGAGTGGCATGAGGGTAATGCATTTGATGTTGAAATTATAGATTATCATTGAGGTATTGATATGAGTGCGAAAAAACTTCTTGATCCGATTACACCAGGTGAAATCCTGCGTGAAGATTTTATGGAACCCCTGGGTATTAGTATAAATCAGCTTTCACGTGACCTTTCTGTCCCTCCCAATAGGATTAGCGAGATTGTCAACGGGAAAAGATCCATTACTGCCGATACTGCATTGAGACTACAGCGATATTTTGGTGTTGAAGCTCAATTTTGGATGAACTTACAGACTGAATATGATTTGCGAATGATAAAGCGGAAAATTTGGTCTGACATTGAACGGCGAATTATTCCGGTTAAGACAACTGAAACAGGGGTTGAGCATAGCGCGGGGGCATAACATCCGCATGAGGACGCTCATAAACTCGCGCCTGTGATGCGGGACATTAGCTTCTAAAAATGAATTATTGACGTTTTAATGTTTAAGCGCTATAATGTCAAAAAAATAATTAGAGGTGATATTATGGCTACACCCGCGAAACGTGCCACGGTCTATTTAGACCCTGTCTTGCATAAGGCTCTTAAATTAAAGGCCGTCGAAACCTCTCGTTCAATCTCTGATCTGGTGAACGCAGCCGTCAGAGAAGCTTTGGCCGAGGATGCTGAGGACCTTGCCGCGTTTGATGAAAGGGCTGATGAACCTTTGATCAGCTACGATGAAATGGTCAAGAGACTGAAAAAAGATGGCCGTATATAAGCTTTTTTTCAAAAAGTCGGTGCAGAAAGATTTTGATACCATCCCGAAAAAGGATCTGAGGAGAATCCTAAATCGTATAGAGGAACTCACAGAAGATCCGCGACCGCCTGGTTGTGAAAAGTTGACCGGACAGGAAAGATACCGCCTGCGCCAAGGGCGGTATCGTATTGTATGACACCGTAAACACATCTATCGCTGAAGCGAATCAGGTAGCCGGGGGTTTTTCTCCCCCAGCCCCCACACCACCCGGCAAGCGGGGCCGTCTTGGGGAACACCCTTTCGGGTGACCTGTCGACGGCCGTTGACCACCACACCGGCTCTCAGGTACTTACCGATCAGCTTTAGGACACGTTTGTCTTTGATTTTCCGGACAACCCGGTGCATGAGCACATCATGGTTGACCGTATCGAAAAACTTTGACAAATCCATGTTCACGGGCAGAATCCGGGAACTCATTGATTGACATATTGTCGATACCGGGAGCCCCTTTATTGGCCTTCACCCGTTTCCATGCCTGTTACATGTTCTCTCTGGACAGTATCCGTTCCAGCAGTTAAGCATTTGGGTCGGGCGATTCAATAACGCGCCGAATATTCACTCCTTCGTTCGAATTCTCTGTGTTATGCGAGCTCATTGAGGTTCCTTCCCTGTTTAAGTGTTCGGCCCTTCACCATGTCCCGGGCATTACTCCGGGCGTTGGGCTACTATGGCCTCTGCTGACTTCTGTCTGATAACACCATGCGTTTCCACACGGTGCGCTTTCGTTTTGCCTTAGGGTTCGCGCAAAAATAACTTCGCAGAATTGGCGCTCAGATTTGGTCCAGATTTGGCTGATCCGAAAGAGCAAAACCACAGGAATAGCGAGCTATTTCGAGGATTTTGCAGATGTAAAAATGTGAAGTTGTTTTTGCGCGAGCCCTTAGGATTCGGTGGCGGTTCCATCTTTTTCAAAATGGGCCTCCGTCCGACTTCCATAGCCCAAGCGAACGCCGCTACACACCGTCAGGTGAGAAATACGTTATGGACAAAGTACATATAAATAGCCATATAAATATATTGACACACGCTTTGATCTGCAGTATTTTATTTATATGATAAAACGATCTGGTTTTGAGTGGGATTCCTCCAAAGACAAACTGGATCAAAAGAAACACGGCGTCTCCTTTGCCTTGGCGCAACTTGTTTTTCTGGATCATCATCGTATCATTTTGGAAGATCTGGAACACAGCAATGAGGAAAAGCGGTATTATTGTCTTGGTAGAGTCTCTGGCGAAATTATGACCGTAAGATTTACCCATCGAAAAAATAAAATCAGAGTTATCGGCGCCGGATACTGGCGGAAAGGGAAAAAGATATATGAAAAGGAAAATAAAATACACGGATGAGCCTATCGGAAAGGTAAGGGTCATTTCCGACTTCCTTCCTTCACCCGAAGAATTGGCCCTAAAAGACGAAACCGTTAAGGTTACTATTGCTCTCAGCAAAACGAGTGTTGATTTTTTTAAAAAAGAAGCCAAAAAGTATAATACGCAGTACCAGAAAATGATTCGTAGATTGCTTGACGAGTATACTGCACACCAATAAAGACGAGTCCATAACATGTGTCGCTGGAAACGACGCGTATAAACAGCGCGCGATTCAACTCTGACGTTATAATTCGGGATGGATAATGGTTTATTTTGTCTGGAATCTGGGTCTGGCCACAGGGGCATCTTGATATAATAGACAAAATGTTTTAAATTCGCGCCTGTGATACCAGGCGTTCTGCTATCGAAAAAAGGTGTTGCGTTATCATCCGGAAGTTTGTATATTCAATGTATATACATTGACCCCTTTTTAACCGAGGTGCAATATGCAAACTAAAATTCAAAAATGGGGCAACAGCTTAGCGCTAAGAATCCCCAAATCATTTGCGTTGAATGTAAACCTCAAGCAGAATGAACTGGTTGATATATCCATTGAAAAGGGCAAAATTATCATTTCCCCAATTGCCCAAAAAGAGTACTCGCTTGAAGAGCTTTTGAAAGGCGTCTTGGAGAATAATCTGCATAGCGAATTTGACACCGGAGCACCAGCGGGAAAAGAAATTTGGTAATGATGGATAAATATATTCCGGAAAGAGGCGATATCGTGTGGATAGATATGAACCCACAAGCCGGTCATAAACAAGCGGGAAGGAGACCTGCTGTGGTTTTGTCTCCGAGTGCCTATAATATTAAAGTTGGTCTTGCCTTATTCTGCCCTATAACCAGCCAAATTAAAGGTTACCCTTTTGAAGTCAATATACCGAAAGGTTTTAAGGTAAGCGGCACGATTTTATCCGATCAAGTTAAAAGTCTGGACTGGAAAGTAAGAAATGCCGAATTATTTGATAAAATTCCTGAACCTGTTACCCTGGAAATCTTAGGAAAGCTTACTACTCTACTTCGCTTTAATAAGTAGCTGCTTCAATATAATGTAAATAAACCAGCACAGAAAATGGCGCTGCACCAGACTGCATTCCACTGCGCTCCATGCAGTCTGGTGAGCTTATCGTAAGGCTGATATAATGAAAGCTAAGATCAAATAGGTGCCTTATGGCTGAAGAAATAAAAACCCAGAACAGTTCAGATGTCGACAAAGGATTGGTTGCCATGTTCATTAAGATGTCACCGGAGCAACGGCTAAAGGCAAATGATAACGCGATACGTGCTATTTTGGAATTGAGAAATGCATACCAACGCCAAAAAAACAGCAAGTGCAGACCTAAGCGCAATAATTGAGGGTTTAATAAAGGCAGATGTTAAGTTTATTCTTGTCGGTGGCCTTGCTGCAGTTGTTCAGGGAGCTCCGGTCACAACCATGGATGTGGACATTGTATATAATCGATCTTCCGAGAATGTTTCGAAACTCTTCACATTTTTAAAATCAATTGATGCAATCTATCGTCGTCCAGACAATAAAATTATAGTGCCAAAGAAAGAAGACTTTTCGGGGATGAGGCATGCGCTTTTTTCGACCCGTTTAGGACCACTTGACGTTTTGGCATTTATCGAACAAGAGAAAACCTATGAAGATCTCTTGAAGCACACAGTAGAAATTGAGTTTAGAGGTCATACTTTTCATGTTCTTAATATAAAGACGCTGATAGAACTTAAAAAAACTTCCAAAGACCCTAAAGACAAGCAACGACTCCCTGTTCTTGAAGAAACATTGCGGCAGTTGGAGAATGAAAAATAATAATACCCAACAAATCACTTTACTTGAAAATTTGCCATGCGGGCATCTTGAAAGTGAGTTGAACCGTTCTCCGATACCAGAATGGATCGAAAAGAATTGTCTGGAAAGCCGAAGGATCTTATCGCTGAAAAGCGAATATTAAGAACAATTATGGTGATTCGAGACGAAAAGGTCATATTGGATTCTGACCTAGCTGAACTATACGGAGTATGATGCAGACTTGCGTCACTGGTGCGCTGATCATGGAGTTATTTACCAGAGTTTTTGGACCCTTACTGCAAATCCTCATATTCTGGCCAGCAATACCGTTCGAACCATTGCTCAGAAGTATAGAAGAACTGAAGCGCAAATCTTTTTTCGATATCTCAGTCAATCGGGTATTGTGCCTATTACCGGAACGACCTCTGAGCAGCACATGAGGGAAGACCTCGGCATCTTTGATTTTGAGCTTTCTTTTGAGGATTTAAAGAATGTGACTCTCCTGCTAAATCAGGGATAACCTGTCACCGCACCTGACATCAAAAAAATGTCGGTCTTCGGTACCGGCGAGTTCTAATTTATGTCTCGTGAGTCGAGGAAAATACATGAGAGTAGGATACTACCAATACGATCCCGAATTTGGTGCTCCCGAGCGAAATTTGGAAAAGGTGGAAGATTCTCTGTCCGGCGTTGATGCAGATATTATTGTACTGCCTGAGCTTGCATTTACGGGATACTTCTTCGAGGACCGTGCCGAGTTGCAAGAGTTAGCCGAAGATATCTCTGAATCCCAGACGGTTCAGGGTCTTTCGAGACTTTGTAAAGACAACACATTTTATCTGGTCGTCGGCTTCGCAGAACGATGCAAGGGACGGCTGTATAATACCGCACTCGTCATTGGCCCATCGGGGCTCTTGCATCGTTATCGGAAGCTCCACCTCTTTAATACCGAAAAAGAGTATTTTGACCCTGGCGATACCCCACTTAACACAATAGAGATTCGAGGAGCAAAGGTAGGCGTTATGATTTGTTTCGACTGGGTATTCCCGGAGGTTGCTCGATCCCTTGCATTGCGAGGCGCTGACCTCCTTTGCCATCCCTCGAACCTGGTGCTGACGTATTGCCAGAAGACGATGCTTACTCGCTCTCTTGAAAATTCTGTGTATTCAGTAACAGCAAACAGAACCGGGAAAGAGACTCGTCCGCGGGGAGAGCTTTTGTTCACCGGCCAAAGCCAAATTGTTGGACCTGATGGGGAGGTTATTGCAAGTTCTGACTCAGAAGAGGAGGCGGTTGTCCTTCGTGATATTGACTTGTCTGATGCTCGGGACAAATTAATTACTGAAAACAACGACTTGTTCGCGGATAGGCGACCAGAGTTTTATACCTAAATCTTGTATGAAAATTAATGAGATTTTTTAGACGGCTTAATTGGAGCGGATTTAGACAAAATCCCATAATCATAGTTTTTATCCAGATGTTAAATCGGATGATGATCTTTTTTATTCATTAATTTTCACCCGAAGGGCGAGCCGGAGGCTTCCATCTGCTGTGTTATTAAGGGCTCGTAATAGTTCACTATGACTTCACCCTTAAGCGCCTTGCATATGAAAGTCTCCGACTCGTGCAAAATTCAGGTTATAATTCTATGGTTAAAAATATCTTTGTCAGATTCAAATTTATTACATAGCCTTCAGAACGATCCACTGCATCAAACTCCCGAAGACCTTTGAGCGAAATTCCAAGCTTCAAACTGGGTAGAGCAGCTTTAATTCCCTCTAACCCGTTAACATAACGGCCGGTTTCAATGTAAATATTTGTAAACCTTTTTGCGACGGTATCGTCTAAAGATTCAGAGCATAATGAAATGAAAGGAGGCCCACATGAAGGCTAAAATGATAATTCTTATTTTTCTGACCTCAATACTGGCATTGATCTGGGGTTCAGCGGCCTGGGCGGCTGATCGTTTTAATACCCGGGATCATCGACAGACCCGGCGAATCCGCCAGGGAATCCATAGCGGTCAAATCACACGCCCGGAGGTCCGCCGGTTGAAAAGGGAGCAGTGGCATATCGACCGCGCGTATGGTCGGGCAATAGGCGACGGTTATCTCAACCGGCACGAATGTCGGCGTCTGGACAAAATGCAGGATCGCGCCAGCCGGCATATCTACCGGGCCAAACACAATCGTTTCCGTCGGCACCTGAAAACATACCGCCATTATGGTAAACATCGGCCATATTATCATCGTCGAGGTGCAGTGTATCACCCCAACAAATGCCGTTGTTATCCTGCGGCTGAGGCCGGCTATTTCGACGGCTATGCGTTTTCAGCCGGCGTCAGTGACATGGGTTGGCAATTCGCCTTTTTCTCCGGGTGTAGGCCGTAGGCCGGCGACGTTTGGCTATAGTTTTCTGGATCGAAAAATCATGATAATGAGCCAGATTCCGAGGAAACTGGCAACAACATATCCGGTCACGCCCAAAAGAGCCGTCAGGGAAATCTTCTGGCCGCCGAAGAAATTGACCGTGAACACCAACAGTTTTTGAGAGGCATTCAAGACCATGGCGCCGGCAATCAGAGAGGCGGAAATAACCAATCCAATGATCAGCCGGTTAATGCCTTTTACAAACTGGCGGCTCATATCCTCAAAGCCGTTATGCCGGAGTTCTATTCGCTGTTTGCCTTTGGCGGTTTGATGGAGAATATCATAGACAAATTTAGGAATCAATTTCATACGGCCGCCCATGGAAATGGCGTCTTTTCGCATGGCTTTCAAGACGTTTTTTCTCTGGTAACTACGTTCAATGAGCTTTTGGGCATACGGTTTGGTCACTTCCAGAATGCTGGCATCACTCCCCAGTATCTTGCCGAGGGCTTCTGTTTGAATAAATGTCTTAAAAAGCAGTAAAAGATTCCTCGGCAACCGGATTCTATATTTATATATAAGGTGAATAATCTGGTCATAAACATCTCTGACCGAAATGGTCTGAAGAGAACGTCCGTAAAAAGATTCACTTATATCCTTAAGATCCGTACGGAAGCTCTTGAGATCCATGGTTTCTTCGTCGATGAGCCCCGCATCCAACAACGCGTCCATAACCATTTCATAATCGTGTTCCGCATACCCCAGCAACAGGTATGCGATTTGATGCATGGTTTCATCATCCAGGTAACCGGTAATGCCAAAGTCAACCAGACTGACACGACCGTCGAACATGACAATGGTATTGCCGGAATGGGGATCTGCATGAAAAAGGCCGAAATCCATCAATTGGCGGGAGAAGGCACGCAGTCCAATCATCGCGATGTCGTTCGGATCAATACCATGGGCGCGGATGTCATCCACCTGGTCCATTTTAATACCGGGAATATGTTCCATGGTCAGGACCGATTTTGTGGTGTAATCCCAGTAGACCTCAGGAATATAGATTTCATCGTCCGGCTTGAAATTATTGGCGAATTTCTCAATATTACCGGCTTCTATGAACATATCGAGTTCTTTGAAAATAACCCGTTCGAATTCTTTTACCAGATTAACGGCGCCGATGACGCGCGCGATTTCCGAGATTTTTTCGGCCTGTTTGGCCATAGAGTACATCAGGCGGATATCCTTCCGGATTTCCTTGTCAATATTCGGCCGGATGACCTTGACGACAATCTCTTCTCCGCTGAAAAGCTTGGCCAAATGGACCTGTGCCACGGATGCGGCAGCCATGGATTTAGGGGTAAACTCTTCAAAAATTTCTTCTAAAGGACGTCTAAGTTCTTGCTCAATGACCTGCCTGATTTCACTGAAGGATACCGGCGGTACCTGATCTTGAAGTTTTGTAAACTCTTCAATGTATTCGGCCGGAAAAATATCGGCCCGCGTGCTCATCAATTGGCCGAGTTTAATGAAACTGGGTCCCAGTTCCTCCAAAACCAACCGAATACGCTGCGGAGAAGGAAATCCGTTTTTGACCGTCCATTCCTTTTGTCGTTGATCAACCGGTTCCTTTTCTGCTTTTTTGAAAAGCCGTTCAGCAATATCTCCAAAGCCATGTTTGACAAAGATTCGGATTATTTTTCCAAGCCGCCACAATTCTTTCACATAGACATCCTTTTAACTAGTGTGCATCCATAAACGGCATCTTATGGTCCCCGGCGGCGTTCTCGCTCGTTTTCAATCCTCGACATAGCGCGCTATGCCTGTCGGAGATCCCGTGATGTTTTCGGGGCGGTTGAAAACTCGCTCGGGCCTTGCCAAAAACCAAAATCTACCATTTCTGGATGCACACCAGGCTAAGTTTTTTCCTGTGAAACTCTATTTACCTTAGGCCATTTTCTAACGATTTCTTTCAGCTTTTCGGCATCTGCGATGTAACTTTCAAGGTAACCGCAATCCGTGCACACATAATTGTCAAGAGCAGCAATGGAAACGATACTTACGGGTATGCTGTTACTTCCAAAGGGACCACTTTTCGGTACCACCTCAATACCTGAATAAACCTCTTCCGAGCCGCATTTGGGACATTTTCCTTGTTTCAAGATTACACCTCCTTGCCCGGAAAACCCGGAAAACCCCGAGAAACATGTCTAACACAGAATCTTTTAAACGTATAAAAGAAACATCACATGCTTGCTGCTGGTTACATGTTAAAATCTGGATTCTTGATATTACTGCATGAACCAGGCATATTTGTCAAGAAAGTTAAGGGGATATCCCTCTCCTTACGCCCCTGCTCATACAATAAAGGCCGTATAAACAGGTTTATACGGCGACAGTCACACAAAAAATCCGGAAAGAGAAGGACTGCGGTCTATTATATGTATGTCGAAAATTCAGGTATAATTAAATATTAAATCAACAGCTTAGCAACCACGATGATCAGCATGGCCGGGGGATAATAACTGGCCATGTTGAAAAGCGCCATTGCATAGGAAGACGCTTTGGTTTTATAAAGGAGAACGGCAGGCAACACGAAAAGGCAAAGCCCTGTTGACACTGAAGCTACCAGATATGGAAATTCAAAAGAAATCGGAGAAACGTAAAAAACGACCATGGCAAGAATGACCGAAAGTATCAGAGAACCAAGAATAATTACCCTGGCTCGGTCAAGACCCAGTCGAACCGGAATGGTCTGGGCATGGAGACGGCGATCCTCCTCAATGTCGCTCCAGTCATTGGGAACGTTCTGCCCACCGATTTCCCATAAGAACAACCATAATAAAAGCATCAATAAAAATAACGGCGAAGGGTATGGATCCACGGCAAACACCCCGGCAATCGCTCCCGCGGTTTTAACTCCCCCGCTGACCAGTGTGCGCAGATGGCTGACCTTGAGCAGCAAACAATAAACCGTCTCCAAGACACATCCCAAGATAAAAATCACAACACAAACGGGATGCAAATAATAAGCCCCCCATACGGTCACGATGGACCAGGTTGCGGTCCACAGCAAGCCTTCTTTAAAACTCAAATATCCCTGGGCCACGGGATGGCGGATCATCATGGCATCCAGGTCGCATTCGATGTCAATGTCTTTGCATCGTTTTATTTTTTCTTTATCCGTATGATAATCGATGATGTCATTCAGAGAATAAACTGCTGTGTAGCCTGCAAAAGTGGTAATAAGTCCCAAAATAATCACTTCAAAAGAAGGGAACCTGCCGAGCCAGAGCAATGCACCCAGCGCAGGAGTGGCCATATCCAGTAATCCATGGGGCGTTCTGGAAAGCGCCCAGAAAAGTTTTAGGCGGGACAGACCGCTATATGAGATGGCAGGCTGTGTTATCAACGTATCCTTCATTTCGATCAAGACACTCCGCAACTAAAGAAAAAATGAACTGATAACGTAGGAATATGATTCCGAACCCTACCTTTTCTCCATCAAAATGAAGGTGGCATACTTATTGCTTTATTTGAAGTTGTTGGTTCGAAAAACAGTGTTTATTCTAATTTTTAATGATTTTATATAAGTGTAATACACAGATGTAAAGGAAATAAGCCATGATGGAACTAAAAGACATAAGACAGAACTCAGATCTACTCAATGCCATAGACTGGGAAATGACTCCGGAAGAAGCCGTCCGGCTGTATCTTGAATGGGGAAACAACTGGGCCGGCGGTAATTACGTAATCCGATCAAAAGAGGATGTTAGCCACTATTTTGTGGTAAATAACTGGGGAAAAACACCGACAATCTATCTTATCCGACGTAATTCTGAAGAAGCAGTGGAACTTGCCAAAATTGATATGCCGGAGGCTCTAATAGCACATTTTCTCGAAATTAATGGTAACTTAAAAGGAGTTTATCCGGTTGAAGGCGAGGTAAAAAACTGGCTCCAGCAGAAGCTAACCATAAGAAATAATTAATAGGATTAAATATGGAAAAAAAAGTTCTGGACGCAATGAAGAAGGCAGGCAAACCGGTTCGGCCGGGTGAGGTGGCAAACATGATCGGTGAGGAAAGTAAAGCGGTTTCCAAGATAATAAGCGGTCTGAAAAAGAAGGGCAAGGTGGTTTCTCCCAAAAGGTGCTACTACATACCCAGCAATGCATAAAAAACGGTTGAACGGGCAACATGTTGTATCAAATTTAAATATGATACAAAAGTGTCTCATAAGACAAAATTAAGCGCTTTACCGACATGCATAGTTTTAAAAAAAGCGTCCATTTCAAAAAATAATTTTAATCTGTATGAAAAAATCAGTGTATGATGTCCGCAACCGGTGTTTCTATCGCTGTAACGTAAGGATGCATATGTGTTGCAGAAATTTTAAAATCTGATAAGAATAAATGTTGAGATAATGATTTTATGAAAACACCTTTTAACCCAAAGCAAACGCAGAAGTGAAAAAACCAATAGATTAAAGGAGGATAATATGAGTTTTGAGTCTTTTGAGGAGATTATCGGTTTTGCCATAGAAAAAGAAAAGGAAGCCGCCGCATTTTATACGGAAGCCGCAAAACAGACCACTTTTGCAGGCGTTAAAGAGTCTCTGGAAGAAATGGCCGAAGAAGAGAAAAAGCATCAGAGCATGCTTGAAAATTTAGAAAGTAATAAAGAGGCGCTGGAAGAATATAAATTCAAATGGATACCTGATATGAAACGGAGCGACTATATGATCGATCTACAATATCAGGATGGAATGAGTTATACGGATATTTTACGGCTGGCCATGAAGCGGGAAGAACAGGCCTTGAAAATGTACAATGAACTGCAGAAAAAGACGGACAATGCCGAGTACATTAAAGTCCTCAAGGTGCTTTGTCAGGAAGAAGCAAAGCACAAACTTTTTCTTGAAACCCTTTACGATGACTATATGGCTGAGCAGGGAGATTAGTCTTTTTACGAGTCTTCGTAACCCAGCCGGTCGGGATGCCTGGGCATCCAAAATTCCAAGTTCTTTTTGAGTAAACCCCACAATAACCGGGATGTTTGTAAGGATTACTTATGGAACAACCGGTGCATTTTTTTAACCATCAGGGAGAAAAACTGAATCGTGAAAACACCACGCTGGCCGTTTTTCCTGGCGCGGATCACATGTTCAGCCACAAGGATCATCGCCAACAGGTTTCCAAACTGGTGGTGGAATGGTTCAAAAAACAGTTATCGGAATAAACCAGAAAGACAGATGATCCATAAATTTAAAATTTACGAAACTTAAAACTGATGAACTCGTAAAAAGTCCAATTTAGACGGTTTTGTAAAAAGTTCAAATTCAAGGCGTACAAATTTTGTAATCATGAGGCGTACTTATCGTACGTTGAATGATTGCGAAATGCAGCATTTTTACGAAACCGTCTAAACTAGGCACAAGCACATGGACTTACCTGAAACGTTGAACGCGGACTTCATCGACGCCCAGTTTAAACAGTGGAAAGCCGATCCCAATTCGGTATCACCGGACTGGCGCTTTTTCTTTGAAGGCTTTGAATTGGCCGGTGGCCAATATAGGGAAGCCGCACCGGTTTGGGATGAGGAGCAGGCGTTGCGGCAATCCAGTGTGCACGCACTGATATCCCGTTATCGTAATATCGGCCATCTACTGGCCTGTCTGGACCCCCTTTCGTCCTGTCCCATCGACCATCCTTTACTGAACATAGCGGCTTTCAACCTTAACGAAAAAGATCTGGACAAGATGTTTTACGCCCGCAATTTTCCCAAAAGTAACCGGGTTTCGCTGCGAGATATTATCCATATTCTTAAACAAACCTACTGCAGATCCATCGGCGTAGAATTTATGCATCTGCAGGATCCCGATGAACGCCGCTGGTTGCAGGATCGCATGGAACCGGTTCGAAACCGCCCGGATCTTAATCCTGAAGATAAGATTAGAATTTTGGAAAAACTATATGAATCCGCCCTTTTTGAGCAGTTCCTTCACAAAACCTATTTGGGCCAGACACGATTTTCACTGGAAGGTGCTGAAGTGATTATTCCCATGCTCGATCTTCTTGTCCGTTTCGTCGGCCGAAAGGGTTGCCGCGAAATTATTCTCGGCATGGCCCACCGGGGCCGTTTGAACGTCCAGACCCATGTCCTGAACAAGTCTTACGAAGAAATTTTCAGTGAATTTGAAAGCTGTCATGATCCGGACAACATCTTTGGCTCCGGAGACGTCAAATACCACAACGGCTATCTGGCGGATATAACGACCTACGAAGGTCACCCTCTTCGCATATTTCTGGTCAACAATCCAAGCCATTTAGAGTCCGTCAATCCGGTTGTTCAAGGATTTGCCAGGGCCCGCCAGGACATCATCGGAGGCGACAAAAAGGGCGTTGTCCTGCCGCTGTTAATCCATGGTGATGCCGCCTTTGCCGGCCAGGGTGTTGTGACTGAAACCCTTAATATGTCACAGATAGCCGGTTATAAAACCGGCGGCACCATTCATTTGATCATCAACAACCAGATCGGATATACAACGCTTCCGGAAAACGCCCGTTCCACCCGATACGCCACAGATGTGGCGAAAATGCTGATGGTCCCTATTTTTCATGTGCATGGTGAAGATCCGGAAGCCGCTGTTCATGTTGTGCGGCTGGCCGCCGAATATCGGGAGGCCTATAACAAAGATGTGGTCGTCGATGTGATCTGTTACCGCCGGTACGGTCATAATGAAGGCGACGAGCCCTATTTCACCCAGCCTCTGATGTATGAACGCATCCGGGGGCGACCGTCCATTCACAACGTATATTCCCAAAAATTAATTGAAGACGGCCATGTCAAAGAACAGGACCTGGATGCTATTCAGGAAAAAATAAACACCCAACTACAAAAATCCTTCCAGGCGGTTAAAGAAAGCGTTTGTGTCTTTCCCGAATACCGATTTTATGAAAACTGGGATAAATTCCACGGACGTTATTCTCATGATGCTTTGAAAACCGGGATCTCAGAGAAAATCCTCGTTTCTTTTGCCCGCAAACTGAACACGGTTCCGGATGATTTTCCCCTGAATCCCAAACTCGAACGACTGTTTAAAAAACGGCTCGATTGCGTTGAAAAGGGAGAAAATATCGACTGGTCCAATGCAGAGGCCCTTGGCTTTGCCTCCTTGTTGGCGGAAGGTATTCCCATCCGCTTAAGCGGCCAGGACAGCGGCCGAGGTACTTTCAGCCAGCGACACAGTGTGTTAATGGATACCCAAAGCGGAAAAGAATATATACCTCTGAATCGGATCCAAAAAAACCAAGGACGCTTCTCGGTGTATGACAGCATGCTTTCCGAAGCGGGTATCCTTGGCTTTGAATACGGTTACTCTCTGGCACAGCCTCAAGGTCTTGTCATCTGGGAAGCCCAGTTCGGCGACTTTGCCAACAACGCGCAATCGGTCATCGATCTTTACATCGCCAGCGGAGAAACAAAATGGCAGCGTTTAAGCGGTTTGGTTTTACTGCTTCCTCACGGATGGGAGGGGTTGGGTCCGGAACATTCCAGCGCCCGCCTGGAGCGTTTCTTGCAATTGTGTGCGGACGATAATATCCAGGTGTGCAATCTCACCACACCGGCCCAGTATTTTCACCTGATCCGGCGCCAGGTCATCAGCGATTTTCGAAAGCCCCTTGTGGTTATGGCCCCAAAAAGTCTGTTGCGCCATCCCCTGGCGGTTTCCGAACTCAGCGATATGGCCTCCGGATCATTTCAGCAAGTACTTGACGACCCGGATAATTTAAAAAACGGCAACCGAATCCTTTTTTGCAGCGGCAAGATATTTTTTGAACTCCTTCAAAAGCGCCGAGAACTGAAAAAACGCGACACGGCCATCGTACGTTTGGAACAGCTCCATCCCTTTCCTGAAAAACAGCTGAAAGATGTGATCAAGAAATACCGAAAAGCCAAGAAATACTTATGGGTTCAGGAAGAGCCGGAGAACATGGGGTCGTGGTTTTTTATGGGCCGTCGCCTCGAAAAATTAACCGGAAAACCGGTTGGATACGTGGGTCGAAACGCCTCGGCCAGCCCGGCAACCGGTTTCCCCAATGTCTATCGAAAGGAACAGAACGCCGTCATCCAAGATGCTTTGGGCATTGGTTAAGAAAATTAGAGCATTCGCCATTGGAATAACCGCAAAGGAGCAACCATGGAGATAGAAATCAAAATTCCGAATGTTGGAGAATCCGTGCAGGAAGCGGTCCTTGTGGAGTGGTATAAAAATGACGGAGATACGGTTCAAAAAGACGATCCGATCTTTGTTGTGGAAACCGACAAAGTCACCCTGGAAATCGTGGCCGAGGCCTCAGGAGTTTTAAAGATACGGGTATCCCAAGGAGAAACCGTTGCCATCGGCACGGTGGTGGGGATTATCGATACCCAAGCAGCACCGGCTGTTCCATCCGAACCGGTATCGCCTGAAAAAGAAGCGCCCATGCCTTCGGCGGCGCCGGTAGAGACCGAGGCGCCGACTGTGGTTTCGCCCGAAAAAGTACCCATGGAACCGCCTTCGCCCGAAATACGGCCAATCATCCCGCCGTCGGTCCGGCGGTTGGTTGCCGAAAAAAAACTCGATATTACCGCCGTCACCGGGACCGGGCCGGGCAACAGAATCACCAAAGGAGATGTACTTCTACACATGGAACAGGCCCAAGCAGGGATTCAGGACCGTGAGCCGGCTCAACCTGAAGCCTCAAAAACTCCGGTTTCAAAGCCTGAAATACCCTTGGAGCCCGTATCTCCCGAGCGGCAGGACATCAGCCGCAAACCCATGAGTCCGATTCGTCAGCGCATTGCATCACGCCTTGTGGAAGCCAAACAGAATACCGCCATGCTCACTACGTTTAACGAAATCGACATGACCCGTACCATGGACATCCGGTCTCATTTCAAGGAAACCTTTCTTGAAAAGTATGGGGTGTCTCTGGGATTCATGTCTTTTTTTATCAAAGCATGCGTGGAGGCCCTCAAAGAATTCCCTGAGATTAATGCATTTATTGACGGGAAAGAGATTGTCTACCACCACTATCACCATATCGGCGTTGCCATCGGCACCGCCCGCGGTCTGGTAGTCCCGGTCATTCGTAATGCTGAAAATTTAAGCTTTGCCCAACTCGAACAGGCCATTGTGGACTATATGGATAAAATAAAAAACAATCGCCTTGAACTGGCCGATCTTAAGGGAGGTACATTTACGATCAGCAACGGCGGAGTGTTTGGATCTCTGCTCAGCACCCCGATTTTAAATATGCCCCAAAGCGGTATATTAGGCATGCATAAAATTGAAAAACGTCCGGTGGTTGTCGATAATGCAATAAAAATACGGCCCATGATGTACGTGGCCCTTAGCTATGATCACCGGATCGTGGACGGAAGAGAAGCAGTCACCTTTTTGGTACGGATTAAGGAACATATTGAAAATCCGGAACGAATCATGATGGAGATTTAACGATGACACAGAAAGAAATTTACGACCTTATTATTATAGGTACAGGCCCCGGGGGATACGTGGCGGCCGTACGCGCGGCCCAACTGGGCTTAAAGGTGGCATGTGTTGAAAAGGAGGCCCGTCTGGGCGGAGTATGTTTGAATGTGGGATGCATTCCGAGTAAAGCGCTTCTGGACTCCAGTGAATATTTTCACCTGGCTAAAGATCACTTTGCTTCCCATGGGATCAAAACAGGTAAATTAAGTCTGGATCTGCCGGCAATGATGGCACGCAAAGAAAAGGTGGTTAAAGAGCTCACGGATAATGTTCGCAAACTTCTTGAAGGAAACAGCATCCGAACTTACCATGGAACGGCCCGTCTTGCCGGAGTTGATCGCATTGAAATATCGAAACCTTCCGGTTCTTCGAGCAAGGGGAAACCGCAGACCCTTGAAACCCGGTCGATCATTCTTGCCACCGGCAGTACGCCGGTTCAAGTGCCCGGCCTGGAATTTGACGGCAAACATATCGTCAGGTCTACGGAAGCCCTGTCATTTAAAACGGTTCCCAAGCGCCTGGGTATTGTGGGAGGGGGGTATATCGGTTTGGAATTGGGATCGGTCTGGCTTCGCCTGGGTGCCAAAGTAACCGTTGTTGAAATGCTGCCTCAAATTGCCGCCACCCTGGATGGTCAGGTGGCCCGAACCCTGGGTCGGATTCTCAAAGAGCAGGGACTGGAAATTTACCTGAACACAAGGGTTACCGGCGCCAAAATCTCTAGAAACAAAGTACGAATGACATTGGAATCTAATGGAAAAGAAGATGCGATCACATGTGATCGTCTCCTGGTATCTGTTGGCAGACGACCCTTGACGCAAAATTTGGGGTTGGAAGAGATGGGCGTAAAAACCGATTCTCGAACCGGCCATGTGCTGGTGGATGAAAAATATCGAACCAACATTCCCTCCATCTATGCGATCGGTGATCTTATCCCGGGACCTATGCTGGCCCATAAAGCCTCGGCTGAAGGAATCGCCGCTGCCGAATGTATCGCCGGCCTCCCCGGTGAGGTAAATTATGATGCCATTCCCGCGGTGGTCTACACCTGGCCCGAGGTTGCCAATGTCGGTCTCACCGAGGAACAGGTCAAAGAACGCAATATCCCTTATTGTATCGGCACCTATCCCTTTTCAGGGGCCGGTCGGGCCCGGTGCATGGGAGAAAAGGATGGTTTTGTCAAGCTCATCGCCCATTCTAAAACCGACCGAATTTTGGGCGTACATATCATCGGACCGCGCGCCGCGGACATGATCGCCGAATGTGTTTTGGCTGTTGAATTCGGTGCAAGTTCCGAAGACATCGCCCGGACCGTCCACGGCCATCCCACCTTTGCCGAAGCGTTGCAGGAAGCGGCCATGGCGGTACGCAAGTGCTCCATTTATGCCTCTTGAAATTTTGCCATGTAAGGATTTGAGGATAACTACGACTGATGTTTTAACTGACACGATGACCTTAAAACAAATACATGCTGAATGAAACCTGCTTTAAGGTCTATTTCGAATTTTCAAATGATTGGAAGAACCACTCGGTATTTTTGAAAATTGCGGAACCGCTATCCTCATTGAAAATTCCCAAAGTTCGGCAAATGGAGGCTGCTGTTAGTTTATGCCTGCCAAGCCGCCGGCGGTTCACGAAACAAGGAGAATGTTATGGCCAATTATGATTATGATATGGGAGTGATCGGCGGCGGTGCCGCCGGACTGACAGTGACATCCGGAGCCGCCCAACTGGGAGCGAAAACACTCCTGGTTGAAAAAGAAAAGGAACTCGGCGGTGACTGTCTGCATTTTGGATGCGTCCCCAGTAAAACGTTGATCAAAACGGCTCATGTGTATCACCTGATGAAAAATGCCAAAGCCTTTGGTCTACCCCACGTTGAGGTGCCACCGGTAGATTTTGAGCAGGTGTCAAAAAGAATTAAATCGGTGATCAGCATCATTCAAAAGCATGATTCCGAAGAAAGATTTTGCAATCTCGGGGCCAAAGTAGAATTTGGAGACCCAAAATTTATCGATGAACACGCCATCCGGTTGAACGGAAACACCATTTCTGCAAAGAACTGGGTGATTGCAACAGGCTCATCTCCGGTGGTTCCCCCCATTGAAGGTCTGGGAAACACCCCTCATATCACCAACAAAGAAATTTTTTATTTGGATCATCTGCCTGAGTCCATGATCATTTTAGGCGGCGGTCCCATAGGAACAGAAATGGGACAAGCCTTTAACCGTCTGGGAACAAAGGTTTATATTGTGGATCGCGGGGAACAGATTCTGGGAAAAGAGGACAAAGATATGGCCGACGGGGTGATGAACGTCATGCGCTCTGAAGGTGTGGTCTTCCACTTAAATTCTGCCATTGAAGCGACAAAAGATCTGGGGCGACACAAAGAAGTGGTCATAAAAAATGCCGAGGGCAAAACCATCCATCTGAAAGCGGAAACCATCCTTGTCTCCATGGGCAGATCCGCCAACATTCAAGAACTGGGGCTCGAAGATATTGGCGTTACATTTGATAAACGAGGCATCACGGTAGATAAACGGCTGAGGACAAATCACAAACACATATATGCGGCCGGAGATGTCAACGGAGGTTTCCAGTTTACCCATGCCGCCGGCTACGAAGGGGGCATTGTCATCAGCAACGCAATTTTTCATCTTCCCCGGAAAACCGATTATACGTTTCTGCCATGGTGTACCTACTCAGATCCCGAGCTGGCAAGCATCGGAATGAATGAAAAAACGGCAGGGGCGGCCGGAATCGATTATGCGGTTTGGACAGAGGAATTCCGAGACAACGACCGAAGCCTGGCAGAGGGGGAAAAAATCGGCAAGATTAAAATGATCCTGGATGAGAAAGAAAAGCCGGTGGGTGTCCAGATTTTAGGCCCTCGAGCAGGAGACCTGATCAGTGAATGGGTGGCAACGTTAAATGGGAAGGTCAAACTTTCCACGCTGGCTTCTGCCGTGCATCCCTATCCCACCATTGGTGAAATCAATAAAAAGGTTGCCGGAACCTATTTCTCTCCCAAGATTTTTTCCGATACGATTAAAAAAAGTCTCAAGTTCTTTTTCCATCTTAAAGGGAGGGCATGCACTCCTGAGGCCTGTGAAGA
>JAFDHQ010000280.1 GCA_019308685.1 Deltaproteobacteria bacterium
ATCCAGACTCGATTCCGGTAGCATATAGTGAAGCAACCCCCCGACCCGTGCCACTGGATCATAAATGGCAACACCGATACATGATCCCAGAGAATAGGTGACGAGGGTTGCTTCAATATCGTTTGTGACTTTCATATCTGAAACGCCGACTATCAGGTTCATAGCAATTCCTATATGTTTAATGCCTAAAGTTAAGGAATACTGCCAATTTTTATAGAAGCCGGAGCGTAGCGACTCTTTAACTTTAGCTCACTTCAAACTTTATCCGCCACCGTACTTTGGCGGATTTAGCTCACTTGTAACTTTCCCGGTTTATCCGGCTTAGGCATTTAACTTAATTCTCCATAACCAGATCCCATATCCCGGCCATATCGAGTATGAGGCCCACTCTGCCGTCTCCCATTATTGCACCGCCGGCGATTCCTTTTGTATCTTTCAGAGTTTCCCCTAGGCTTTTAATGACAACTTCTTCTTTACCCAGCAATTCGTCCAAAAACAGGCACATCTGACGGTCTTCGTATTCCACCACCACAACTAAACCTTCCCAGGGGTTTACTGAATCACTTTTTAAATTAAATATCTGGCCCAGACGGATAAGGGGAATAAGCTTATCTCTTGACAAAATCATTTCTCCTTTGCCCTCAACCGTGGAATACTGTTCTTTGGCCGGCCTTAATGATTCCAGAATTGAAAGGGCCGGAATAATGAATCTTTCCTTTCCCACCCTGACCACCATTCCTTCGATGATGGCAAGGGTTAACGGGAGACTGATAATAAAGGTTGAGCCCTGGCCGGGTCTGGAGTTGATCTCAACCTTACCCCTTAGCTTTTCAATGCCTTTTTTGACTACATCCATGCCCACGCCACGGCCGGAAACATCGGTGACTTGTTTGGCCGTGGAAAAACCGGGTTGAAATATCAGGTTGTAAATTTCAGATTCGGAGAGTTTGCTCTCATCGGTTATGAGATGGTTTGCTTTGGCTTTTTCTATGATTTTATCCTTATTAAGGCCCTGACCATCATCTGAAATTTCGACAACAATGTTTCCTGCCTGGTGATAGGCCATCAGATGGATGGTACCGCATTTGTTTTTACCTGCTTTTTTTCTTTCTTCAGGTGTCCCGATACCATGATCCACGGAGTTGCGGATCATGTGAACCATGGGTTCGTACAATTCATCAACCACATTCCGATCGATTTCGGTATCTTCCCCGGACATTTCCAGTTTTACTTGTTTGTTGGAATTTTTGGCCAGGTCCCTAACCAATCTAACCATTTTCTGAAACGTGCTTTTAATGGGAACCATGCGCATGGACATGGCGGTGGTCTGAAGACCGGAAGTGATCTGATTCAACTGACCCAGGTTGTGCATTAGTTTTTGATCCCGGGCTGCAAGAATCGCCGGGTTCTGCCGGAGCATGCTCTGAGCAATAACCAGCTCTCCCGTCAAATCGACCAGGTTGTCCAGCTTTATTGTGTCCACCTTGACCTGAAGGTCTATATGCCGCATCCCGGTCTTTTTTTGATCCCTGAGAGCGCCGACCACGGCTTTGGATTCCACACTTTTGTCTTCCACAAGGATCTGTCCGATCTTTTTCCCCGGCTCTTGTTTTTGTCTTTCAAGCCCTTTTTCAAGTTCTTTAGCAGTGATTATGCCTTTTTGAACCATGATTTCGCCAACCGGTTTATTACCGATTTGATCTGCTTCCACTTGAATCTCATCAATCCGATGAACCAAAGGCGTAATGTCTAAACCCATATCCAGAGAAACACCGTTTTCCAATCCGTTCTGAACCCCTTCAATCAATTTTTTTAGTGCATCTACCGATTCAAGGATAATATCGATAACCGTTGCTTCTATTTATCCTGTCCAAATTGAGAAAAGCAGAAACGCCTTTAATGGTATGAAAAGATCTGAAAATTGCATTGATGCTGTCAAGATTACCGGGGTCCTGTTCAAGATCCATTAAGCTGACCTCAACGGTCTCCAGGCTTTCCAGGGACTCCATTACAAAATCCGAGAGTATTTCCCGGTCTTCCGCGCTCAAATCTTGAGCTGGAGGGTTTATGTCCCCCTCGATCTCTTTTTTATCGTCAGATTGTGCATAACTTTCATCTTCCTGGGTTCTCTCCGTCTCTGTATTACTTTCAATTTCTGTCTGATCATTTCGCGATTCTTTTCTTTCCTCTCCGGAATCGGTCTGTTTAAACCCCAGTTCATTGAGTATATCAGATAAATTATCCGTATACGCTTCATCGTTACAGATACAACGGTGAATGGCGCTCAAATGGTTAAGTCCCTGTTCAAACGGCTCAAAATTATCGGTTTCTCCTAAGACTGCTTTTTCAAGATATATCTTAAGGCCGGCTATTACACTTGAAAAATCAGACCGGCCGATTTTTTCGGCATCCCTTTCCATATCACAAAGAAGATTTAATATTTTCCCCATGACCGGGATGTCTTTCTCTTCCATTGTCACGACTTCCAGGGAGATAGCTTCAATTTTTTCTTTAGCTTTATCAATCAGATCAGACATTGTACTATGTCTCCCAATTTTACTATGTTATAAGTGGTATAATTTATCTCTATACGCATTAAATATGCCGGTCAGAGAAGATTTATGGATGAACACTAGTTTAATGCCTGAACGAAAACTGTCTTTTTCGCAATATCTTCGATTGTTCCGTGAAATGTTACCCCCGTTGAATGCACAACGATTCAACTGGGGCAGCGACTATTTCTCCGGGGTGTTTAATCCGCCAAACTTCGGTAGCGGATTAAAATTTTCGTGTGGACTCGGGGCATTCATGCCCTTGTCCCTTGCGGGCAGCTTGATCGCTGTTCAAATCTGCTATCCTGCACACTTACCATTGATGTTAACCAAAATCCAAGTTTTCGTTCGGACACTAATGAATTACGCAGCCTTTTCAAGAACAGATATCTCTTTACTGTTGAGCACCCGATCGATATCGAGCAGAATCTTAACACCCCCTTCCATCTTGGCCATGCCGAGGATGTAGTTGGTATC
>JAFDHQ010000093.1 GCA_019308685.1 Deltaproteobacteria bacterium
ATTAAAACATGATAAATTTACGGAATGCGATGAAAACAGCGATCGAGCCACCCCCCATTTGATGGTATTCTGGTCATTTATCGGGCTTTTTATTGTAACCAACATATTTTTTGTGGTGCTTTATGGTTTCCAACAGCATGGTCCCTACTCACAGTTAAATCCGGTGAAGTGGCTTGCAAATGTCAGCGGTGTTGCCCTGGTTATCGGCAGTGCTCTGCTGATCAAAAACCGTCTGGCCAAGGCCAAAACCGATCAGACCTCGAGCTATCAGGACTGGTATCTTCTGGGGCTTGTTCTGGGTCTCGGCGTTACCGGTTTACTTACCGAAGCAACACGTCTGGCAGGTCTGGCAGGGATAACTTATTTTATGTATTTCATCCATCTTGTCTTTGTATTCGACCTGTTCGCATTTTTGCCGTTTTCAAAGCTGGCACATATTGTCTACCGGACAGTGGCCATGGCGTATAACGAGTATTCAGAGAGACAATAACCGATGGCTTCCTGAAAAATTCAACTTCTTGAGTTACGCTGCATTACTAATCAATGCAGCGTACTGCAAGTGTGTCTCATTTCTCGGAATTTGCGCGCCTTGAACGTGAAGCTTTTTAATTTGTCATCAAATCAAAAAATAAAAAAGGGAGACAATTTTGTCTCCCTTTTTTTAGTAAAACGTGCGAGTGATAAATAACCCGTTTAACACTCAACTGTTTATTATTATTCGCCTGTAGCGGCCCCGTGCATCTTGATTTCAACTTTTTCCGTAAGCCCTTCGTAGTACTCTCTTAGGATTGCAACAACTTCATCCCGTCCAAAGTGATCGGGAAGTTCTCCACCTTCTGAAAGTAATTTTCTTAGCATGGTTCCGGAAAGAAGTACCCTGTCTTCCTTGCCGTGGGGACAGGTTCTGAGTGAGGCCATGCCGTCACATTTGTAACAATAGAATGTCCAGTCGATCTTTAAGGGTTTGCAGAGCAACGCTTTGCCCGGTTCTTCCGGTTGCGGGATCTTGTCAAAGATGGTCTGGGCCTCAAACATGCCGTAAAAATCGCCCACGCCCGCATGGTCACGTCCGATAATCATGCGTGAGCATCCGTAGTTCTGACGGAAAGTTGCGTGCAAAAGACCTTCTCTGGGTCCGGCGTAACGCATGTCCAGAGGATAACCGCCCTGGACTACATTTTGAGCTACAAAATAGTTTTTCACAAGGGTATCGATACATCTTACGCGAACATCGGCAGGAATATCTCCGGGTTTCAGATTGCCCACCAGAGAGTGAATATATACGCCGTCACAAACTTCCACGGCAATCTTGCAGAGGTATTCGTGGGATCTGTGCATGGGATTCCTGAGCTGCAGGGCGGCAATTTCGCTCCACCCTTTTTCCTCAAAGATTCTACGGGATTCCTCGGGCCTCATATAGACGCCGGCATATTTGGTAGGATACTCGCCTTCGCTCAATACCTTGACGGGACCGGCAAGGTTGAATCCCTTTTGTGCCATGACCATCTGGACGCCCGGATGATCTTCACCGGCAATCTTCCAGAATTCTTCGGCGGTGGGAGTGCCCTCTCCCATGTATACCTTTTCACATTCAAATTTCTTGTCGGCTTCGGTCAATTCATATTTTTCCGAAACCTTCATGGTTCCCATAATTTCATTGCTATCCGGGTCACACAGTGCGATTTCATCACCTTCACTGATACCGTCGGCGTCCGCTTTGTCCACGGAAAGGGTCACAGGAATGGGCCAGAAGGTTCCATCGGCAAGTAGGAAATTCTCACAGACACCTTTCCAGTCTGCTTTGCTCATAAAGCCTGTCAGCGGGCTGAATCCGCCGATACCCATCATGATAAGGTCACCGACTTCACGATGAGACATGGTGATCTTTTTTAGCCCTTCGGCCTTTTTCTTTTCTGCCTCAAGCTCAGCGCCTTCAAGCAAGCAGCAGGTCAATCCCTTGCCGCCATGTGGTGGAATTAAATTTGACATTTGTTACCGTCTCCTTTCATTTTTTTATTTTAATAATAAATGGTTTTTCCACACCATTTTAATTTTCCCAAACGATGACTTCTAATAATGAAAAGATCATTTGTCAAGGATAATCACCATCTAAATCAGGAAAACGTCAAAGTTAATTCTAACCGATTCAGATAGGAGCTATTTGCTTTCCTGGATACGGCACTAAAATCCCAAATCACAATACTCAAATTACAAACAATATCAAAATTACAAATTCCAATGACCAAAACATTTCAATCATTTATTGGATGTCTTGCCGTCATTCTATTTGTTTTGAATTTTTACGAAGCCGTCAAAGAAGGTCCAGGTCCCAATTCCACAAACCGGGTCTTTTTTTCAGGGTCACCTCTTTTGGAATTGGTTCCACCAGATGTACGAACAGACGGTATCCCGCTTTTTCAAGCTGGTTTTTCTTGGCACTTATGTCGAGTTTCCAGTTGGGGTATACCCAGTAGTCGGATTCGAATTTTTGGACCCAGGATTCTTCACCCTTGGGGCTTATCATGGGCTTTTGGGCATCTAATCTTTCTGAAATTATTCGCGAAATACATAAGGGCCAGTTGCCCGAAATTACGATTCCCAGGGGCAGAGAGCTGTGTTTGGGCAGAATCCTATAATCTTTGCGGCCCAGTTCCGGGCTGACAATGGCTCCCTTAACGCCCAGCGATGCCAGAGTTTTTATGGCCAACGGATTGGTGATATTGCAAAAGGGCCCTGCCCAAAGGTTCAATTTTTTGGGCATGCTGAAAAAGGCCAGTTGCCAGGGAGCGTTGAGCACAAAATTCCGTGCCCCTTTTTTCAGGACACGGCCGACCAGTCCCTTGAAGTTTTTTTCATCTTCCGGCCAGATCACCGGCGGAAGCCACCACCAGAGTGAGTGGCCGGGACTTTTTAGCATTTTATTTTTGGCCTGAGATTGCAACCACAGTCCGGTCAACCCCCTAAATTTTGTCTTTTCGGGTTTACGAAATACATGAAGATCCGAAACCGTTGATTTGCTCTTTGATTTTTTTAGCAGCCTGACGGTAAACATTGCAGGGGGAATTTTAAATACCGGTTTCTTATTCAGCTCTTTTTCCAGCCCGGACATCATGTCTTCGAGAGATTTTTCCCGCCGGTCTGTAAGGAACACCGGGGCTCCTTTTACAGGACTTGTTTTCGAAGAATTTTTAAGAAAAAAACGCCCTCCTTTGGGTACGGTTTTACCCACCCTCTGGGTGCCGTGCCATGACTCGTCCTCATATCCTATACGGAGGAGATCGCCGGACAAAAGTTCCTCTCTGGGGATTAAAAAAGGCTTTTGTTGGGTTCCTTTTACCTTTCCCACAAGAAGCCCGGAGCCGGTTTGAGTGTCAATTCTTACCGGATTCTGAGGCCGTTGGGGGAGAAAATTATAATGGGTTCCGGTTCTGCCCAGGGCATAGGATAACAGGGTAAGCGCCTGTTTTTTCATTTTGGGATCGCTTCCATGATCCCTTAAGATCCGGTAAGCTTTTACCGTATAGAAGACGTAATGAGGACCTTTTTTCCGGCCTTCAATCTTCCAGGCCCGGACCCGGGGAATGGTCAGAAGGACTTTGACGAGCACATCCAGACTCAGATCCCGGCATGAAAAAAATCTTTTGCTTTTGCTTTTTTGAGTATAAACCCTGCGGCAGGGCTGCACGCATCTTCCCCTGAGCCCGCTTTTACCGCCCAGATAACTGCTCCAGTAACACCTTCCGGATACTCCATAGCAAAGGGCACCGTGTACAAATAATTCCAGGTCCAGGCCCTTGGGGCAATCTGAGGCCATGGCCTTGATTTCGTCTATGTTTAGTTCCCTGGGAAGAACGATCCGGTGGACCCGTAACTTACTTTTAACAAGTTTAAGGGCGGATGCAAAGCTTACATTGGACAGGGTGGATAAATGGAGTTTGCCCGAAAAACCGGTTTGCCTGGCCAGCTGCAAAAGAGAAAGATCCTGAATGATGAGAGCGTCGGGCTTCACCCACCGGTGGAGCTCTTTAAGAATCTTTCCTGCTTTGTCCAGTTCGTCGGTTTTTAACAGGGAGTTTATCGCCACATGGACTTTGGTTCCTTTATCATGGGCCAAACGGGTCAGAGCCGAAAGTTCTTGGAGTGAAAAATTCTTTACCTCCATGCGCGCTGAAAATTGTTTCAACCCGCAATATATTTCATCGGCTCCGGCTGCTAGGGCGGCCAGGAACGAGGCCTTGTTACCGGCCGGCGCCAGAATGGCGGGGGGGCTTGACTGATGGTGTTTCATCTCTCATCGTGTTAACGGATTAGTTTGCCCTGAAAAACCTGGTCCTTTGGGCCAGGTCAGAGATAGATGGCTCTGCCTTGGAGTTTGGTGTCTAAAATCACAAATTCCAAGCACCCCGCCAAAAGAACGGCGGGCAGGCAAATTACTCGTTGTTTTTTCTTAAGGCTCACTAAACTGCTCAAACATCCAGACAGGTTACATTTTATCACCAGTAGGCTACATAATTTATTGAGAAGTTACGGTGAAAACACTTAACTTGCCAAGATTGAAGACAAAATTAATATGAACCTATATTTAAAATTCACGGGCGTCAAGAGATTAAAAAAAAGTATATGTTACATTTTTTCACCACCAAGTTCTATAATTTATAGAGAAATTATCATTGAAGCACATATAGACGAAAAAAATATATCCTCTTGCCTGAACCGTACTATGTATTATATTACATAGCTGGTCGTAAACAAAATGAAAAAAAGGTGAACTTAGCAGGGTAAACAAATTTGATTTCGATTGTAAAGAGATACACGCCGTCGAGGAGCGTTTCCCCTGTATTGAGATCCAAATGCGTTTGCCCTTGTGAACTTAAGGGTTTGGCCCCAATTGAAATAACAAATAAACCTTAATCCCGGTTGTACGTTTTTGTTCAAACGGGATATAAAATAAGGAAGGATATATATATGAAACTGGCAGTCAGTGGTAAAGGCGGGGTGGGCAAAACAACATTTTCCGCCCTTTTGATACGAACATTAAATGCTCAGGGAAAGCGTGTACTGGCAATCGATGCGGATCCGGATGCAAATCTTGCAGCAGCACTGGGTATCCCCGACGCTGAAAAAATTGTACCCATTGCCGAAATGAAAGAGCTTATTTTTGAGAGAACCGAGGCGCAACCGGGAACCATTGGCGGTTTTTTTAAACTTAACCCAAAGGTGGATGATCTTCCGGATGCACTGTCGGCGAAACTCGACAATATCAAGCTGATGCGGCTCGGTGGGGTTAAAAAAGGCGGCTCCGGATGTATATGCCCGGAAAGCACCCTTTTAAGAGCACTCATGCTTCATATTGTTCTGGCAAGGGACGAAGTGGTGGTCATGGATATGGAAGCCGGGATCGAACATCTGGGCAGAGCCACAGCATCTGCCGTGGATAAACTTATTGTGATTGTGGAACCGGGGCGTCGAAGTATGGATACCGCAGGTCACATAAAAAAGCTGGCATCCGAGATCGGTTTGAAAAATATCGCTTTGGTCGGCAACAAAATCCGCGGCCAAAAAGATGAAGAATTTTTAAAAAAACACCTGAGCGATTTTGAATTCCTCGGTTTTATCCGGCAAGATGAAGCGTTGATAGAGGCGGATCTTGATGGTGTTTCACCGTATGATGTGGATTCAATCGCAAAAACAAATGTTAAAGACATGATCGCTAACCTTTAATGAATCGAAGAAGACGATACGTCTTTAAACCAAAACAGAGAAAAGGAAAATTCGGCTACAGATCCCGGGTTGTTAAAATCAGACCCGGAGCTGATGCGGGCTTGAAAAAGGTTTTCGCCTCCATCGGGGTACCGGATAAAAAACCGTTTAAACCCGATCCGTTTCAGCTGAAAGCACTGTCGGCAATCGAACGTGCCGACTGCCTTGTCACCGTCCCGACCGGCGCCGGCAAGACCTGGATCGCGGAACAGGCCATGGCCCGGGTCCATGGAAAGGGAGGGAGATCTTGGTATGCTTCCCCTTTGAAGGCTTTGAGCAATACCAAGTATGGTGAATTTTCAGAAATCTTCGGGGCGGAAAATGTCGGAATTTTAACCGGTGACAGAAAAGAGAATCCTGATGCACCGGTTATCGTCGGGACCACCGAGATTTTGCGCAATCAGCTTTACGATGCAATGCATAAAGGGGTAACTCTTTTAACCGATTTGGTTATCCTGGACGAAGCACATTTTTTAGGAGATGAAGACAGGGGGGTGGTATGGGAAGAGATAATGATATATCTTCCCGAAAGGACACCCCTTCTTTTGCTTTCGGCCACAATAGGAAATGCGAATATTATCGCAAAATGGCTTTCGTCAATTCGCTCAAAAAAATGTATCGTGATCCAAGAAACAAAAAGGCCGGTGCCGCTTTATCCTTTGTTTTTCCATCCTTCAGGAACGCTTTTCCCCCTTACGGATTATAGAAAAAGCAGACTTCATAAAAAAGTATTTGCTTATGTTAACAGCAAGCGTCCACCTGTTCTTGCCCCTCCACATAAGCTGCCCCCTTTTGGGGAGATCATGAGTGTTTTTAATAAATACCGTCTGCTGCCGGCTATATTTTTTCTTAAATCCCGGGCAGATTGTGACCATGCATTGGATCTGTGTGCGGATATCCCGACATTCGATGAACATCGAAAGGCAAGGCGCAGCAAGAGAATCCAAGAACTTGTATCACAAAGTCCTCATATTGCCGGACACCGCCAATTAGGGCACCTTGAACATTTGGCTGTGGGTTCCCATCACAGTGGTCAACTACCGGCATGGAAGCTGGTGCTGGAGACATTGATGACGGAAGGGCTTCTTGATGCTGTTTTCGCAACATCCACGGTTGCGGCAGGTGTAAATTTTCCTGCCAGAACCATCGTTCTTCTTAATTCAGACAGGTTTAACGGCAGGGACTTTCTGCCGCTCAGCCCCACTGAATTTCACCAGATGACCGGACGGGCGGGACGACGGGGAATGGACCATATCGGATTTGCCGTAACCGTTCCTGGAAAATTTATGGATATAAGGCGAATTGCAAAACTAATGACGTTACCTCCTTCTGATGTGGCCAGCCAGATCAAAATAAATTTTTCCATGGCACTTAACCTACTGTTGTCCCATACTCCCGACCAGATAGAAGATCTTCTTAAAAAGTCTTTTGCAACCTACATGATCGTTACGGCCGGAAACAAAATGAGGGCCCGTAAATTTTTCAAAGATGAGCACAAGCAGTTGTGGCGAGATTTTTTACACCATCTTAACTTTCTGAAAGATACAGGCTATGTTACGGAACAGGGGGTGCTGACGGCTGACGGAAAATGGGCGTCACAGCTGAGGGTGGATCAGCCGATCATGATCGCCCAAGGGTTCAGGCTGGGGATTTTCCCTGAATCTGATCCCGCACTCCTTGCCGCAATCATCGCATTATTTGTAAATGAGCGGGAATCGAATGACAGTATTGAAAAAATGTTCAAGCCAAAAACGCTGTTGACCACCTTTCGCAAGGTAAAAACAAGCCTGGAACCGTTTGCAAAACAGATGACCGATCGAGGGTTTGACGTAAGACCTCTGTTTTTACGGCCGGCTGCCACACTTTATGCCTGGGCTGCCGGACAATCTTGGGAAAAGGTCCTATCCATAGCCCAGATAGAAGAAGGAGATCTTGCCATGCTGATCCTCCGGACCGCAGATAACTTAAGACATGTTAGAACTCTTACCCGGGTTTTTCCTCAAGCAGCTGAAACATCCGCAAGATCCATTGAGCTGATTATGAGGTATCCCGTAGTCATGAACTATGATATGCGATGAATTCGTACCTAAACTGAGCGTTTCAAATTTTAAAAGGGGATTAATTATCTTTTATCTTTAATGTATTCCTGCCTGCCCCGTAGGTCCGGCAGATCGTACCGGGGTGGTTATTTTTTTCATATACCTTGATCTTGAACAAAAATCCTCATTTATGGATGGTCACTATGTAAATGCGGTTTTGTATATTTTTTCCTGTTCATCGAGAATGTTACGCAAAATTTCTATAGTTGTCATGGGGTTCATGATTACAGCCCGTAACACCACCATATCTTGTTCCAGATGATTCCTCATTTTTAAAGTGGTTCTGGAGACGAAACTGTTGCCGGCCTCCCTTTGAAGTCTTTGCACCGTCCGGTTAATTTCATTCAATTTTTCATTTATTCGAATTTGTTCCTCGACATCAGGGCTCAAGATTTGCTTTTGCAAGTCGGCAGGAAATACTCTGTAGGTTAAAATATTGAGTTCAGGTGGAGTAACAAGCTGAAAATCAGGTCTTTTTTTAATTTCAGCGGCAAACTTGCGGGCGGTTTCTATGCCATGGTCAATAAGAAGGGCATAACCGCGACTTCCCATTATTTTAAGGGCGCTGTCGAGTATCAGGGAGTTTGCTTCCCTGGATCCTGAGGGGGATTTTATGCCGAGATCCACGGAGCCGGGCCGGTTTACATAATGGGTATGATATATGATTCCATCCATGATCTTTGGATCTTTAAAGTAAACCATGCCGCAGCTCATGGGCATATAAAACTGCTTATGCCCATCTATGGTTACGGAATCGGCGAGTTCTATCCCTTTAAGAAGATGGCTGTATTTTTCCGACATCAGGGCCGGTCCTCCCCAGGCGGCATCCACATGAAAATGAACTGAATTTTCCTCACAAATTTCACCCAGTGTTGAAAGCGGGTCCACCGAACCGGTTTCCGTAGTTCCTGCAATACCGACGACGGCAAGAATTGCTGTTTTTTCCTTGCTGTTTTTTAATTCTTTAATGGTTCTGTTCATACTGTCTATATGGATTCGGCTGTTTTCATCTACATCCACGGCTACGATGTTGTGGTTGCCGATTCCTAAGATCCCGCCGGCCTTGTTCAGAGAATAGTGGCCGCGTCGGGAAACAAGGATGACACTCCGTTGGATTCCGTAGGCCTTGTATGCGGCCTGAAGCCCCTCTTTTTCCACACCGTCAAAGCCGTTTTTGGGTGCAAAAAAAACGTTTCTGGCAACCCAGAGCGCCGTTAAGTTGGATAATGTGCCGTTTTCCGTAAAACAGCCGAGGGAGGTCGTTGGGCTCTGGATATGTTCATGGTAAAAAGTATCGCTTTTTCGGTAAATTAATCGGTGAATTTTGGCCAATACCTGTTTTTCCACAACCGAAACCACTTTGGAGGTTTCGATTTTAACCACATTTTGATTCAGGGCGGCGACAATGGTTTTTAGATGGACCATGAAAAAAGGGATGGCAGAGGTCATATGGCCCACAAAATAGGGGGAGGCCACATTAACGGCATGGGGAGCGATATCTTCAATCAAGTCGGTGATGACGTCTGTCAATTTTTTTTCAGGATTTTTACTGATAACCGTGTCTGTGAACCTACCGGCAAGATCCTTTAAACTGACCTCTTCCGTGAACCCTACATGTTTTTTTAAAAAATCGTGAAGCCCGAAAAGTATCTGCTCCATGTACTTGATCAATGTAGATCTGGCAGCATCGTCCTCCGGCTTTATGAATGTTCGCGTCAGTGCCGGCCAGTCGGCCACAAGCGCTTTCTTTGAGGCGGTGGTGTTTGGTTTCTTCATCCTGTTTTAGTAACATGACATTTTTGTTATGCCAAGAAAATCTTTTAAACTCTTTCAACCCTGAAATTTTGTCACTCGTAGGCTCAATAATTTAATAAAAAGCGATATTCCACCTTTTGCCAATCCATCAAAAATGACTTATGAGATATTTCTCAAAAATTTGCATCAGTTCCCTTGACAACGGCTTACTTATTTGGCATGTACTTTTGTTGAATTCAGCTACTTAAATCCCGTAAAATTTATCTGGATTTCATGGATTGATGAACTCGTAAAAAGTCCGATTTAGACGGTTTCGTAAAAAGTTCAAATTCAAGGCGTGCAAATTTTGTAATCATGAGGCGTACTTATCGTACGTTGAATGATTGCGAAA
>JAFDHQ010000094.1 GCA_019308685.1 Deltaproteobacteria bacterium
AATGATCTATTTTGATATTCCTACCAAAGAAACGGTCATACATAAATTGTCAAAGGTTTTAAAGCCGGAGGGTTATTTTATAATCGGCGGAGCCGAGAGTTTGAATGGTTTGAATCACTCTATGAAATACATAGAACCGAGTGTCTATAAAAAATGCTAACCCGAATATTTCATGAAAATTTTCGAGAGGCCTTTTTATTAGTAATGAAAACCATTTGTTATTTACAATTTTGCTTCCATTTGTCAGATGACAGTCTGTACCGAAAATTATCTTGTTCAATTTCTCAAAAATTTTCACCCTACGGGCGAGTGCGAGGCGCCCATTTGCGGCGTTATCAAGGGCTTGCAGTAGTCTACTACGGCTGTGCCCTTGAATGCCTTGCAAATGAACGCCTCGCACTCGTGAAATATCCGGGATAGCCCTTTAAGCCAATGTTAAAATAAATCTGGTGTTTAATTTTTCTTTTTCGTAGTATTTAGAGCACTCTCATTCTGTTCCTTCCCGAAATCATTTTTCTCATTTTCTTTTTTCACTGTCGATACTTGATTTGAAGTCGAAGATGGAAGGGCATCTTGAAGAATCTTCAATTCTCTTAACAGCAAAGGATATTCGGAATCTCTCATTTCTTCCTCAGACTTCCCGCTTTTTGTGGTTAATTCTTCCAAAAGATTCCGAACCCTCTCCGCTCCTAAATAAACTGCGCTTTCTAATAATTCCAACAGATCTAATGATTTTCCTGTTTCAGTTTCTCCTTTTATCCGTTTTTCTAAAAAAGCGATCTTATCGTTTATCATAGACGCGAAAGTTCGGGCAATTTCTTGGTAGGCTTCCTCGTCTAAACCCAGTTGAGATTTTATTTCATTTTTGTCCTTTAGAACCGGCTTCTCATGTTCCAAAGTTTCTCGAACTTTTGCCAGCAGATGTTCTTTTTTAAACGGTTTTATAATATAATGTTTACATCCGGCATTCACCGCTTTTTTAACGGTCTCCATATCCGCCAAAGACGAACACATGATAATAGGGATGTTTTTCCACTCGGAGTGTTCTTTTATCTTTTTAAGAAATTCTAATCCGTCCATTTCCGGCATCATAATGTCAGCGATAATAAGTCGGATTTGGGGTGTGGATGTGAGGTGTTCCAATGCCTCTTTTGCACTTTGTGCTAAAATGGTTTGATAACCATTTTTTTGAAGATTAATCTCCAACACTTTGGCATTAATAGGGTTATCTTCCACAATAAGAATACTCATAACATATCTCCCGTTAGCTTTTCAATTGGTGAGAAAAACTTCCTTTATTGTAAACCCAGTCTTGATCTCTTCCCATTCATACCATCACGTATTTTGTACTGGATCTATATCACTGACTGTGGTTTGTTCTTGTAGAGAAGGGTCTTGTTTTGCTATCCACTTCTCAAGCATATCAGAAAGCTCCTGCGGTTTGACCGGTTTTGATAGGTGGTCGTCCATTCTGGCTTTTAGACTGTTTTTCAAGAACTGCTGTAAACCAGAACTCGGAGCCCTTACCCTCATCACTTTTCATCCCAATCTGACCGCCCATCATTTCCGCAAGTTGTTTTGAAATAGTCAGCCCCAAACCTGTTCCACCAAACTTACGGGTTGTTGAACCGTCTGCTTGGGAAAAGGCCTTGAAGAGCCGGTCCATACGATCCCGGGGAATACCTATCCCTGTGTCAGAGACGCTAAAGCGAATGGTGGCATGAGTTTTATCTTTATCTTCGAGAGAGACACGAACAGCCACTTCGCCTTTTTCTGTAAACTTTATCGCGTTACCCACAAGATTGATCAGTATCTGGCGAAGCCGACCAGGATCTCCACATAAAAGTGATGGGACCTCGGGGTGAATCACGGCCACATACTCCAAGCCCTTTTCATGGGCCTTCATGGCTACAAGATCGGTCACTTCGTCCATAGCTACTCTTAAATCGAAATCGATATTTTCAAGGTCAAACTTGCCGGCCTCGATTTTAGAATAATCGAGAATGTCGTTGATTATTGCGAGCAACGAATCTCCGCTGTTTCTAATGATTTCCGTGTACTCTTGTTGTTCGGCACTCAATTCGGTATCTAAAAGAATGCTCGTCATACCAATCACGCCGTTCATGGGCGTGCGGATCTCGTGACTCATGTTGGCAAGAAATTCACTTTTGGCGATGCTGGCCTTCTCAGCCTCGGCAGCCATCTCATTGGCCCGAACGATGGCATCCTCAAGTTGGCGGTTGCTTTCCTGCAGATTCGCTTCAGCCTGGTCGCGTTCACGGACACGCCGCCCAAGGTGGCGAACACCAAAGCACACCGCCGCCAGGCCCAGCAGCCATAGGATTCCATGCGCTAATGCTGCCGAGGTCATTTGTTTGCGAAAGACCGGCACATACAACGCCATCGGCATCGACACGCTGATGCCGCCGCGAACTTCGCCTACCTTGTAGCCCTGCTGGGCGTGACACTTCAGGCAGCTCTTTTCCGTCATCAGTGGACGCATGAGGCGCAGGTAGGCCTTTCCGTCTCTTGTCTCAACGGAAGCGAGTTCCCGCGCGCCCTCCTCGAAGGTCTCCAGCGCCCGTTTCTCCCAGGCGTCCGGAGCGTTGGCCGGACGGATCGGATTGATGCTTGTGATGTGCCCACGCACGCCCTCGGCCTCGAAACCCAACTCGTGGACCTGGCGCGTCATGTAGGCCGGGTTGATGAGCGTCAGCCGCCGTCCCGAAGAGGTCTCAATCTCGCGCTCCTTGACGTGTGTCAAATACGGATTAGGTTGACTCGATTCCGATACTGGAACATAGACACCCCCATGCATGGCGTTCCAGCGGCGGTAGATGACGTCCTTGGCGAATTGAGCCCTGGCAGCCACGCTCGCAGCATGGCGCGTCGCATCCCGCTCCCAAAAGTAACCCCACGCCAGCGAGACGCAGACGGCCAACGTCCACACCGCCGCCAGAATCATGGCGTATCGCCTCAAACTCAACGGATGCGTCCGGTCTTTGCCTTCTTCTATCATGATGCCCCCATGTGTTTCTTTCAAAGCCTGAATCATTCAGCATCTCCCGCACTTTAGCGGCCAGTCCCTGGGCGGAGAAGAGCTTTTGGATGAAATGGATCTCCAAAATCAATATAATAGTACACTCATTTTTCCTCACTTTAGAGTTATTCGTTATTTACCCCGTTCTGTAAGCAGGAATAATAACCATACAAAAAATATGCCTCAATCTTTCTATATTTTAGAAATATCAGCAATATTTGTGCCAATTGATATGATCTCCATGGGATTTAACTTAATCGCCTAAATGCACATAATATAGATAGGATACAAACAATATTACTAATACAATAAGACTTTGGAGACAGGATGGAAAAATAAGGTAAATTGAAAGGGAGATTTCCTGTCAATGTTTTGACAACCATTAACCAAGTATTAACGCTAATAGGGCCGTTAATTTTTTTATGAACTCAGGTAATTCATAACCCAAATAAAAAAACCCTGTTAGGCTGTTGCATTCTAACAGGGTTTTAAAGGAGGTGGAGAATCAGGGAAAGTATGAAAACCTGATTCCGCTGATTCTAACAATAAAGCAAATTTTATGCCATTCATATTCGGATGGTAAACAAAAATCCTTTATGAGCCAGGTTTTGAAGACCTATTGCTTGGCATGCTCCAAAAAAACTTTTTACTTGATAAAATCCGAATATCAGATAGTCTAAGTAGTGCCTGAACGAAAACTGTCTTTTTCGCCAATATCTGCGTCAGACTCAAATTTTAATCCTCGAAATACTCAATGTATGTCTGTGGTTAAAATTTTCGTCTTCCTTGATCTTAACGAAAAATCATAGTTTTCGTTCGGGCACTAAGTGATGGGTTTTTGATCATTATCCCATTATTCCACTGTTTCATCATTTTTTTCCTGCCTGCCCCGCCTGTCGAAGCAGCGCGCAGATCCCGCTATCGGGGCCCCGCAGCTCCGGGAGATGATACCGGGGTGGATCCGGGAGATGGGATTCGGTTATTACCTTGGTTATTACCTGAATCTTTAATACTAACATACGATGTAAGGCAACTCGCAGAAAATCATCATGGGGACAAAATATAACCTTTATATATTCATATTTGTTCTGATTTGTTGCAATCTTTTCCTGGCTTCACACGGTTTGCCGCAAAACAATCAAGATACTCCTCCCACCCGGGATTCAAAAGAGCCGGTACTGGATAATGCGGTAATGTGTGAGAAAATAAAAGACTTTACACCAAAAAACCGGGCTGTTATTTTTTCCATTCAAATCGGTCAAGTCTCCTGTTTTACATCATTCGACCCGGTGCCTAAAAAAACGTTTATCTACCACAAATGGTTTCACAACGATAAACCGAGCACAAAAAAAAAGCTGACGCTTCAGCCCCCCCGCTGGGCAACTTATAGCACTATTCAGCTTCGAGAAACGGATAAAGGCCACTGGCGAGTTGAAATCACCGATCAGAAAGGAAATATTTTTCATACGGTAAGATTTACAATCACGGATTGATTGAATTAGAACCAAGTTAATTAGGACGCCCCAGTACCATTTGCCGAAGCTACGGGGCAGGCAGATTTTCGCAGACCCGCCTGCCATGCGAGGCACAAGCGGGCAGGTATACACAGATAATATTTTTATTTCTTAATATAAGAATCTTTATAATCTGTGTCCATCTGTGTCCAAAAAAGGAAATTCCGAGACGTATTGATGTCCTTTTTTACACACTTTCGATGGCAGGATCTCATCGATATCCTGTTAAACAGCTATATCCTGTTTCGCCTCTATGTCCTTTTCAGGGGGACCTATGTCTTTAGGGTGCTGACCGGTATTGCACTTCTTTGGGTCTTACAACGGATAGCTGTTTTTTTCGGGCTCATTTTAACCAGCTGGGCCATGCAGGGAATTACCGCTGTCGCCGCCCTTATTATCATCATTATTTTCAGAAATGAAATCCGTGACGTTCTCCAGGCAAAAAATTTAAAGGCCATTCTCTGGGGATTCCCGCAACAATCCGCTCAAACACCCATAGAAATCATCGTTGAGAGTGTCAACACATTGTCTAAACAACATAGCGGGGCATTGATTGTTTTTCCGGCTAAGGAGGATTTGCAGGATGTCATGCAGAGCGGAATACCGTGGTGGGGATTGGTGTCCAAACAAATGATCACAAGCATCTTCTGGCCTGACAATCCTGTCCACGATGGCGCCGCCATAATTCAGGGAAATCGGATCACCGAGGTGGGGGTCATTCTTCCCTTGTCACACAGAAATAACCTGCCGTCACATTACGGTACGCGTCACCGGGCTGCACTCGGATTGTCTGAAGTTTCAGATGCATTGGTTATCCTAGTATCCGAAGAAACCGGAAATGTACTTGCTGCAAAAAATTCCGCAATCACGAAGATTAACGACGATGTACAACTGGTAAAAGTATTGCAGGAACATATGGGTATAACCGAAGAAAAGCCGGCCATTCTGCGTAAGGAAAAATTTGAAATCAGCGTAGCGGCTCTGGTTTCCGTTTTGTTTATAACCGGTATGTGGTTCAGCATCTCAAAAGGAATGGACACTCTAATTACCCTTGAGGTCCCGGTGGAGTACACGAAACATGATCCTGAATTTGAAATCGTAGACACCTCCGTCAATACCGTCCAGCTTCAACTGGGTGGATCCGGAGCTCTGATAAAATCTGTTCAACCTGACCAGGTTGAGGTTCGTCTTGATCTTGGTAATGCGGTTATTGGCCGCAATAGCTTTTCCATTACACAGGAAAACATTTCCCTGCCGCCGGGAATTATTTTAAGCAAGATTACCCCACCCGTGGTTGAAGTAACCCTGGACAAAACCATAACAAAGGAGCTGCCGGTACAGGTTGACTGGGTTGGAAAATTACCTGAAAATATAATCCTTTCGCAATTAACCATTGAACCTGAAAAGGTTGAAGTGATCGGCGGAAAGCGTATTCTGGAGAATATCTCAACCCTTTACACGGAAAAAGTACCTCTGGATAATATTGATAAATCAGGAACCCTAACGGTCAGCCTGGTGCTCAATCCGGCATCACTGAAAATTGATCCCGGATCAAAAGACAGAATAAAATTGACCTATGTGGTAAAACCCAGAGGGAAATAGCCCGAAAATTTTCAGGAAATATTCAGGATAGGACTTCGTCCTCATCTCAAGCATGAACTTCCAAATACCATTTATCTGGCGAGTCGGGGAGTTTTCCTTTTAAAGTCCCAAATGAAGCGTAATGAATGATCCGCAACGAAATCGTACACTGTTTGAATGCATTAGGGATCGTTGCGAAAAAACAGCACTTTTATGAATTCGTAATGAAAAGATAAAAAATGTTATCTACCTGATCAATTTATTTAAATATTGATACACTGTTTTTTCGTTAAGATCCCTTGTGCATGAGTTTGTACGGTGGAGTTGCGGATTATTCATGGAGTGGTTAAATTAAAAAAACTTCCCGCCCCCTCAACTATTTAAACTATAACGATTTTTTCAGTGAGGACGATTCAGTCGCGGGTGAAAAGAAATTCCATGAATCCCAGGCGGCAGATAAACGACTTGGCTGGCTTTAGAGGTGTCATCATTGCCAAAATGTCTCTATTCTGGCGGCCGCGAATAGGAAGATTCAGATGGGGCTGAGGCCTTAAACGAACCCCAAAGTTTTGTCCAAGCACAAATGAGTTCGCCCCTAAACGCGCCACCTGTTCGCCCAGAACCAGGACAACCGCCATTCCACCGGGTTTTAACAGGGCATGACACCGATCAACCAGTGATCTAACCCCCCCGTCTTCCAGACGGTCGGCCAGTTCCCATATAAGGATTCCGTCGAAGCTTTCAGGAGGATAATCGAGTTCATGCCAGATTCGATCAACAGAATCCCCTTTGCCAAGGCACCTATCCAGACGGATAAACATATCGCAGACATACACCCTTTTCACACGCCGGGCCAAAAATCTGATGTTCTCCTGGCATACTGGCCCAAGGTCGAGCACCTGGGCGGATGGCCGGCCGTCAAGACCGTCCATGAAAAGCTGCAGAGCATTGCTGGTATAGTCGACCGTCTTGAACCGGTGATCCGAATCCTGCCACCGCCGATCTGAAGAGGAAGCGAAAGTGGTCAATGATCAATTCCCCTTGCTGCTCTTGCCGGCCATGGTAAACGATTCTTTCACCGGTTCCGAGGCAGGCTTCTCTTCCGGCTTGACCACCGGAACCGGCTTCTGGTCCGGCTTACGCGTCAACTCTATGACCGCCTTGAGATACGCCCCGTCTTCTACCGAAATACTCTTTGACTTGATCTCACCGTTAAAATCAGCCTCCTTTGTGATCTTTACTCTGCCGGTGGCGTTAATATTGCCCACAAGTCTGCCGCTGATGGTGACGTTGGCGGCCTGTATCTCGGCTTCCACCTGACCTCTGGTTCCCACGGTCAAGTGGTGAGCCTCCACTTCGATTCTCCCCTTGACCGATCCCTCAATAAACAGATCCTCCCTGCCCCGGATGGCCCCATCGATGGCAATCTTTTCACCGATAATCGTCCTTCCCTCCACTGGATCCTTAATAATAGAAGGCTTGTTGTCCATATCAACCTTCTTGTCTTTTTTAAGCATGGGAACCCCCTTTTTAAAAAAGTTTAAAATGCTTTTTTTCATTAAATTCGAATGTTGTTCTTTCATAGCTTTGGCCTTCTTAAACCAATCTTATTCCCTGATCTATCGTGTGAACGAAAAAACGTCGGTATACCCCAGAAGATCTGTTATGAATAAAAGAATACAAATGACACCAACGGCAATAAAAGCGACACCCAGGTCGCTTCCGCCCGCAGGGAGCTGTTCTATCTGATTGAAAAAACACATGATTTCAGTATCAGAAAGGGTGGCGAGACGCGCCTTAGCCTCAATAGGACTTATGCCGTATAAGGATAATACCGTCTGTAGGTCTTCGCGTGTCATCATTCGGTTGAGACAATCACGGGCTTTCTGTGCCCTTGCCGTCTCGATGACCGTTTCTGTGCCGATCATTGCGGCAGAAACAGGTGGATAAGGGACTGCGAAAAATAGTATCAAAAGGGTCATAACAACACTCACAGGTTTAGACTTTTGCCGAAATAATTCCATCGATTACCTCCTTTTAATCTGATTAATCCTATCCCTCTGTTGCATGGTGCGACCCATCCATTCCGGGTCGTCCTCAAAATAGATCGCCGCCAACCGATTGAATTCAGCAGCCTGTGCAGTATTTCCTTTCATGAGCCAGGCCTCAGCCAGGTAATAGTAGTTCTGTCCATTTGCCGGATCCAGGTTGAGGGCTTGCTCATAAATCCTGATTGCCTGATCCGGCTTACCGCTTTCTAAAAACAGTCGTCCCTGATCGGTTAATTGCAAAGAGGCAACGGCACGCGGGCTTGGCTTATCTGGAGAACTCCCGGTCTCCCCGGTTTGCATATGCCGGTTCCAGCTTCCTTGCGTCGAACTGGTTGAAGTAACCTGAGCACAGCCTAAGATACCTATCCCAAACCCTGCAATACAAAGTTTGAGCAATAATTTAAAACGGTTTGACAAAATCTTAAACCCCTTTCCTAAAATGTCGCCGTCGAAACTACCAGTGAATCGGACAATAGTCCGTAGGAACATTATCGGTCAAAAAATATTCTTCGACCGGGTGTGGGCATCTGTTTCTTTCAGCCAGTTGCCCGCTTTCGGAACAGATCGTCCGTTTAACGACTCCGGGCGGCACTTTAAACCAATTCCCCGACACAAATCGTGGCAAGGCTTTGATGAGTTCCGCCCAAATCGGCAAGGCGGCCCTGGTGCCGGAGACATGAATGGAAGAACCATCATCAAATCCCACCCATACCAATGCAAGGATATCCGGTGTATAGCCTACAAACCAGGCGTCTTTAAAGTGATTCGTTGTACCGGTCTTGCCGCCAACCGGTTTTAAAGAGCGGGCGGTTCCTTCAAGGACGACACTTCGCAGCATAGAGCTTATGATAAAGGCTTTGGCAGGAGAGATGACCCGCTTGATACTCATATGCCTTTGCTCGAGCACATTTCCATTCTCGTCCAGGACCTCTTTTAAAGCCAATGGAAATGGTAATACACCATCTGCAGCAAAAGCACAATATGCGCGTGCCAAATTCAAGGGGTTTACCTCGTAAGCGCCCAGTGAAAGGGAAGGGTAAGGATGAGCAGGTATTGAAAAACCGAATAAGTTTGCCGTGGCGGCTATGTGATCAAGACCAATACGCATGGCCAAATCAACGGTCGCCAGGTTGATCGATCTTGCCAGCGCACTCCTTACACTGATTCTTTCTTCGGGAACGGGCGCATAATTTTTCGGTTCCCAGATCGTTCCATCTATCTCATAGGTCTCAGCCTTGTTCGACAGTATTGAGGCAGGCGTAAATTTATCCAATCCGCTGACATATACAAACGGCTTGAATGCACTTCCCGGCTGCCGCCGGGCCTGTGTAATTCGATTGAACTGACTTACATTGTAATTGCGTCCTCCCACCATCGCCAGTATATATCCTGTCTTTGGCTGCATAACGATGACAGCACCCTGGAGTTTTTTTTGGGGATCTGGGCGACTTAATGTTAAGTTCGATTTCTCTAAACGTAACAGCCCGTTTTGCAGTGCTTTTTCCGCTGCCATCTGAACCTGTGTGTCGAGTGTCGTGTAAATGGAAAGTCCAAGACTCGACAGGTCCTGTGGAGAATAGAGCATTTTAAGCTGATCGGCCAGATAATCTATAAAATAAGGGGCCTTTTTACCGTATGACTCATAACCAACCGCTGTTACGGGGGTAAGCAAAGCGGTTCCGAGTTCTTCATCAGAAATCCATCCTTTATCTTTCATGGCATAAAGCACGAGGTTTCTTCTTTTCTTACAACGCGTCTTATCAATATAAGGAGAATAATAGTTGGGACCTCTGATGAGGCAGGCAATTGTCGCACCTTCAATCAGTGAAAGTTCTTCCACGGGTTTATCAAAGTAAAAAAAAGACGCTTCACCAATACCGTTGATGGCTTCTGATGCCTTTTGCCCCAGATAGATTTCATTCAGATAAATTTCAAGTATTTCATCCTTCTCATACATAATCTCTATGGTCAGAGACAGGAATAGTTCTTTCAGTTTACGGAAAATTGTTCTTTCAGGAGTAAGAAAATAATTTTTGGCCAGTTGCTGAGTGATGGTAGATCCGCCCTGACGTATGGAAACATAGCGCAGATTGGTATAAAGCGCTCTCAATATTCCCAGGGGGTCAAGTCCCCGGTGCTGATAAAACCGACTGTCCTCTGCAGCCAAAACCGCATAGATGACATGCTGAGGAACCTGATCCATGGAAACCAGCCGCCGTCGCTCTCGATCATGTCCGAAAAAGAGCATTACCTCTTCGGGTTCAAGTTCCAAAATCGGTATAGGTTTAAAATTTTTTATATTTATTATTGATTCTATCAGGTTTTCCACAAACCTTATTTTCACACATATGCCCTCTCTGCGCAAAGAAGGCATCTCAAAATCATGGAGAAATATCTCCACCGAAGCGCCAAGGGTGCGAAACTCTCCCTTGATGTGTGGTTCATGGAAAACTTTTCGGTATCCCAGGCGATGAAGTTTTTCATAAAAAAGCATTAGATTTATTTTTTGCCCCGGATATAGTAGGGTGACATCGGAAAAAACCCTCGATGGAATACTCCATCGACGGCCGGAAAATCGTTTATCGATTGGGTATGAAAGATACAGGCAGTAAAGCACCATACTTCCAGCAACAAGCAAAGTTGCAGGCAAAAACCATTTAAGTAACCACTTTAATTTAATACTTATGGATCGCTTTTTATTTATCATTTAACCCTATGTTGGGGCCTATTTTACAGGGTTGGGTCAAAAAAACAAACCTTCTTTTTTACATGCCTGTTCTGTATTTAATTTTAAATGTTTTATGATAAGAGATGTTTTTTTCAGGTATTTTCCCGCAAACTCTGTAACATCCCAATAAATTATGGATTCGGAATTTCGTCACCAGAGCTTAATGAGAAATTGCCTAACTTTACAGGACGGAGCACAACGAAGCTAAGTTGCAGTATCAGGCTTTTGTATGAAAATCCTTATGGATAAACTTGATTCTTTCTTTAAAAGACTCTTTAGTTTTATTTTTACGTGGTTTGAGTTCTTAATTTTACAGTTTTTAATTTCTTCTCAGGTTCTTGATTTTAAACACCATCCTTTGACCTGCATTGTTTATTTATCCACCCTCTCTTTTAGTTCCTTTCCGAATTTGAAAAACGGAAGTTTTTTTGGCTTTATCTCAACTTTTTCACCGGTTTTCGGATTCCTGCCGGTGTAAGCCTTATATTGTTTAACGTAAAATGAGCAAAACCCTCGAATTTCTACTCTGTCACCATTGGCCATGGCGTTTGCCATTTCATCAAAAACCAGATTCACCACCAATTCCGCCTCATTTTTTGTTATCCCTGCCTCCTCTCTGAGAGCCTCAACAAGTTCCAATTTATTCATTTGCAACCTCCAAATTTAATCGTATTTTTTTTATAGCAAAGATGAACGTCGTCGCTGGCGTTTGGTACTAAAACCGATGATAAAACCGAGTATGAGTACGCCTGCTCCGCTCAAAAACCATTTAATATTCTGATTCCAAAGAAGCTTTGTTAATTCATCTTCAAATTTCTCTGCTTTTTTTGTCTGTTCGGCAAGTTTTGAAGACGATTCTTTAAATTTTGACTGAAGCTTCAAAAATTCTTTCGAGTCTCTTCTGAGGTCTTGATAATCTTTACTGGTCTTTTGAAGTTTTTTTGTAATCGCCGCTAATTCCGTATTTAAGTTTTTATTTTCCGCCTTCAGCAAGCTATTTTCTTTCTGCATTTTCGAGGCGTTATTCATTAGGGTTTTGTGCTTGCTTTTCAGTATTTCCAGCTCAATATCGCTGGGTATTTCATCTGTGAGAAAACGGCTGATAACCCATCCTTCCTTTCCATTGTCCAGCCTGACCAGGGTCCACTCCTCACCCGGCTCAAGCACCTCAACTTTCTGACCAATACCGAGCAAAGATATTATCTTTCGGTCATTTCCCGGTCCGGTTCTCAGGGTTATTTTCATCGTATCGCCGACATACATGCTCTCAGCCAAAACCGGCGTAGAAAATAAAATTAGGCACATTCCGATAATACACAAACCTTTCATGATCAGCCTCATCGCTCACTATTTGTAAATTTTGTGTTTTTTGCGGTAAGAAATTAAAAAAATTTTAATTCCTGAAACCATAATATTTTCAAAAAGCTGAATGGGTCAGGGATGGTAATGAACCATAATCATAATTGAAAGTCAACCGCCATTTTTTAAATAATCAAACCAAATCAGACCGTTTTCAGACGGTTATGAAACGCTTCGGTTATAATAAGTTTCTTAAGATGTATCTTTATTCAGTCCCCCCCTATTCTTCTTGACAGGACTTCCATTTTGACCCCAATATTCAGGCAGTTTCGGTAAGCTCGACCATCAGTAAATATATTTTATACCAGATTCTCAAACGAAATCAATATATTTTAGACTTTCCAATCATTTTAGCTTTATTAAACAAGGAGATACAACTTGACATAAATCATTTTTCATACCTAATAAAAGGAAGTTCAGACCGAACCGGGACGGCACAAGCAGCTGACTGTAACAAATTATTATTTCAATAGATTATAGAGCCAGGTCAATACGATAATTTTATACAACAGAACTTATTGAAAAGTTTAATTTTTAGGAACGTAATGTTATGCACGTTCAAACAGGTCTTGAAAGATTTATCGAGTCACCTTCAAAATGGATGTCCGGAAAACGAATCGGTCTTCTATGCAATCCTGCTTCGGTTGACAGAAACTTTTGCCATGCCCGCGAATTGATCAACCGGAAATTGCAGGGCCAGCTTCAAGCATTATTCTCACCCCAGCACGGATTTTTTGCCGAAAAACAGGACAATATGATCGAGTCGGAAGATATGTATGATCCGACATTAAAAATTCCTGTTTTCAGTCTTTACGGTAAAACCCGCATCCCCGATAAAAAGATGTTCGATTTCATCGACGTGCTGATCATCGATTTACAGGATGTGGGCACACGGGTTTACACATTTATTTACACCGTGTCCTATTGTCTTGAGGCTGCAAAAGCGTTCGGGAAAAAGGTGTTGGTCCTTGACCGGCCGAATCCTATATCCGGCAGCATCACCGAAGGAAACTGTTTGACCTTAGAATGCAGTTCATTTGTCGGAAGATACCCCATCCCCATGCGTCACGGTCTTACCATTGGCGAGATTGCTCTTTTATTCAACAATGAGTACGGAATCGGCTGTGATCTCGAAGTGATCCCCATGAACGGTTGGAACAGAGAGATGTTTTTCAATGATACGGGCCTTCCCTGGATTCCGCCCTCTCCCAACATTCCATCACCGATATCGGCCATGGTGTATACCGGCCAGGTATTGTGGGAAGGAACCAATGTTTCTGAAGGCCGCGGAACCACCCTTCCCTTCGAAATCTTTGGCGCCCCCTTTATCAATACAACGCTGTTATTGTCACACCTGGGTAAAAACCGGTTGCCGGGTGCAATACTCAGGCCGGTTGTATTTGAGCCGACGTCAAACAAATACAAAGGGACTCTATGTAAAGGATTTCAGATCCATGTAACAGACCCGTATTCATTCAAACCCTATATCACAACCCTGAAGCTGCTTCAGGCTGTAATTTTACATCATAAAGATCCGTTCCGATGGAAGCTTCCACCTTATGAGTATGAATTTGAAAGACATCCCATCGATCTTATAATTGGTAACAAGAACATACGACAGCGTATTGAACGTCTTGACAACATAGATGATATAGAAAAATCCTGGATCGATGATCTTAATGAATTTATAGAAATAAGCCGGAAATTTCACCTTTACGATTGAAAAATGACTGATGACAAAATAAACTGGAAGCGAATGCGGTTTAAAAAAAATAAAGTCTGGCTGGCCACAGACCGAGATCAAAGACCTGTTGTCAAAAACGGCAGGGTTTTGATCAAATACCAACTGGGCCAGGATTATGAGTACTGGGTCAATCCAAAAAATATCAAACCCGTTGATTCGGTCGATTCCCAAATCAAAAGAACCGGAAATAAAAAATCGGCCGAAAAACCTCTGAAAAAACCGAAAGCCCGGCTGAAAACAAAAGCCGAGCATCCGGATAGTTCCGAATACAAGGATGCCATCTGTATCTATACGGACGGAGCATCCTCTGGGAATCCGGGTCCGTCGGGAATAGGGATTTTACTCCGTTTTGGAAAACACGAAAAAGAGATATCAAAATATATCGGTATTGCCACCAACAACATCGCAGAGCTTGAAGCAATCCGAACAGGCCTTCTAACTATAAAAGACACGAGGCTTCCGGTACGCATTTTTACGGACAGCAGATATGCATACGGGGTCCTGGCACTGGGTTGGAAAGCAAGAAAAAATCAGGTTATCGTAAAATCCATTAAAAATATTGTTTTAAAATTCAAGGATCTGAAATTTATAAAGGTTAAAGGGCATGCCGGTCATGAGGGAAATGAAAGAGCGGATTTTCTGGCAACTTCGGCCATAAAAAAAGCCGGTGCTTCCCGAGAAGGACAATAAACGCGTTGCATGAATATGCAATGCGTTTATTTGCCTTCTCACATTTTGCCATTAAACAAGTACCGTACTGCTTACAATGAGCTTTTTATTATGCTTTTTCAGCTTTTAGAGTTTCAATCTCTTTTTTCAATTCGTCAATTTCTTCTTTGTATTTTTCAGTATCATCGGTTTTGATTGGAGTATCCACTGTTGTATCCTCTTTCTTCCAGGTATCCTTGAGTTCGTCAAAGCCCAGATAAAGAGCCAAACCACCGCCAAGCAGAAGCATCACTGGGATAGCACCGGCTAAAAGCTGCAAAAATGGTTTCCACCATATGGACATACCAATGAGACCCAATACAGCTCCGACCGCCCCACCAATTAATGTTTTCATAAAAAATCATCCTCCTTTAATTTTAATTAAAATTATTTAAAAAAAACGTATCCCGAAAGAAGAATCTGCAAATTAGCACAACTTATTTTGTAACGCAAGCTTAATTTTTTAAATTAGAACCTTGATATTGTAACTAAAGACTATTTTTAAGAAACCGCTATATAAAATATAAGAATCTATATTTACAGTATATTTTTTAAAAAACCATACTTCTCCAAAGAAAAGATTGCAAACAAAAATTATATCTGTTAGGTGAAAATTTTTGGATAAAAATTAAATATGGATTGTAACCATGTTAAAATGGGTAAAATTACAACTTGAAAAATTTAAAACTAAATTTAATAAAAAGAAAGATAACTTCTCGCAGAATATACACAATCACTATTTTTTTCAACTGCCTGATAATATCGGTTGGTTATCAACCTTTTTTCTTAAACTCTTCTATTCCGGAATAAAGGTTACCAAAGAACAAACCCATAATCTAAAAAAACTTCAACAAGAGGGAATTGTCATATATGTTACGAAACCCAAGAGTTATTTTTCATATCTCTTTTATTACACCCGCTATAAACAGGAAGGCCTTCCATTTCCTCAGATAGGTTTTGACTATAATATAATTATATGGCAGCCGGTATCCCGCTTTTTAAAAACCTTTTTTTCATACCTTAATTACATCTTTCATAACCTGGCACTCCCTGACCCTTATGCAAGTGGATATATCAGGAATTCACTGGAGAACGGCCAGTCTGCTTTACTCTCTCTGGTTGAAAAAAAAGGGTTTCATCGAAGATTTATTAAAGCAAAAAAAGACCCGGTTCAATATCTCATCGAAATACAAAAATCGATTGAGCGCCCGATTTTTCTTGTACCTCAGCTGATGTTTTTTGATAAAAAGCCTGTCCGATCTATACCGAACATCATGGATATTCTCTTCGGTACCAAAGAAAATCCCGGAAAAATAAGACGTCTGATGATCCTGTTTAAAAATCCCGGCAAGGTTTTCGTGGAAATATCCGAACCGGTTAATCTCAAAAATTTTTTAGCACTTGCGGAAAACCGGGAAAAAAGCATTGAATATCAGACGCTCGCCTTAAGACGCAATCTTTTGAATCAAATCAATCGTCATCGCCAAAGTATCACGGGACCGGTTTTGAAAACACGGTATGAAATAAAGGAAAATATCCTTACCAAAGAACGGCTTCAAACCTTCATGGAACATCATTCAAAATCCCGCAACATCCCGATCCAAAAGGTACGAAAAAAGGCAAGTGATTCTCTTGATGAGATTGCCGCCAACTACAGTATGATCATTATTAAACTAGCCTCGGTCTTGATCACCTGGGTCCTGAACACAATGTTTGAAGGGGTAACCGTGGATAAAGACGGCCTCAACAGAGTAAAAAACATGTCCCAGAGGGGTCCTGTAATCCTCATTCCCTGTCACAAAAGTCATATCGATTATCTGATATTATCTTATCTGCTGTATCATAACAATATGCCGTGTCCTCACGTTGCTGCCGGGAAAAATCTTTCTTTCTGGCCTTTAGGCCCCCTTTTCAGGAGCGGCGGCGCATTTTTCATCCGACGAACGTTTAGAGGAGCAGTCCTCTATTCAAAGGTTTTTGCAGAATATATTCATAATCTGCTTGCAGAAGGTTTCAACATAGAATTCTTCATTGAAGGCGGTCGAAGCCGAACCGGCAAATTGATTCTGCCCAAGCTCGGACTCCTTTCGATCCTTCTCAATGCTTATAAAAACAGAGCGTGTGAAGACATGATATTCGCACCTATTTTTATAGGATATGACACGGTATTGGAGGAAAGCTCGTATCTTCATGAAATTGAAGGAAAAGAGAAACAGCCTGAAAGTCTGGTGCAAGTCATTAAAGCACGAAAATTTTTAAAAAAAAGGTATGGAAGAATCTATATTCAGTTTCATGAACCGATCTCCTTAAAAGAACTTCTGTTGCAATACGGCACACCGATTCAAGATATGGCATCTAAAGAGTTTAACATTTTCTGTCGAAATTTGGGTCACAGGGTTATAAACGCCATTAACTCTGTGACGGTTGTTACGCCTCACGCTCTTGTTGCCGCTGCTCTCATGAACTGTTCAAAAAAAAGTTTTTCTTTTGATCACCTGATATCTCATGTGGAAACCTACATGAACCTGCTGCTTTCCCAAAAAGCCAGACTTGCCGATACACTTCTTCTCGATCATGTTCGCACAATGGAGCAGGTCCTTGATACTTATGTCCATAGAAAATTCATCGAACGCATCACAAAAGACAAGAAGCCCGGTTATACTGATGTGCTGTTAAAGGTAAACGAGAGTAAACGCCCAAATCTGGAATATTACAAAAACAACTGTATCGCCTTTTTTATTCCGGCGGCAATTACCTCTCTTGCAATCCTTGTTAAGGATGCTTTTCTGTTTTCGGCTTCCGATTTGCACGCCGACTACGAGTTCCTTCAATATTTCTTTAAATATGAATTCGCATATGATGTTGATAAAACAACGGAATACTTCGTTCGTAAAAACATTAAGGCATTTATTGATGAAACTATTTTAATGCCGCATCCTACCTTGCCGGACACCTACAACCTGACCTCTTCCGGTTTCAGAAAATTGAGATTGTTTTCAAGTTTTCTGAAAACTTATTTTGAATCATACTGGATCGTACTCAATTTTTTCATGCAACACCCGCCAAACGCCATTAAAACAAAAGATCGTATAAAAAAAATTGAAACCATCGGAAATCGCATGTATAAAAAGAAGGAAATCGAACGAAAAGAAGCGCTTTCCATCGTCAACTACAACAATGGAATAGATTTTTTTACAACCAACGGTGTAAAAGGTTCCGACAATAAGGACAGGATAGAATTCTATGCCGATGCCATCCAAAAATATTTGAATTGTCTATAAATGAAAGCCTTAATACTTGCCGCAGGCTTTGGTAGTCGTTTGCTCCCCTTTACGAAAAACACACCCAAAGCGCTTTTTCCGGTTGCAGGGCGATCACTGCTCCATATCATTATCTTAAGTCTGCAGAATGCCGGATGTAAAGCGGTTATCATCAATACTCATCATCTTCATAAAAAGATTGATTCCTATCTGTTGCAACAAAAATTTGCAATCCCGGTCATCACCCGCTATGAACCGCAAATATTAGGTACGGGGGGAGCCATTAAAAATGTTGCCGACTTCTGGGATGACAATCCCTTTATGGTTATAAACTGCGATATTTTTACCGATATAGATTTGAAAAAAGTTTATGATTTTCACTTAACTCATGGTCATCCGGTCACACTGGTTCTTCATGACGACCCGCAGTTTAACACCGTGTCGGTGAATAAGGAGGGGTTTATTACAGATTTTCATGATTCCACGCTCCTGCCCTCTCACTCTGTTTCAGTCTCGAATATTCATCGGTCCGGAGAAACCGAAAGACTTACTTTTACCGGTATACAGGTTCTGGATCCACAGATTCTTGAATTCATACCTGATAATATATTTTCAAGCACCATCGATAGTTACCGGCAGCTGATATCAGAAAATAAAAAAGTATGCGCTTTTATTGCAAAGGAATACCAATGGAAAGACATCGGTTCCCCGGAAAGGTACAGGCAGGTGGTGTTTGAACAAATGGCGCCTGAAGCTTTCAAACACGCTTTCTCCACTTGGCCGGACAAAAAGATTTTCCGTACCCGGCTCAAAGGGGATGGGTCTGACAGGAACTGGTACCGACTCACCTCGGGAAACGGTCACTGGTCATGGTAGATCACAATATCAGAAAACACCCATCAACCAGTGAAGTAGACTCATTTGTTGCCATCGGCAGTCATCTGCATGATAAGGATGTACCGGTACCGGAAATATATGTTCATGATACGTTTTCAGGCTTGGTTTTCATGGAAGATCTCGGAGATGTAAATCTTCAAACCCTTGTTCTGAACACTCAAAAGCCGGAGCAGATCATCTCATACTACAAATCGGTCATAGATCTTCTCGGAAAACTTTCCGCAACCGGTGCAAAGGGCTTTGATCCGGTCTGGACCTATCAAACCTCACATTACAATCAGGATCTTATTCTCGAGAAAGAATGCCGGTACTTTGTT
>JAFDHQ010000095.1 GCA_019308685.1 Deltaproteobacteria bacterium
TGTACCGTGGTGATAATATGAATTATATGTCAATATTATAATCAGTTAGATCAACTATAGAGGTTTTATGATTAAAATATTGTGATAAATAGCGTCAAATTATTCAACAAAAGAAACCCGCAGAGTTTGAACTCAGCAAAGTAGGACGTTTCATTTAAACTTTATCTTAATTTGCATTTAATAACATTGTTTTTGCCAACTCCCATTTTGGTTGAGAAGTTTTTAAAAACGTAATAAAGTATTTATTTATGAGATTATTTTTTTCAAGGAGGATTAGCCATGAAAGCCTTTACATATGACGACATTCTCATGGTGCCGTCATACAACCACTGGGAATCCCGAAAAGTAGTTGATATTTCAATGAGATGCAAAAAGGGCAAACTATTTCTTGAGCTGCCGATAATGACCGCTAACATGGATACGATCACCGAGATGGACATGGCTAATTATATTGGCGCAAAGGGCGGCATTGGAGTGTTACATCGTTATATGTCCATAGAAAACAATGTGCGTATGTATAAAGATTGCCGGTATCCGGTGTTTGTATCTGTTGGTTGCGGGGCCGAAGACCTGAAAAGGGCTGAAGCTTTGAGAGACGCCGGTGCGGATCTATTTTGCATTGATGTGGCACATGCCCATGCTAAATATGTGGGACGGATGCTCAAAAACATTCGCATGATGCTTGGTGATGATGCCTGCATCATGGCCGGAAATGTGGCGACTTACGCCGGCGCCGATCACTTGGCTTCCTGCGGTGCGGATATCGTCAAAGTCGGAATCGGCGGCGGCTCCGTCTGCACCACAAGAATCAAGACCGGTTTCGGTGTGCCCAATCTTACGGCGATAAAAAATTGTTCGCGGGTGGATCGCTCCATAGTGGCTGATGGTGGAATCCGGTATCCGGGAGATATTGTCAAAGCGCTGGCTTTCGGAGCAGATTTCGTCATGTTGGGAGGCATGCTGGCCGGAACCCGGCCGACCCCCGGTCCCGTGATGAGTAAAAAGAACAAAAATGGAGAAGAAGTAAAGGTAAAATCATATAGAGGAATGGCCAGCAGTGAAGTCCAAAAGGACTTCCATGGCGGCATTGCGGAATGGAAAACTTCGGAGGGCATTTCAATTCAAGTTCCCTTTCGGGAAGACGAAGATATGATCATCAACGACATCATCGGCGGATTGCGATCAGGGCTGACTTACGGCGGCGCAGCCACTATTGCTGAACTGCAGAGAAAATTGGATTACATCGAGATTACAACATCGGGGAGAACGGAAGGTTTTCCGCAACGGCTTCTTTATTAATATCCGATAATGCATGGAAAGAGATCAGGTTTTCAGTCTCAGCCTTTACAATTCCCGTGTAACCTGATATGCATATTATTAACTAAGTTGAGCGATTGTCGAGGTTGCTGCAGATACAAGGAAGATCCCGTTCCGCTATAGTCAACTATGCGGGACGGTATCTGACGAAGTAGATGCGGTAAGATCGGCAATCCCACAGGGTTTCAAATTTTAAAAATATAAATCAATTTAATTCATTAAAAATAAAAGATATTTGATCCCCTTTTAAAATTTGAAACGCTCATCTTAGGTATTACTTTTTTCAACTATAGAAGTTGTCAAAACTACGCTCTTTTTCGTTTCTAAGTTAAATCTAATGAACTCGTAAAAAGTCCAATTTAGACGGTTTTGTAAAAAGTTCAAATTCAAGGCGTGCAAATTTTGTAATCATGAGGCGTACTTATCGTACGTTGAATGATTGCGAAATGCGGCACAACGCAGAAGTTGGACTTTTTACGAAACCGTCAAATCTGATGCTCAATTAATGGTTAGACAAGAAAACCGATACTAACAAATGTTTTATCGCATAGGGAATTTAGTAATCCGCTCCCCCTTCAGCATCCGAAAACCCAAAATGGGAGAAGACCGCCTGGTTTTAAAATCCCGTTCCTTCCCCCCCGCTCACCCCTCAACAAAAGCAGCACTTACCATTCTACAACGATTAGAAATTAAAAGAGAAGCTCGAATCCTGGATATCGGCTGTGGATCGGGAATATTAGGGCTTGCTGCGGCTTTGAAAAATGGCACCACCGCACTGGGATGCGATATTTGTGCCGGTGCAATAAAGGCTTCTATGCAAAATATGGCCTTGAATCGGATGGAAGACAGGTTCCACCTTTTTCGCGGATCGGTGGATGCGGTTTCGGGAAGTTTCAATTTAATCCTTGCCAACCTTCATGCCGTCACTCATATGGAAATGTTTGACCACTACCGTCGTCTTTTACCCCTAAAAGGAGATTTGTTAGTGGTCTCCGGTTTCTACGACGTTCAGGCAGCGGATATAGAGAAGGAACTCTCCCAGAGGGGTTTTACCGTTCTGGAAAGAGTAGTAGTGCATGCCTGGGCCGCAGCGCTTACCGGAGAAGGTTCTTACACCTGGGTGGCGTTGGGGCTTAAAAGAGTTGAAAGTGACCAATGATGGATAGTTGTTTGTGGCCCGAATATCTTCTATAAAAAGATAACATCTGATGGTTAAAATAAATTTGTCTTAATTTTATGAAAATATTTACACAGCTTTGCTGTAATAATAGTGACATATAAACCAGAAATATATCGCAAGATTATTCAGGTTCTGGCTGGACACTAGAAACTACCTCAAAAAAGTCTTTTTCCCCAATCTCTGTGTTAGGCCCTCGTTTCAAGTCCTCGACCTAACTGAGTATGCCTGCGGGTTGAAACTTGGTCCCGCCTTGACCTTGAGCAAAAATCCTATTTTTGAGATGGCTTCTAATTAAAAACCTTGAGCTTTTTTGTTTTAAGTGTCATTCTTTATGGTGCAAACGCCATCCAAACAAACGGAAACGGGGATTTATTATGAAGTTCGGAGTCAGTTCGCTTACAGCGATCCTGCTGATATGCCTGGGTATCCCGGCACCGATTCATGCAGAAGTGGAATACAATGTTCTGAAAACATTTAAGCTTGAAGATCAGCCGGTTGACATGGCTTTTTCGACCCATCGCAACGAAATTTATGTGCTCAACCCAAAAGGGGAATTGTTGATTTACGCTGCCAACGGTCGTTTGACTGAAAAAATCAACGTGGGCAAAGACTATGACAGGTTGCAGCTGATCCAAGGTTCGGATGTTCTTTTCTTGAGCAGTCGTAAGGACAAAACCATTCAGGTTTTCCAGCTGGAGTTTATTCAGAAGATCGATACTTCAGGTTCCCCTTACAAGGGATCCGAGAATTCACCGGTGATTATTGCGGTTTTCAGTGAATTCCAGTGACCGCATTGTTCGAGACTCACGTCTCTCCTCGATCAGGTGATCGAAAAATACCCTAAACAAGTAAAGATTGTTTATAAAAACTTTCCGATCCCATCCCACAAGTATTCCGACCTGGCAGCCAAAGCCGCCCTGGCAGCACAAAGGCAGGGCAAGTTTTGGCCCTTTCAAGACCTGTTATACGCACACTACAGGGACCTCAGCGATGAAAAGATCCGCGAATTTGCCGAGCGGTTGAAACTTGATATGGTTCGGTTTGAAAAAGACCGGAAAGACCCGGCCATTGCCGAAAAGGTGCGTGCCGACATACGGGATGGAAGGAAAGCCAACGTCAGGGGTGTGCCATCTGTTTTTATTAACGGCCGGCGCCTTCGAAAGCGCAGCATGCAGGGTTTTTCAGAAATAATTGAGAAAGAATTGCAAAAGGCCAAAAATCCATCGCCTCAAAAATGAATGGATTGTTTTGACAGGTCCACTTCAGCCTGTAAAAGGAAGTTCACCCTCGGAGAAACGGTTGTTCTTGCCTGCGGGTCATGGCGGGGAGCCAAATATATCCATGAAAATGAAGCGGTTTTTGATAAAAGAACTTCAGCGTATTATGAACGCAAATGCTCTATCTAATCCGGTAAAAACCAAAAAAAGCGTGGACTTTCCTTTCCAAACCACGCTTTTCCGTTTTACATGGATGACCTGCTGTTTTATGTATGCATTAGAACGGGTTAATTAGTTGCATTTCACGGGGCAAGGGCAGAGATTGCGGAAAAGGGCCATTTCTGTATGGAAACTAATTCTTCTGAAGAACCTTCCGTAGAACACATTGCAGAATGCCGCCGTTTTCAAAGTACTCGACATCCACATCTGTATCCAGACGTGAAATTACTTCAAAATCCGTGGTTTTTCCGTCATCTGCTACGGCATTGACCGCCAGAACTTTTCGCGGGTTCATATCTTGGATTCCACTGATATAAAACGTCTCAGAACCCGTTAATCCCAAAGTTTCCAAATTCTCATTTTCTTTAAACACCAGCGGCAGTACGCCCATGCCAACCAGATTGCTCCGGTGAATCCGCTCAAAAGATTCGGCAATCACCGCCTTTATTCCCAAAAGAATCGTTCCTTTTGCGGCCCAGTCTCTGGAAGACCCGGTCCCATATTCTCTGCCGCCCAATACAATCAACGGTTTGGATTCCCCCATATATTCCAGGGCGGCCTCATGGACAAACATCTCTTTTTTTGCGGGAAATTTTATAGTAAAACTACCTTCCTTGGGGGCAACCAGTTTATTTTTAATGCGAATATTTCCGAACGTTCCCCGAATCATCACCTCGTGATTTCCTCTGCGCGAGCCATAGGAATTAAACTCAGCGGGAGGCACGTGATTTGCCGTCAGGTAGCGACCGGCAGGATAATTTTCGGGTATGGCTCCGGCTGGAGAAATATGGTCCGTGGTCACCGAATCTCCCAACAGTAAAAGCACACCGGCATTTTCTATATCCAAAGGCTTGGCCTGATCGAGTGTGAAATTTTCAAAATACGGGGGCTTTTTAATATAGGTGGACTGTTCATCCCAGTCAAAGGTGGTGCTTTCTGTAACTTCCAAACCTTGCCAGAATTCGTCCCCGTCAAAAATTTTGGCGTACTCACTCTCAAAAAACTCTTTATGAACATGCGCGTGAACCAGGCTTTGGATTTCTGCGTTGGTTGGCCAGATATCCGAAAGATAGACCGGTTGGCCGCCGGAATCGGTCCCCAGCGGTTCTGAGGTTAAATCGATATTCACCGTTCCGGCCAACGCCAGTGCAACCACCAGCAATGGCGATGCTAAAAAATTTGCCCGGATACTTTGATGGATTCTGGCCTCGAAATTGCGGTTTCCTGACAGCACCGATGCGACGGTCAGATTATTTTCAGCAATCGCTCTCTCGATCTCATGATGCAGAGGACCGCTGTTTCCGATACAGGTGGTGCACCCGAAAGCTGCCAAATGAAAACCCAGGGCCTCGAATTGGGGCATCAAGCCGGCGTCTTTAAGATACCGAATGACCACTTTTGAGCCCGGCGCCAGGGATGTCTTGACATGCGGAGGGACTTTTAATCCTTTGCTCACCGCCTTTTGGGCCAAGAGTCCCGCTCCCATCAGGACAAAAGGGTTTGAAGTGTTTGTGCAGGAAGTTATGGCGGCGATCACAATACTCCCGTGGCCGATGGTGGCCGTTTTTCCATCAAGATCCACCGGATATTTCCCAACTTCAGTGACCTTGCAACGGGGTGTCCTTACCGTTCGGCAGCCGGATTCGTCGTGAAACGTGGAGATGCCGGACACATCCGCGTTTCGATCATAGTTGCCCTCCAGAACCGTGGCAAAGTTACCTTTGAGATCCTTCAGCTCAATCCGGTCCTGGGGTCGGGCCGGACCGGCAACAGAGGGTTGTACCGAGGAGAGGTCGAGTTCGAGAACCTCGGTGTAATCCGGGTCTTGTTGCCCGGTATAAAATAACCCCACGGCCCGGGTATAGATCTCAACCAAATCGGCCTGTTTTTCCCGGTGGGTCAGGCGAAGGTATTCTATGGTCTTTTCGTCCACCGGAAAAAACCCCACGGTGGCACCGTATTCCGGTGTCATGTTGGCGATGGTGGCCCGGTCGGGAACCGACAGTTTCTTCATCCCGGGACCGAAATATTCGACGAATTTTTCCACGACATTGTGTTTCCTGAGCAGTTCGGTCACCACCAACACCAGATCGGTTGCCGTAATTCCTTCTCTCAATTCGCCGACCATCTTTACGCCGATTACTTGAGGAATGGTCATATAATACGGCTGGCCGAGCATGACGGCCTCGGCCTCGATGCCGCCAACCCCCCAGCCCATTACGCCGATACCGTCAATCATGGTTGTATGTGAGTCGGTGCCCACCAGCGTGTCCGGATACGCCATGGCTTTGCCGTGCATCGTTTCCACCATCACCACCTGCCCCAAATATTCAAGATTTACCTGGTGACAGATTCCGGAATTCGGAGGAACCACCCGAAAATTGTTAAAACTCTTCTGAGCCCATTTCAAGAGCGCGTATCTTTCACGATTCCGTTCATATTCCTTGTCCACATTTTTTTGTAACGCGTCCCGGGTGCCAAAATAATCAACCTGAACCGAATGGTCGATGATCAAATCGACCGGTACCAGCGGGTTGATTTTCATGGGATCGCCGCCGAGATCTTTTACGGCATCCCGCATGGCGGCAAGATCCACCACTGCGGGAACACCGGTAAAATCCTGCATCAAAACCCGTGCCGGATGAAAAGGTATTTCCATGGGTTCGTCATATCGTTTTTTCCACCCGGCGATCTTGAGCACATCCTCTTTTCTGACAATACGGCCATCCAGTTTCCTTAACAGGTTTTCAACAAGAATTCTGATGGAAAAGGGCAGCTTGTTTACATCTGCAATGCCTTTTTCCTGAAACAGGCTGATATCTGCAATATCATACGGCCTGTTATTTACTTTTATCTGCCGGATAAATTCCTGTTTTTGCATAGCATCCTCGACTTTCGCTTAATTTGTGTTTACTAGTGTCCATCCATAAATGGTAGATTTTGGTTACCGGCAAGGCCCGAGCGAGTTTTCAACCGCAGGCATAGCGCGCTATTTCGAGGATTGAAAACGAGCGAGAACGCCGCCGGGGGCCAAAAGATGCCGTTTATGGATAGACACTAACTAAGGCTTTTCATGGCGCACCTTCTTTAAAAGAAGCCAATCCCAACAACCGGACCGCAACTTCCGGGTCGATTCGGTAGCGGCTGCCGAGTCCTTGAAAAAAATGGTGTCTTTCAATAAGGGCGATTCCCAGTTGAGTGATGATGATGTGTTGACCGGATTCTTTTTCGCGAACTAAGGCTTCCCCCTTTTCAAACACACCATTCGTTTTAAATGGAGAGGGCACTCTGCCTCTGGATTCGTAAAAGGTAGTAAAGACACCCGGCGTGATTTGAATTTCAGCGCCATAGGCTTGCCGTGCCTGTCGATAAACTGCTTTAAGGCAATCCACCAATGTGTTTATGGAAATTCCAAGCCGGTCCAGTTTTCTTTTATCGGCAGAAATAATTTCATCAACCGGACGCACATCATGTCCCAAAAATCCTTGTGCTGAAAATTTTGAAGGGCCTAAGCTTTGAATTAATTCTTCCTCAGCAGGGCTTCGTTTCATGTTTTAATCCCGTGTTTTAAATTTTTATGAATGGACACTACCTAATTTCTGCAAGCCTGGAAATTACTCATTAGAAAAAAGTTAATGCAGATTAGGTATTAGGCAAACTTGTCATAATAAATTTTCTCTTCCGGCATTCCCCCTTCGATCAATACGGAAATGCACGCATTAATCATGCCCGGCGATCCGCACAGGTAGCCTTCGTGAGCGGATGTATCGGGAAAATACCGTTTCACCACATCCGTAATTAATCCCCGTTCTCCCTGCCAATCCGAATCATCGGGCTCTCGTGACAGGGCCGGGACAAACTTGAACCATTCTGATGAATCGGCAATTTTGTTTAACTCATCCGCATAAAATAAATCTTTTTGCGTAAGGGCGCCAAAGAAGTAAACGGAGTTCCGCTGAATGCCTTCTTCAACCATTTTTTGTATAATGCTCCAAATCGGCGCCATACCGCTGCCGCCGGCAATAAAAATAATCGGCGCGTCCGTTTCTGACAGGTGAAATTCGCCATAGGGACCCGAGAAGTAAAGCGCCTTTCCTTCCTGAAGATAATCAAACACCCACGTGGTGCAGATGCCTTCCGGAACTTTTCGGACCATCAACTCAATGTGTCTGTTGTCAGAGGGCACCGAAGAAATCGAGTAGGCGCGCATGACCGCTTCCCTGCCTTTGTATTCTTCAGACTCCAGCTGAATATATTGTCCGGCCACGAAATCGATAGTTTGGGGTTCAATGAGTTCTATACGGAGACCGGCAATATCATAGGTGAGCATTTCTTTTTCAATGAGCTTTGCCCGAAAGTGTTTGACGGCAAAAAGTTCTTTTGGGATTTCAATTTTAAGGTCATTTCGGATTTTGACCTGGCACGACAACCGAACACCGGTTTCGAGTTCTTCAGTTGTTAAATGAGGCTCTTCCACGGGCCCGACAAACCCGGCGCCCTCCAAAACTTTAAGTTTACAATAGGCGCAGCTGCCCCGGCCCCCACATGCCGATGGTATAAAAATGCTGTTTTCTGCCAGAGCGGACAACAGGGGTGAACCACCGTCAACTGTCAGTTCCCTCTCGCCGGCATTGATATCAAGGTTGCAGGGACCGTAATTCAGGATCTTTTTTTCAGCCACAACCAGCACGGCTGCCAAAAAACCCCCGCATGCCGCCAAAAATCCTACGGATATGAATATCGCATAAAGCATATTATTATTCAACGAATCAAATTTTGATCATTCCGGAAAAACCCACAAAAGCCAGTGCCATGATACCGATAATGATTAAGGTAATGCCAGGACCTTCCAAACCTCTGGGAACCGATGCTTCGTTTACCTTTTCGCGGATGCCTCCGATGATGGTGATGGCCAAAAACCATCCCAAGCCGCTTCCCAGGCCAAAAGCAAAGGCCTGAAGAAGACTATACGGTTTGTTGAGCATAAAAAGCGACGTCCCCAGAATGGCACAATTGACCGTAATTAAAGGTAGAAAAATACCTAAAGAGAAATAAAGTTTTATGGATACCCGCTCGATAACCATTTCCACAAACTGAACAAAGGCAGCGATAACGATGATAAAGACAATCAGTTTTAAATAGGCGATGCCTAAAGGAATCAACAGAAACTCGTATACCAGAAAATTGATGGCAGCCGTGCAGGTGGTGACAAAGATCACGGCCAGTCCCAACCCCAGACTGGTATCCACTTTTTTGGATACGCCCAGACAGGAGCACATCCCCAGAAACCGGGTCAGCAAAATATTATCGGTAAAAGTCGCCGAAATAAGAATCAAAAAGAACGTTTGAATGATTCCCGAATGTAAAACGTCCATGGCATACCCTCTGTAACACTACTCCTTGGGTTCGAATTTTGCCCTGGCGATCCAGGTAACAATGGCCAGCATAAAAAATGCACCCGGCGGCATGACCATGATGGTCCATTGGTGCCACCAGAGATCGGTTGCCGGCAATGCAACTCCTAATAGGGTGCCGAAGCCGGAAATTTCACGCACAACGGCAATGGCAATTAAAACCATTGAATACCCCAGCCCGCTGGCAATGCCGTCTAAAAATGAAGGGATGGGCTTGTTTTGACTGGCAAATGCTTCGGCACGACCCATGATAATACAGTTGGTAATAATCAATCCCACATACGGACCGATAAACCGATGGATATCCGGAGCCACTGCGTTAATGGTGATATCAACCATCATCACATAGCTGGCAATAATGAGAACCTGAACAATCATTCGGATCCGTTGGGGAATGTGCTTTCGCAACAGGGAAACCGTAAGATTGGAAAATGCCGTGGTGAAAATGACCCCGAAACACATGAACAACGTGTTGGCCAAAAGGTTGGTTACGGCCAGCGCCGAACAGATGCCCAGAACCTGTCGATAGATGGGATTGTCGCTGAAAATCCCCTGTTTAAATATTTTTTTCATATCGGCTGTCATGGAATCATCTTTGCATCGGTTATTTTGATCTTGAAAACCTGGTCCTTTGGGCCA
>JAFDHQ010000096.1 GCA_019308685.1 Deltaproteobacteria bacterium
AAAAATCGGGGGGGATTTGTGATGTTTTCAAAAAAAAGTGCCATATCCCAATAACCGAAAAATAATTTTATTCTAATGTTGAGATGTAATTTTTGATTGTCAGAGGCATCGAGCGAAGAAAGATATTCGAAGATGATACCGACAGGATTAATTTTCTGGATCGGCTGGGGAAGGTGCTCTCAGAAACCCATACAAAGTGTTTTGCGTGGTCCCTGATTCCCAACCATTTTCACCTGTTACTACGCACGGGTGCTTGTCCGCTTTCTACGGTTATGCGGAGACTGCTGACCGGCCATGCAATGAACTTTAACCGCTGACATGGTCGAAGCGGCCGGCTGTTGGAAAACCGTTACACATCGATTCTCTGTCAAGAGGATATATATTTACTTGAACTCGTACGGTATATTCACCTTAATCCGATTCGGACCGGGCTTGTTTCTGATTTAAAATTGATGAGCGTGTGCTTGGCGATTCTGATTTCGTTGAGAAGGTTTTAAAGGCTGCGAATGAGCCTTTTGAATGCGAATACCGGCTAAAATCGAAGGGCTATGATGTAAATAAACTTGCTGATAAAGTGGCTGAGTTATTCCATTAAACCGGAAGAAATATTTCAGCCCGGAAAGCAACCGGTAAAAGTCAAAGCGAGAAGCCTTTTCTGTTACTGGGCAGTTAGGGAGTTGGGGTTTACCATGGCGAATTTAGCGCCTAAGCTCAATATCTCCCAGCCGGCGGTCAGTATGAGTGCTCGGCGTGGAGAGCGAATCGCATCCGAAAATGGATATTCATTAATGGGAGAATAGGATCTTTTAATTTTAGCCCGAATGTTTCATGAAAATTGAAATATCGGTCTACCCTTTTGATATGCCACAGGAAAACCGATTTTCTTCCTGTTTGATCGCCATCTTTAGATCGTCATAAATGTTCGGAAGCTTTTCGGTGATGCGTTCCCAGGAAGCCGTCTGGGGTATTTCGAAAAAGGCGCGTTTCATTTGCTTTTCCACAGACATAATGGTCTCCGCCAGACCGGCATCTAAATGCGGCCTAAATTCCGGATACGTGTGAATCACCCGCATAAACCTGCCCGTGATCAGGGACTGGGTTGTCAGAATCTCACCGGCACGCAATATACAATTGCGGAAAACGCTTCGTGCGAGCCGTTCTTCTTGGTCACGGTCATAAATGAGATTGTTGAAGGCCGCCTCTTCAGAATATATCTTAATGCGCTGTTCCGCAATCCTTGAGTAAACCAAAGCCAGATCGCGGAAAAAATCATCGGAAACTTCCAAGGCCTCATCCTCGACCAGAGCGCTGGTCAGGGTGGTAACAATATCAATGGCCATCCGATGGAGTCCTCTTGTTTCGTCTGTCTCGGAGACTTCCTGGTGCTTGTGATCAAAAGGTTTTCGGGAAAACATAACCTGCGCCGCGGATGTGGCTTTTCGATAAATTTCGATAAGCGTATAAATTTCCGCTCCCCAGTTTGTGGCAAAATGAATTTTTTTGAGCAGTTCACTATTGAAGGCAACTTCACCGGAAAGTTGATAATGGAACTGCATCAAAAAATCGATCAGTCCAAGCATCTTTTGATCTTTGGTTTCCATAAATTTTTTTCTCAAAGCAAGCAACAGAGGATCGAGCAGCAACCGTTTGACCCGACCATAGAGTTTTCTTTCGGAAATGCGGTAGTAAAAGGCCTTGGAAAAGTCGTAGTCGTGAACCACCACGGGATATAGAAGCCTGTCGAGCTGGGCGCGCTTAAAGGATCGGATATCTGCATCAATTACCCCCACTGCCTTGGCCCCTAAAGCAAGCGCAATACCGAAGCTCAGAAATATATTTTTCCCCTTGCCGGGTTCGAGAAATACAAATCCGGCCTGGTTCAGAGTTTCATATACCCGGGAGAAAAAAGGCCCGTCATTCCATTGGATGATGTAATTTTTGATTTGATATTGCGTTAAGAGATCCCGCAACAATAACGCTTCATCCTCTGATGCCCGGTCCAGACCGAAAATAATCCGGTAAAAATACCGCACCTGTTTTAGTTGGCTCAAAATATTTTGAAAAACCGGATAGGTTTCGCTAGTTGTGAACTCGCTTGCCAGGAGCGGGATAATCAAAATGATTTTTTTTTGCCGAGCGCCCTGTCTGAGTTTGCTTTTAAGTCTGTTCCGGTCCTGTTTCTGAAGGATCCTATACGTGGTCAATTCACCTTTATGTTGTGTGATTTCAATAATGACGCAGACCTCCGATATGAAAATTGATCCTTGAAATTAGGTTTTAAATTTAGTCAACAAAAGAAATTATGTGCTCTTTTTACCGGTTCACCCTGTGGGTCTCTTTTGTTCAGGATCGGTCAATGGGTTAACTCAAGAATAATGTTCTCAATGACATGGTAAAATGAGCTTATTGGCGCAACCCGAGTAGGCGGTGGATCGAAAATGGATTGTGTGTAAATTAGTGAGCCTGCAACATTTGGAAATTGATCGGTTGAGAAGGCCAACAAAAATAATTTATCATATACAAGCCGGGCTGTCAAGCAACGTATATCCGCTTGATTCTTATATGAAAATTGATTATAATCTTTATAATTTTTATTACGGCTGTCGCCCTCAAACATCTACAAATTTTGCGTTCTGCTTGTGAATAGTGAATAAAAATATGAAAAGAGGTGTTTAAAGAACGAGACGAGGAAGGACAGAGTTGAAGGCAGAAGCGACAAGGCCGCTTCCTGTTTGGTCAGGCCTTTATCATAATGCCCAGAAATTTATGCATGATGCACATTTTTCTGGGCATTTTTTTTATTATTTTCCTTCTTCCGATTTTCCGTTCTATTCAATTCATAGGTTTTGAAATTTTTTTCCTTTGCTAATGATTTTCAAAAATTCATTTTAAACCGATAAGTTGTGCATACTTCAGGATCAAAAGATGGATTGAAGTTTTTGCTTATTCAAAAAGTGAAGTTCTTTTTGGCACAGGTGTTGCTAAAAATCTCACATATATTCTGCAATCCTTGTATCGGCCGGATATACCCCTATAACGGGATCTTCGTTTCACTGCAACAAGGCATCAATCGTGCAGTGGTTAGGCTTCATATAAAACCGAGGAAAAACAATGTTAGAAAAAGCGACGAGTTCAAAACCCATGGATTTAAATGGCCTTAAACTTAAATCTGAGATTGAGTATCGAAAGAATTTGCAGGATATTTGCAACAAGATCCATGCCGCCGCAAATCTGGACGAGATCCTGGTTGATCTCAAGGATGAAATCACAGGGCTTTTTGAAGCGGAACGGCTCACCGTTTACCTGGTTGACGGCAGAAAGCGAGAGTTGGTTTCGAGATTCAAATCCGGAGACGAAATCGGAGAGATCCGCATTCCCCTGTCCAACAACAGTATATCAGGATGTTCCGCTTACAAGAAAAAGCTCATCAATATTAAAAATGTTTATGATGATAAGGAGCTGGCCGCCATAGATTCTGATCTTAAATTCGATAAAAGCTGGGATCAAAAGGCGGATTTTACCACCCAACAGGTTCTTGTAGTTCCGGTGATATGTAAAAACTATCTGCTGGGCGTGCTTCAGCTCATAAACCGCAAAAACGGAGGGTCGTTTTCCAAACTCGACGAACAGTCTGTTACGGAAATGGCTCATATACTGGGAATCGCACTGTACAACCAGAAGCGGATGGCAAAAGCAAGGCCAAGCAAATTTGATTGTCTTTTGAAAAACCGTATTCTGACAGAAAAAGAACTGGATATGGCCGTCGCCGATGCCAGAAGAAGAAGAGAACCTGTTGAGGCGGTTTTAATGTCGGATCTCAAGGTTTCAAAACAGGATATCGGCAACGCCTTAAGTCAATTTTATAACGTACCGTTTGCAAAATATAATGCAAATGCACCGGTTCCCAGTGAACTGCTTGCCGGCCTGAAAGTTTCTTTCATGCGACACTATGCCTGGGTTCCCCTGCGCAAGGAAGGTAATAACATCGTTATTGCCATAGACAATCCCTTCGATCTTCAGAAGGTTGGCGAAATCAAGTCTTTGTTTACTGGCAAATCCGTCTGTTTCAATGTCGCGTTAAAACAGGATATACTTAAAACTCTCAGGCGCTTTACCCGAAAGGAAAAAGAACTCGCTTCCATGCAAGAGATCCTTTCCCAATTGAAGAGCGAAGAACCCGAGATAGAAGCTGAAGAATCTGACCTGTATGAAGAGGACAGTGCCATTGTCCAGCTGGTCAATAAAATTATCATTGATGCCTATGAGCGGGGTTCTTCGGATATTCATATCGAACCGTTTCCCGGAAAGGAAAAGACCCGGGTGCGGATCCGTGTGGACGGTGCATGTACGGTATTGGAGTCGCTTCCTTCCGTGTTTAGAGATAAAATCGTATCACGTATTAAGATTATGGCCGATCTTGATATTGTGGAACGACGCAAGCCCCAGGACGGAACAATCAAATTCAAAAAATACGGTGGTCTTGATATCGAACTCCGGGTGGCCACCATTCCCACCCAGGGGGGAGTGGAAGATGTTGTGATGCGTATTCTGGCCACCGGTGAGACGCTTCCGCTGGATAAAATAGGTTTTTCAACCCGAAATTACAGCAATTTTGTCAACTCAATTATGCAGCCATACGGCCTCATCTTTGTATGTGGTCCCACCGGTTCCGGCAAAACATCAACCTTACATTCGGCCCTGTCCTATATCAATCATACGGAAACCAAGATCTGGACCGCTGAAGACCCTGTGGAAATCACCCAGAGAGGGTTGAGGCAGGTCCAGGTCAAGCCCAAGATCGGATTCGACTTTGCATCCGCCATGCGGGCATTTTTAAGGTCTGACCCGGATGTAATCATGGTGGGTGAGATGCGCGACAGGGAGACAACATCAATAGGAATCGAGGCGTCATTAACCGGACATCTGGTGTTTTCCACACTGCATACCAACAGTGCACCGGAAAGCATCACCCGGCTTCTTGACATGGGAATGGATCCGTTCAACTTTGCAGATTCTATTGTGTGCGTTCTTGCCCAGCGCCTGGTCCGCACCTTGTGTAAAAATTGCAAGGAATCTTATCACCCCTCAAAAAGTGAATATGAGACTCTGGTTCGGGAATACGGATCTGTTGAACGGTTCGAAAAAAATGTTAACATACCTTATACGGATGATTTGGTTCTTTACCGGCCGGTAGGCTGTAACCGATGTTACAACGCCGGATATGCCGGACGCATGGGTCTGCATGAACTGTTGCTGGGGACCGACCCCATGAAAAAACTGATCCAGAACAAATCTCTGATTGAGGTTTTAAGGAATCAGGCGGTAAAAGATGGTATGACGACCCTGAAACAGGACGGAATTGAAAAAATATTGGGTGGAAACTGCGATCTGATGCAGGTCCGGAAGGTTTGTATCCGATGATGGGGTAAACTCAAGACACCTTTTTGGCTGCTTCCATAAATTTTTTCAATTGTTTTTCATAATAGCTTCTGTTCGTTACGGTCAAGTCAAGGGCCTTGATTTCAGATTCAACCGCCTCTTCAAACCGGCCGTTTGTAAAATAGCTCTCAGCCAGGGTGTCGAGGATATACGGAGATTTTTCGAGTTCAGCCGCTTTTTCTGCAAGACACAACGCTTTTTGAGGATCACGGAATCTTTCGACGTTACATGTGGCATGAAGCCAGGCGAGGTTATTCAAAGCATGAGGGTTATCCGGCTTAAGCGCCAATGATTGTTCATACGCTTTTATAGTTTCGGCAAACTTTTCCTGGCTGAAATAAAGGTCACCCAGCGTGCTGTAAAGATTCGGGTTGTCAGGGGTCCTCTCCAGTTCTCTAAGTATTATTTTCTCGAAAAAATGTTTGTTTAATTTCTTGCCGGTTTCACCAAAATTTAAGTTATATCCAATAGTTCCGATCAAAAGTGTCCCCAGCAGATACACAGCGATGCTTTTTAATATTTTATTGTCATGGCGGGTTATCCAGACTCTGTCCGTTTCACATTTTTTCAAATAATCTATCCGGCTTTTAATGCTGAAGTGGTGCCAGTTGGGTTTGTCGTATGGCTCACCGCTTGTTGCTGCAATTTTTTCGAAGCAGGAGATGAGAGGTGCCGCACTGTCGAAAAGGGCATACACGTAAGTGTCTGCCTGGCGCTCAAAATTGCGCATAAAATATCCGAAAATAAAACGGAAGTAGATCAGGAAAAATACAATAATGATGAAGCTGAAAATCGATGATGTTACCGCAGCTTGATCCAGACCGCTATGGCTTATAAATCTGTATATGGGTTCCGTGAAGACAATAAAATATACCAGCAGGTCAAAAGTGGCAAAAGAGATCAGCATGTATCCTACAAAAAAGACCAGATAAAAAATAAGATGTTTTTTCTTTATATGTCCGATTTCATGGGCAATGACCGCATCAATCTCCTCGGGCTCAAGGAATCTCAAAAGGTCATTTGTAACAAGGATGTAGCGGAATTTCTTGACCAGCCCCATCACACCGGCGGTTATCATTCTGCCTCCGAATATGGGCCAGTAAAGAATATCAGCATATTCAAGGCTTGCTTTTCGGCACAGGTCTTCGATTCGTTTTCTATAAAAACCGGTTTCCAGGGGTTTGCATCTCCAAAATTTCTGGATTACGGCCGGGCCTGCAATTGCGATGGCAACAAGAAAAATAATGAAATAGGCAATCTGACCTTGGGTAGTGGAGAGAAAATGTTTTGGTGATTCAAAGGGCAGGGCATTAATAATGTCGGCAACTCCGGAAAGGAGCAGCCAGGGTAAAAGCACGGGTACGGAGAAAGAAATTTGAGACAGAATGTATGATTTCCTGGAGAGATCGGAGTTGGAAAGCATCTTATAGGATCCATGGGCACAGGCCCATACGATGGCAAGGTAGAATATGAAAAGCCCGAGAAATGAAAGTGCCTGAAACGTCGGGATAATGGAAAGAAAGTCAATGTCTGCCAAAAAGGATGAAAGGTTCAGGCCGTAAATATCGATGGAAAAGAGCACGATGGCCATTATGGATTGCCGGGTAAGTGTAGAGCCGAATTTATGACTGAGTTGTGAGAATCTTCCTTGTGAAAGACTCTTTTCTATTCTGTTAAATTGTATCCAGGTGATCCACGCGAAAGCAGCAGTCAGTCCGATAAACAAAATAAAGGTTTCTGTTGAGCTAAAATTGGTATCTTCCGAAGGCTGATAGGTACTGTATATGAGCAGTACAATGATGAAGTATATGAAATTGCTAAACATAGAGATTGTTAGTCACTTTAGACACTTTTTCTTTGTAATACCTTTCTTTTTCACTATAGATGCAGCCACAATATTGCTGGCGATACATTCCCAACCGTTTTGATTCTTCGGCACCCTCTTTCCATCCATCACGAAAATCATAGTAGTAAAATTTTACCCCTACGGCTTTTCCGACCGCTTCACCGATGGATTTTATCTCGTCGTGTTTCTGAAATTTACTGTACAGGAGTGTGGTGGTAAAATAATCAAACTTACCTCGCTTTGCCACCAGTGCCGTGGATCTCAGGCGCTCATGGTAGCAGTACGAGCAGCGTCTCGATTCCCTGAACACGACATTCTGGATAAAACCTTCCAGATCGTAACCTTCCTGATAAATGACCCTGAGATTGATGGTTTCAGCATAAGACTGCAACGTATCTTTGCGTTTCATACATTCCGTATACGGGTGGATATTGTGTTTATAGAAAAAACCCATGACCTCAAAACCTTGCTTTTCAAGGGTTTTTACAGTGGTTATTGCGCACGGAGCGCAGCATATGTGAAGCAGGATTTTCATTCTCTTTTCCCAAAAATAGCGGTTCCGATGCGTACTAAGGTCGCCCCTTCTTGGATAGCCGCTTCAAAATCACCGGTCATACCCATGGAAAGTTCGCTTAAATGTATATTCAACAAACCCTGTTGCTCGAGACGATCTCTTAGACTCCGAAGGGCGGCGAAATAGGGCCGAACCTTTTCAGGAGCGTTGAAATAGGGCGGCATGGTCATAAGCCCTTTAACCGACAAATTCTCAAAAAGGCTTATGTCCTTTAACAGATTGTATGTGTCTTTAACGCTTATTCCCGACTTTGAAGCTTCCTCACTGATATTGACCTGTATCAGGACCTCCTGGATTTTATCAATTTTATGTGACTGTTTATCCAATTCACGGGCCAGTTTAAGGGAATCAACGGAATGAATCAGGTCAAAGAGTCTCACAGCGTATTTGGCCTTGTTGGACTGAAGATGTCCGATGAAATGCCACGATACCGGGTAAGTGGCCAGATCATTGAACTTGGTCCGGGCTTCCTGAACATAATTTTCTCCAAGAATGGTAACGCCGGCATCTATGGCTTGTCTGACCTTGTTTACGGGAACAGTTTTGCTCACCGCAACCAGACGGACGGTTTCCGGGTCACGGCCGCATGCACGGGCCGCCGTTTGAATGCGGTTTTTTACGTCTTGCAGTCGTTTTATCAATTTTTAAAATCTTCCTTTGTTAAACAACTCGTTCAGCAGTCGGGGTGTTTTTTCTTATAAAGCTTATTAAATAGCGTAATGAATGATCCGCAGCGAAATCATACACTGTTTGAATATATTAGGGATCGTTAAGATAGAACAGCGGTATTTTGTGTTCGTAATTAAAATACTCAAAATGAGTTGCCATACACCCAATTTATTTAAAGCCATATTTTCTGTTCTATCTTTACGAGCCCTTATTTATGAGTTTGTATGATGCAGTCGCGGATTATTCATGGAGCGATTGAATCGAAAAAACTTCCCGATCCCTCAATTATTGACATAGGTTATAGCCAGCACGCCTTCCTTTATGAGAAATTCAATGACCTCGCAAACCGGGAGCCCCACAACATTGGTGTAAGAACCGTTGATGCTTTTAACCAGGAAGGTGCCGAGACCTTGAATGGCGTAGGCTCCTGCTTTGTCAAAAGGCTCGCTTGTATGTATGTACCACTCGATTTCCTGATCGGTTAGATTTTTAAAAAGAACGTCTGTTTTAATTGTTTCGGAAAATTTTCGGTTTTTCACTTTGCAGCAGATTGAATAACCGGTAAAGACCTGATGTGTTTGCCCACTGAGCTGTTTTAACATGGTTCGGGCTTCGGCTATGGAGCCGGGCTTGCCAAGTATGGTTTGGTCTTTCAGGACAATGGTATCGGCGCCGATAACCCAATTGTCGGGATACTTATCCGACACGTTACCGGCCTTTGCTTCGGCGAGAACCCTGGTATAGGTTTCCGGTGAAGATATGGGGATAGATGTCTCATCGATGCTGCTGGGAATTACGGAAAATGAAAGTCCTGCCTGTTCTAACAGATACCGGCGCCTTGGGGAGCGGGATGCGAGTATTAATAACGGATCATTATTTGGTTTTTTCATGGGGGTTAAGTATCAGAAGAAATGAAAATTGACAAGCATCAAACCGTGACAAGTGTAACTTACTGACAAGCTTACATCAACTTGCTGACAATTTCATAAATGTCGGCAAAAGCATGACTTGACTGGTCAAGATTGATCAGAGGGGCCATGTCGGAAATCATTGCACCGATCTGCTTGTCGTGAGACACGCTGCACAAATCCGTGGTTTGAGTGGTTAAATATTTTTCAGCAACAATCTGTACAATTTGACCCGCATTTTTCTCTTTGTTACCCCTGGCCATGTTGGTAATTATTGTCGGCCGGATATTTTCAATTTCTTTTTTTAAAACTTCCATGACGTCTTTTCCGCCGGACTCCTC
>JAFDHQ010000097.1 GCA_019308685.1 Deltaproteobacteria bacterium
CCCATTGAATCTATAAGTCCTTTTACGATGGGTAGCCCAAGGCCGGTTCCGGTAATGTATCGGGTATTTTCGTCCTTGACCCTGTAGAATCTTTCAAAAATCTTGTCCAGATATTTATCTGCTATACCAAACCCGTTATCTTTAACTTTTACACCCACGTTGATTCCCGCCAAATCAACTTCCACTTCAATTTTTCCGCCTTCCTGGGTGTAATTAATGGCATTGGTGATCAGATTCCCAAAGATGCTTTCCAGAGCGATGGGATCGGCGGTGAGCTCGGGAAGCGGTTCTTTTGGGAGTTCAAGTGAAATAGACTGATTCTTATTTTTCGCCCTGGTTTTTAAAAAATCTACAATATTTTTAAGGAGATCTTCAAGCCGGACCGGTTGAGGCTCATGGCAGATAATCCCTTCCTCAATACGGGAAAGATCCAGAAGATCTCCGATCAAAGCAATCAATCCTTTGGTTTTTTCCTTGGCTCGTGTAAGTATATGCTGGTCTTGTGCAATGTTTTCACCGACCATTTCTCTGATTACCAGAGCAAGCTGCTCATGGATCGTCGAAAGCGGAGATCGCAGTTCATGGGAAACCTTGGCAACAAATTCCGATTTAAGCTGATCCAAAAGCTTCAGGGCTGTGATGTCCACAACATTTAGAACTGCTCCAAGGCATTCCTTTCTTTCACCTAAGACCGGTTGTCCGGTTGCCATAAGATATTTTTTATCTGAAAGAGAAAACTCATAGTCAGGAATATCATCGTAGTCCACGTGTTTTCCCTGCGAGATTTCCGTTACAAGATTACACAGTTTTTTATCCGGGATATAGTCTTCTATGGGGTTGCCCGTTTTAGAAACGGGATCAAGATCAAGCAGCTGTCTGAAGGCCGGATTCATCAAGACCACAAGGCCCCTGGAATTTGTCACAACCACACCGCTCGGAAAAGATTCTAAAATAGTATGTATTCGGCTTTTCTCTGTATCCAGATCAGACAGCGTCCTTCTTCTTTCCTCCTCCAGCTTTTCAGCCTCCCGCCTGAGGTTTATCTTTTCCCATGCACGATTAACTACAATACGCAATTGATCCGGCTCAAAGGGTTTGGAAATAAAATCGTAAGCACCCTGCTTCATGGCTTCAATGGCTGTTTCTACCGTGGCGTATCCTGTAATCACGATGACTTGAATTGTCTCGTCCAGAGCACGAATGTGTTTGAGAACCTCCAGTCCGTCCATGCCCGGCATCTTCAAATCGAGAAGCACAATGGAAACTTTTTCCTTTGCCAGGACAGCCAGCCCCTCATCCCCGCGAGATGCCTTCAGAACCTGGAAACCGATCCGGGTAAGAATTCGTTCGGATGCATCCCGGATATCCTGTTCATCATCCACAACCAATATTATGGCGTCAGATTTTATCTCCACTTTCTTCTCCTTGGTTTTCCTTATCTGCAACGGGAAACTCAATAATAAATGTCGTTCCTTGTCCGGGCGTGCTTTTTGCCGTGATATTGCCGCCGTGATTTCTCACGATACTGTAAGCCAGACTGAGACCCAGACCGGTCCCTTTTCCTTCTTCCTTGGTGGTGAAAAACGGCTCGAAAATGTGGGGAAGAATATCTTCGGGTATTCCAGGACCTGTATCGGATATTTCTATGAAGACTCGTTCGCCATTCGGCATCAGTTCGCTTTTTACCATGAGCCTTCCCTTTTCCTCCATGGCCTGGGCCGCATTGAGAATGATGTTCATAAACAAATGATTAAGCTGCTGGATATCAGACTGAACAAGAGGGAGTGAAGCGTCCAGGTCTGTTTCTATCTCTATATTTTGGAACAGGGTCTGGCGTTCGAGCAAATACAGAGTCCGGGAAATCGTCTGGTTGACGTCATGAGGTCGCATTAAATGGCGGGTCTGTCGCGTGAATTCCAGCAGTTCCTTCACCGTATCACGGCATCTTTGGGCATCTTTCAGGATGCGGCGTAAGTCTTCCTGAGCCCCCTCTTCAAGATCATATTCTTCCTGGATAAGCTTGGCAAACAGCGTAATCCCCCCCAGGGGGTTGTTTAACTGGTGGGCAACTCCTGCGGCCAGTTTCCCCAAAGAGGACATCTTTTCTGCCTGCAAAAGCTGAATCTGGGTATTTTCCAACTTATTTTTTATTCGAAACTCCTCGCGCATATCACGAAAGAAACCGATGGTCGCAATTTCCTGCCCGTTTTCATAAATTATGGATGCATTAAGTTTGATGGGAATGATTTCACCGTTTTTGGTTATAACATCGGTCTGATATAATTTGAGTTTTCCCTTTCCGCCGTATTCCTTGCTTCTAAGGTTCCGCATAACCTCAAACGCTTGGTTGCCGGGGTAAATATTTCGAACATTGAGACTATTGAGCGCTTCATCTTCAGCGTATCCGAAAACCTGACTGGCCGGATCATTGAATATAAGAATCTTGCCTTTTTTATCCGCGGCAATAACGCAGTCCACAGAGCTGAAAATGAGATTGCGCAAAAAGGCATTGGAGCGATGTAACTTTTCTTCAAGTCCTCCTCTGGTGGGAAGATCAAAATCCATGCTTACAAAGGCTTCAATGTCATCCCCTGAAAAGATTGGATACGCAAAATAACACGGCATTTCATCCAGATCCAAAGAGTTTCCCTGCTTGGGCGTTAAAGCGGGTCTTCTTTTATCCTTAGCCTCTTTTACCGAACAATTATTACAGGGCAAGGAGCGGCCGTATAATGCTTTGTAGCAATGTCGCCCGATAATTTCAGAGTCGATTGTGCCATCAAGCCGTGAGCTTGAGGCAAGGATTTTGTATTCCGGCGAAATCACCATGAACTTTCTTTTGAACGCGGCAATGGCCTTGAGCAAATAATCTTTTTCTGTGTCTTTATCCATATTACGCTCCGAGACCTCTGAAAAACGCCCCTTTTTGCCCAATTTCTACGTCAGACTCAAATTTTAATCCTCGAAATACTCAATGTATTCCTGTGGTTAAAATTTTCACCTTCCTTGAACTTGAACAAAAATAAACATTTTTCAAAGGTCTCGCTCCATCTCAGCACCTCTAAAACTCAAAGGGCTTGTATCAGATGGTATAAAAACTATCAGGATGGGACAGGTAAATTGTCAAGTTAAGTTTCCTCAAAATCCTTTACAATCAATCATATCCTCCATCGGAAGTCAACCGAGTATTCACATTTTTGACACGACAAAAACTGATATTTTCAGATAGTTGTGTGAAGGTTAAGCAACTTATCCGTGTTACTTGTTGTGGGTTTCAGGCAAAAGATAACCAGAATTCACAACATTCTGGCACGTTAAAATAATGGACAATTTGGATTCGACTTGACCTGTTAGAAAATGAGCGATATAAATTAAAAGTTTAAATCATGAAAGAAAAAAATCAAACAAACAAATACGGTACGGAAAAATCGCTTTTTTTATCCAATGGAATGGCCCAAGCCATTAATCTGGCGATCGTGGGCGGAGGCAGAGCCTGCAAATTCTTCATAGAGCTTATCCAGAGTGAGCCCTTACCTTATCTAAACATTAATATATTGGGGGTTTGTGACATCAACCCAGAGGCTGAAGGTTTTGTTCTGGCCAACAAACTGGGAATATATACCACACATAATTTTAAGGACCTTTTCAAGATTAAAAATCTCAATAGCATTATTGATCTGACCGGCAGTAGAGAAGTGTGGCTCGAAATCGTACGCTTCAGACCTAAAGGGGTGGGAGTACTGGAACACAACATCGGCGGTTTAATGAGAAGACTCTTCGACGTTAATCAGAGTCTTGAATCAGCAGAACGGCAATTGGTTATTGAAAAGACCTTTTCAGACTTTCTTATTCAGCAAAGTACGGCTGCAATTGTGATTTTAAATACGGATTTTACGATTGTTGAAACAAATGAAGCATACTTAAAGGCTGTAAATAAATCCAAAGAAGAGGTTATTGGAGCAAACTGTTACGAAATCTCCCATGGGTTCAGTGCACCGTGTTCAAGTTCACAGCCCGAGGTGGAATGCCCCATGGTGGAAACTCTGAGAACCGGTATGTCTGCACATGTTCTCCACGAGCATCACTCCCCGGAAGGTCAACCCACATACTGTAATATCGTCACTTACCCTTTAAGGGATCAAAATGGCGAAATTTTTCGTATCATTGAGGTATGGCGGGATATCACAGAGGAATTGTCACACCGATGGGACAAGAAGGTGAAGGAATTAAAATCTGATCTTCAAAAACTGGTTCAAGAAGATCGCATTGTTTCGCTGGGCAAACTTGCGGCCAGTTGTGCTCATGAAATTAACAACCCTATTCAGGGGTTATTGACATTTAGCCATTTAATGCAGGAAATCCTGGCCCAAGGTAAGCCGAGTTCTGAGGACCTGGAACAATTTAAAAAATATCTTTCTCTCATGTCCAAAGAATTGGAGCGCTGTGGAAATATTGTTTCCGGTCTCCTTTCATTTTCCCGCGAATCCACCATTGAATACAATATTTTAGATCTTAACGAAGTTCTCGAGGCCGTCTTAACCTTGACGCAACACAAGATGAAACTACAAAATATTCAATTGATTGCCAAACTATCTCCAAAACCTTTATTTGCAAAAGGAGATGCCAACCAATTGCAGCAATGCTTTCTGAACCTGATTTTTAACGCTATCTCGGCCATGCCAAATGGAGGGGAGCTGCACGTTATTTCCAAACAAGACAAAGCCCAAAAAAAAGCTTGTATAGAAATCCGAGACACCGGATATGGAATCCCTGAAGAAACGCTTGATCATATTTTTGATCCATTTTTCACCACAAAGGAAGGAGGGGAAGCCACCGGGCTTGGACTGTCTATCGTCTATGGCATCACAAAAAATCATGGGGGTAATATCAAACTAACCAGCAAGGTTGGGGAGGGGACTTCAGTTGTCTTGGATTTCCCTACCCATTAACTTCTTGTGTCCTGTGATGGAGGAAGACTATGGATGAAAAGATGAGCATCATGGTCGTGGATGATGAAGAAATCGTCCGGGAATCCCTTTCCCAATGGTTTAAAAAATACGGCCATGTGTCGGAAACTGCGTCATCGGGCTTCGAGGCTTTGGATAAATTGGAAAAGCATCCTTTTCAGCTCTTGTTTGTGGATATAAAGATGCCCGGAATGGACGGTATAGAGCTGCTGGAAAAAGTAAAAACAGAATACCCTGATTCCATGGTTGTCATTATCACAGCATATGGATCCATTGAATCGGCGGTAAAAGCCATGCGAATTGGGGCCAGCGATTACCTGCTTAAGCCCTTCAAGCCGGACCAACTTTCCCTTGTAATGGAGAGGATATCGCATCAAAAAAGACTTTTATTCGAACACGACTATCTGAAAGGGCGTTTGGAGAAAATTACCCGGTTTGATAACATTATCGGACAGTCTCCTGCAATGGAAGATATTTTCAGCCTGATCCCGGAGGTTGCCCAGAGCGACTCTTCTATACTGTTGATCGGGGAAACTGGTACCGGGAAAGAGTTAGTTGCAAAAGCCATACATGCAAAAAGCCGTCGATCCCATCTCCCCTTTATTGCGATCAACTGTGGTGCGCTACCGGACACCCTTCTGGAAAGTGAGCTTTTTGGACATCAAAAAGGGGTTTTCACCGGAGCAACCCAAGCCCGTAAGGGGTTTTTGGAAGTGGTTTCAGGGGGCACCTTGTTCCTTGACGAAATTGGAGAGATCAGTCACAAAATGCAGATCGATCTGCTGCGTGTTTTGGAAGAAAAGAAGATAACCAGTATCGGAAGCAGGGACGCTGTTGATGTAGATTTTCGACTCATATCAGCCACCAGTCAAGATTTGGGGAAAGGAATTAGCGACGGCTCTTTCAGAGAGGATTTTTTTTACCGCATTAATGTCATCATGATTGACATCCCTCCGCTAAAGAAAAGAAAGGAGGACATTCCCTTACTCATTCAGCATTTTCTTGAAAAGTACGGCCATGAAACCACAAAGCATGTCGATCGCGTCACCCGTGATGCAATGGAACTCTTAAAACGCTACGACTGGCCGGGAAATGTCAGGGAACTGGAAAATGCCGTTGAAAGAGCTGTGGTGCTTTCCCAATCCCGGACACTCGGGATTAAGGATTTTGCTTTCCTTCGGTCTTCTATCGCCCCCTTATCCAGACCTCTGTCCCTGAAAGAAGTAGAAAAGCAGCATATTCAACAGATTCTTGAAGAATACAATTGGAATGTGACGCAGGCATCCAAAGTCCTGGAAATCAACCGGGTTACCTTGCACAAAAAGATTAAACGGTTAAATTTGGAAAGGAGGTCTTAGCCCGAATTTTTCATGAGCTCAAAGAAAAGACTCGTCGGTGTGGTTGCTCTTGGAGAAGTTCCCGAAATTGCCTTAAAGGTCATCACGGCACATATCTCCGGCTATTTTAATCTTTCCGTACAGATCCTGCCGCCGCTGGAACATCCTGAGTATGCTCTTGATGAAAAACGGTTTCAGTACAATGCGGGCATTATTCTCAAAGCATTTGAGTCTGAGAGATTTACAGATTATGACAAGGTCATCGGTGTTCTTAAGCTGGACCTCTTTATCCCCATTTTTACTCACGTATTTGGCGAGGCCAAACAGGGGGGAAAATTTGCACTGGTTTCAATGTTCAGACTGGGCAAGAATCCGGATGGCTCTCCCTCCCCATCTTCAATCATTTATGAAAGGGCAGCGAAGGTTGCCCTTCATGAATTAGGCCATCTTTTCAATCTTCTCCATTGCCGGGAGAAAAAGTGCCTTATGCATTTCTCGGGAGGTATCCAAGACCTGGATGAGACACCCATTTATCTTTGCAGGTACTGCTCAACTTTTCTTAAAGATTGTCTTCTTCGCCAGCCCGATAATGAAAAACCGCTAAAACAACCTGATAAAATTCCTTTAAATCTTCTCAGTTCTGAGGAACGTTTTCGCCAGTAAATCCCATCCGAGTTCAGGGAAATTACCGAACACGTCACCAATGGGCTGAGCACCTGTGGCAGCCAGTTGTTCATATTCCGGTCCCATGAGATTCAACAGTTTTTGGCTCTCTTGTTCCATCCACTGAATGCTCTCATTGCCGTAATAGAGCCCCTTTAAATTTTTTTTGGGCATATCCGGTTCCAGTATATATAGCCACCCCTCATGGTAAGGATCTTCATGGGTGATTTCGGGATGCTCCCGGACCTTATGGTTTACCGCCAGAACCGTACCAGTTACCGGGGACAGGGCTGCAGCTTTATGATCTCCTCGACCGAACGTCAAACCGACCTGATCTTTCGTCAGGGTGGTCCCCAGAGGCGGAAGGGCGAGAAATTGCAATCCACCGAATACCCTCACCAAAAAATCATCAAATCCCACTCTGAGTCGTCCCCCATGATCAAAACGAGCCCAATTGTGGCCCATGTGATAATAATAGCCGTCGGCCATTCGATAACCTGACGCTAAATTGTAGCTGGGCGGATTGTGGAGTTGCTCAAAATCGAGTTCATCCAGGGTCTGGTCAAAAGTACAATGAAAACATTCGTAGTTCAGGGGGCAGATCTTCGGGGCATCGATACGTCCGGTTAAGTAATGCCTGCAGGGTCGCTCTGATCCCTGATACCGTGTTTTTAAATGCTCAACCCAGGCGGGTTCTTTCCGTTCTGTTTCGATCGGGTGTCCGGACTCCATTGTACGCCGCATCCCCTTGTCAAAGGGGCAATTGTAGCAATCATAGGCATTGTCACATAAGCGAAAATTGACAATTCCGGCCTTCATCCAAATACATTCATCTTCTATCACCTGGAATCCCATAACCCGCTTCTTTTTCTTTTTTTGATCTTTGGCTCCTATTGTTTTCATTTTAGAGACTCCTCTCACTTTAAATGATGATCCCTGTTGGGTTACCTAAACTGCAATAAAAATGCCACATATGAGAAGACAGATTGTTTTGAAGTTTTCCTGCTGAAATCATTGAGTTTTTGCTAATACTTATTCGCGAAATTTAAAAAAGAGGGGGTACAAGAAGAAAGGGATATGATTAATTTGGCTACACATTTAGGCGATATGATGAGGATCGATATATATTAATATTTAAATTCAATATGTTATACGACTGTAGCTTTTTATACAATAACTGTAGCGATTATTTACACAATAACTATTTCTCAGGTTTTTATGCAACATCTCAATCAATTATGGGGCCTATCGGTGACAAAATGTGAAAGATCTGACTGTTTGAGTGTATAAGATTTTTAATGATGAACTTGACCAGACCCAAATTATTTTCATTGATACTGCACCGATTATTATTTATATAGTAGCCTATCCTTATTTTGGACCACTGGCCAAAGAGGTTGTGAAGGCTACCGGTTTGAAATATAGCGGCAAAATTAAATTTGGGAATATGAAAATGTGCTGATCTGTAAACCACAAAGCGGTTACCAAAGAACAGACTTTTTATTCATGTCGGGTGGCTAACGGTTAGTGGTAACTGTTTACAAACAAATTTCATGCTTTTGAATAGGGGGTGCAAAATGCTCAAAAAAATTTCGTTTGTCTGTGGACTTTGCCTTACGTGTTATATGTTTTTGGGAGTGCCCGGTGCATTTGGTAAATCATCTAAATGTGAAGAATGCCACATTAAAATATCACCCGAGCAGGTTAAGGATTTCAATCGTAGTCTCATGGCCGGGGAGCTGACATGTGACAATTGCCACGGGGCTGACCATAAAAGTGATACAGACGTAGTAAATGTACAGCTTCCTACAATAGAGACATGTCAAGAATGCCATGAAGAACAAGCTGAACAATATCTTTCCGGCAAACATGCGTTGGGTCTTATTGCTTTGGAGGCAATGCCTTACACTCACAAACAGCCCCAGTCATTTATTGAAGGCCAGAAAGGATGTGGGGGATGCCATACCTTGGGACTGAAGGATGATAAGGCCCGCGAAAGCAAAGGCCGAAAGTACTATCGCTATGGAATGGACTGTCAGAACTGCCACACCCGACATGCCTTTTCAAAGGCAGAGGCCACCGAACCCGAGGCTTGCATGACTTGTCATATGGGATTTGATCACGCACAGTGGGAGATGTATTCCGGTGCAAAACATGGTGTTACCTACTTAATGAACCGGACTATAGATCCTGAAAATAAAGACCGTGCACCCAGATGTCAGAGTTGTCATATGCCTGATGGCGATCATCGGGTGTTTTCAGCATGGGGATTCCTTGCCGTGCGCCTCCCCGAAGCCGATCCCGAATGGATGGGTTATCGAACCACTATTCTTAAAGGTTTAGGTGTCCTTGATCCGGAGGGAAATCCAACGGGCAGGTTGGATGTGGTAAAGGCAGGCAAGATAGCCCGTCTTACCAAGGAAGAATTTCAGGCAGAACGGAAACGCTTTACAGATATATGCACTCAGTGTCATTGCCCCAATTTTGTAAATGAAAACATGAAAAATGCTGACTTAATGGTTAAAGAGGCCGATAAGCTTTTCGCCGAGGCGATTGAGATTGTTGCGGGCCTTTACCAGGACGGGATTCTTGAGAAGAGAAAGGATTATGCGGCATATCCGGATCTTTTGACCTTCTATGAAGTAAACACAAATGTCGAGGAAATCCTTTATGAAATGTTTATGGATCACCGGATGAAAACTTTTCAGGGCGCTTTTCACATGAACTATGACTATTCAACATGGTACGGATTTGCCAAGATGAAAAAAGACTTGGTGGAAATGAAAAAAGATGAGGGCCGGGAAAAAGAAATAAATTCCAATGGCAAAAGAACCAGTGCCAGATGGATCAGGTATGCGGCCAGGCGGCCCGGGACCTTTTTTAAAGCAAGATTTTCAATATGAACCGTGTTTATCTGGAATGGAGGAGATACTGTCATGAAAGCAAGAAAAATTAAAGACCGCATTTACTGGATGGGTTCCGTGGACTGGGACAGGCGTCTATTCGACGCTCTTATCCCCCTTCCGGACGGAACAAGCTATAACGCCTATCTGATTGAAGGAAGTAAGAAGACTGTTTTGCTGGACTCGACTGATCCTCAAATGGCCGATGAACTCCTGGGACAGCTTGAGGGTGTCTCTAAGCTCGATTACGTCGTCTCTCACCATGCGGAGCAGGACCACTCCGGAACAATTCCGCAGGTTCTTAAAAAATACCCTGACGCAAAGCTGATATCAACTCCCAAAGCAAAGGGAATGCTTATCGATCTTCTGCGAATACCCGAGGAATCTTTCATAACCGTCAAGGACGGCGAGACCCTGTCTCTCGGTGACAAAACCTTGAAGTTTATTCATGCCCCCTGGGTTCACTGGCCCGAGACCATGGTGACCTATCTGGAAGAAGACAAGATCCTTTTCAGTTGTGATTTTTTCGGTTCCCATATTGCAACCACCGATCTTTTCGTTACTGATGAAGGGCGGGTTTATGAGGCGGCCAAGCGCTACTTTGCCGAGATAATGATGCCCTTTAGAAACGTGATCAAAAAGAACCTGGAGAAACTTGAGTCTTATGATATAGAAATGATAGCTCCGGGTCATGGCCAAATATTTCCACGCCCGGCATTTATTATTGATGCCTACCGTGATTGGATCCTCGGCCCTCCCCGCAACACCGTGGTGCTGCCTTACGTATCGATGCATGAAAGTACGAAGCGGATGGTCGATTATTTTGTTTCAGCCCTTGTGGAGAAAGGGGTCAGGGTAGAGCAGTTCAATCTGGCCGTAACCGACATCGGGAAACTGGCCATGGCACTGGTTGACGCAGCGACACTCGTCGTCGGAACGCCGACAGTCCTTGCAGGACCCCATCCCTACGCTGCTTACAGCGCTTTTTTGGCAAACGCCCTGCGTCCCAAAACAAAATTCATTTCCATCATCGGCTCCTATGGATGGGGAGGAAAGACCGTAGAAACACTGGCGGGAATGATCCCCAATCTCAAGGTAGAAGTCATAGCTCCTGTCCTTTGTAAAGGGGTGCCTTCAGAGAAGGATCTTAAGGCGTTGGATGACTTGGCCGCTGCTATTTCGCAAAAACACAAGGAACACAATTTTACTTAACGCAGATTCTCCAAGTTGCTTGTTTTTCAATCGGAGAAGTCGCCCATCCCATGAAAGAGAAGCACGGGATTGAATGGGTTGAAATAAGGTCCCAGTGAAATGGACTGCGGTATTTCACCAACGTTTGTCATGATCTTTTTCCACAAAAAGCCGGAGTTATTCAATATTTAATAAATCAGGAAAAACTGAAAAAGAAACAAGTCATGAATAAAAAGTGCCTTAAGTGCCACAGGGCAAAGAAAAAGGCAGGGGGAAAAACAGGTCCAGCTTCCTGCAGCAAATGTCACCTAAAACCTGCATAATCAATTTTGATGGCTTCGTAAAAAGTCCAACCCCTGCGTTGCGCTACATTCCTCGTCACTGCGACGTACTATAACTACGTATCATTCCTCGGGATTTGTGCGCCTTGAATTTGAAGCTTTTTACTTTGCCGTCAAAATTTAACTTTTTACGAGAACGTCAAATTTTATTCCAAAACTTTCAAACAAGGAGTTGAAAAACCATTTATAATTTAAGGTGTCTTATGCCAAAAGGAGGATGCTTATGAGTGAAGAACTGGGAATTGGTTGTGCCCGGCCGACAGGAGGACCGGTCGGGGAAACTGTTGAACAAAAAGAACCTGAAAAGGAAAAATTGTTAAAGGAGGAACCGACAATGATAAAAGTAGGCCAAAAAGCACCGGATTTTACCGCACCAGCATACCATAAGGGCAAATTTATTTCAGTAAAACTGTCAGAGTATCTGGGGAAATGGGTTGTACTGTGTTTTTATCCCGGCGACTTTACCTTTGTATGAGCCACCGAGCTTTCGGCAGTTGCCGAAAAATATTCCGAGTTTCAAAAGCTGGGTGCGGAAATACTT
>JAFDHQ010000098.1 GCA_019308685.1 Deltaproteobacteria bacterium
TGGAGAGCAAACCCGGCCCTAATGTAATGCTGGCGGTCACGGACAGCGGTACAGGCATGGATGAACAGACCCGATTCCGCATCTTTGAACCTTTTTTCACAACCAAGGAAATGGGAAGCGGTACGGGCCTTGGGTTATCCACGGTGTACGGCATCGTGAAGCAGAACAAAGGCCATATCAGTGTTTACAGCGAGCCTGGTGAAGGAACCACTTTTAAGGTCTATCTCCCTGCAGTGATGCAAGATATAGAAGGCGCCAAAGAAGAAGACAAGGCATCCGTAGACCAGCTTGGAGGCACAGAGACGGTTCTATTGGTGGAAGACGATGATATGCTTTGCAGAATGGCACAAAAAATTCTCGAAACCCATGGATATACGGTGCTTTCGGCGCACAATAGCGATGAAGCGTTGAAAATTGCGAACTATCACCATGATTCGATCCATCTGCTCCTGACCGATTTGGTGATACCCGGAATGAACGGAAAAGAGCTGGCCGGGCGGATCGAATCTATCCTGCCGGGGATTAAGGTCCTTTATATGTCGGGATACACGGATAATGCCATTGCCCACCATGGCGTACTGGATCGGGATATCAATTTTATCCAGAAACCCTTTTCTCCCAACGATCTGGTTCAAAAGGTAAGGGAAGTGCTGGACCGGGACATTGAAGATTGGAAAGCACAAAATTCAGAACCAAGTGCTCATTTAAAATATTAGTGATTATCCACCACTAGTTTCACACTGCATTATCATCATCAATTTTTCAACACATCCTGCCGATATAACAAGATAAACAGATTCTAATAAAGAAAATATTCCGGCGTCTGTGTGATGGAAAGAAAGATAAAAACATATGGAGACACCTATGTAGACAAGAGCGTAAAAGGTATGGCGGGAACGCTTTTTGAAATGACGGTTTAACACAACCGGACGAATCGATGAAATCGGGAAACGGAATATCTTAAAACAGATTGGGTTGAGGAATTAAACATGGCAGAAAACATCTTGATCGTGGATGATGAGAAACCCGTTAGACAATTGCTCGAAAAGATCCTCAAGAAGGCAGGATATCACTGTACGCAGGCCGCTAATGCAGCCGATGCCCGCCGGTGTCTTGAAGATCAAATATTTGATCTCATTCTTTCCGACATCGTTATGCCCGGAGAATCCGGCATCGATTTTATTCGTTATGTTTCAAAAGGATATCCGGATATTGCCGCCATTATGGTCACCGGTATCGACAACATCCAAAAGGCGGATGAGGCTCTAAGAGCCGGCGTCTTTGGATATATCATCAAGCCTTTTGATGAAGCCCAGATTCTGATCAGCGTGCACAATGCGCTGAGGCAACGACAACTTAAAATCGAGAATCGTCAATACCTGGAGAATTTGGAGAAAAAAATTCAAGAACGGACTGATGATCTGCGGGAGAGTGGAAAGCAATTAAAAGAAGCCCATGTAAAAGCGACTCGTCTGCTGGCATCCATAACTTCCATTATTATTGCGCTGGATCTCGAAGATAAAATCGTGGAGTGGAACCGGTGCGCAGAGAAAAGTTTCGGTCTGACACGGGACACGGTAATCGGTAAAAAGTTATCGGAGTGCCCCATTGGCTGGGAAACGGAAAAGGTGTTAAGGGAGATCGGTCTATGCAAAACCAGCGGGCAGAGAGGCACCCTGGATGACGTTCGCCTGACACAACAAAATAAAAAGGAGCGGCTCTTGGGCATCAGCTTCAATCCGGTTTTGGGAGTATCCGGAAAAATTCGAGGGGTGTTGATTTATGCATCGGATATCACGAAACGAAGACACCTGGAAAGCCAGCTGGCCCAGGCCCTGAAACTGGAATCCATCGGCCAACTGGCGGCCGGCATTGCCCACGAGATCAACACGCCCACCCAATATGTGGGGGATAACACGCGCTTTCTCCAGGAAGCATTTGAGGACATGGACCGAGCCTTTAAAAGTTACGGCCAACTGTTCGAAGCCGTTAAAAAGAATGCGGTTACTGATAATATCATTCAAGAGGTTGAAAAGGTTATCCGGGAAACAGATCTGGTTTATCTCATAGAAGAGGTTCCCACAGCCATCGGCCAGACCCTGGAGGGGGTGGAGCGTGTTTCCAAAATTGTTCGTTCCATGAAGGAATTCTCCCACCCGGGTGTTGATGAAAGAACATCGGTCGATATTAACAAAGCCCTCGAAAGTACCATCACCGTGGCGCGAAACGAATGGAAATATGTAGCGGATATGAAAACCGACTTCGATCCAGGCATGCCCCTTGTATCCTGTTCGCCCGGAGAGCTGAACCAGGTTTTTTTAAACATTATCATCAATGCCGCCCACGCCATTTCAGATGTTGTGGATAACGGCTCCGGCAAAAAGGGAATCATAAAGATAAATACAAGAAGTAACGGTCATTCAGTTGAAATCCGTATCAGTGATACCGGCGGAGGGATACCGGAAAAAATACAGCCCCGGATTTTTGATCCTTTTTTTACCACCAAGCAAGTGGGCAAGGGAACCGGCCAGGGTTTGGCGATCTCCCATTCGGTCATCGTGGAAAAACATGGGGGCAGCATGGGCTTTGAAACAAAAATGGGCAAAGGAACGACGTTTATTATCCAGCTTCCTGTTCTGAGCGAAGGAATGTAACGAGGAGGATTTGATGAAAAAGCAGATACTTTTTGTTGATGATGAGCCTTTAATCCTTCAAGGTCTAAAGCGGATGCTACGAGGTCTTCGAAGCGAATGGGACATGACGTTCGTCCAAAGCGGGGCTGAAGCTTTAGAGAAGATGGTAGGGGCGCCCTTTGATGTGATCGTTTCCGATATGCGCATGCCGGAAATGGACGGGTCCCAACTGTTGGATACAGTGAAACATCGTTATCCGAATATGGTTCGGGTTGTCCTTTCCGGCCATTCGGAAGAGGAAATGATCATGAAAACCGTAAAATCCGCCCACCAGTTTATATCCAAGCCCTGCAATGCGGAGACCTTGAAATCCACCATCAGCCGGATGTTCGCCCTTCGAGAGGTGTTGACCCAAGAGGGGTTAAAACGCCTCGTTTCGCGGATAGAATCTCTTCCCAGCCTGCCGTCCCTTTATACGCAAGTGGTGGAGTTGATTCAGTCCCCGAATTCCTCTATTAAAAAAATTGGTGAAGTGATTTCCAAGGATCTTGCCATGACCGCCAAAATTCTTCAACTGGTCAACTCCGCTTTTTTCGGCATTCCTCGGCAAATCTCAAATCCCGCACAGGCAGTCGGTCTTTTAGGACTGGACACGGTCAAGGCCCTCGTTCTCACCATAGGGATATTTTCTAAGTTCGAGCAGAAGCAATTAGCTCATTTTGGAATTGAAACGCTCTGGAATCACAGCATCAAAACAGGAGCCATTGCCAAAAAAGTAGCGGATAAAGAGAGTGCGGATAAACATCTGTCCGACAATGCTTTTATGGCGGGATTGCTCCACGATGTGGGGAAATTGGTACTGGTGGCCAACGTTCCGGATAAATATGAGGAAGTTATTGAAACAATAAAAGATCAAAATATAACGTTAAACCAAGCGGAACAATTAGTATTCGGTGCAACCCATGCAGATGTGGGCGCCTATCTTACAGGGCTCTGGGGCCTGCCGGATGCCATTGTAGAAGCCGTTGCATTTCATCACCGTCCGGAAATATGTCTTTCAAACGATATGATCCCGCTGACATTTGTGCATATTGCCGACGGGCTGGAACATCATGGGAATGGAACATTATCCATGGAAGCCCCGATTTTAAAAATCGATTATGGCTATTTGCAAAAGCTTGGTTGGGTCGAAAAGATTCCCGAATGGCTGAAGACGTGTGCCGAAAATAAAGAAGAAGGAAAAAACGATGGATGAAAAAATTCTTGCCGTAGACGATGAAAAGAATATTCTAAATGCAATACAGCGCCAGATGAGAAAACAATTCCACGTCGAGACCGCCCCGGGTCCTGAACAAGGGCTGGCTGCGGTAAAGCAGCGCGGGCCGTATGCCGTAGTGATCTCCGACCTTCGAATGCCGAAAATGGACGGTATACAATTTTTGGCCCGGGTCAGGGAACTCGCACCGGATACCGTGCGTGTTATGTTGACCGGAAACGCCGATCTGAACACTGCCATCCAGGCGGTGAATGAGGGAAATATATTTCGATTTTTAACCAAGCCCTGCGCCCCGGAAATTCTGGCAAAAGTTATACAGACAGGAATCGAACAGTATCGACTGATAACGGCGGAGCGGGAACTTCTTCAGAAAACTCTGAAGGGAAGCATCAATGTGCTGACCAAGGTTCTTTCTCTAGTGAATCCGGAAGCCTTCGGGAGGTCATCCAGAATAAAGCGATATGTCAAACAGGTTGCAGACAAACTTGAACTTCCGGATATCTGGAGACTTGAACTGGCGGCCATGCTTTCACAGATCGGATGTGTTATCTTTCCGGAAGGGTCCTTAAAAAAACTATGTCGGGGTAAAAACTTAACCGGCGAGGAAACCCAATTGTTTGACATGCATCCCATGATTGCTTCCGATCTGCTTTCCGATATCCCGCGCATGCAAAAAATTGCCGAGATCATCCGATATCAGGAAAAGCATTTTGACGGAACCGGCAACCCGAAGGATACGCGGCAGGGCAAAGAAATTCCTTTGGGGGCAAGAATTCTAAAGGTCGCTCTCGATTTTGATCTTATGGAAGCAAAGGGTGTCTTCAAACGCAGGGCAATACGACAGCTTAAAAGCCGATCCGGCTGGTACGATCCCTTTGTTCTGGATGTTTTTGAAGAAATTGTCGATGATGAAACCCTGTATATCGAGAGAGAAGTAATGTTCGATGAACTAAAAACTGATATGATACTTAATGAGGATATCAGAACATCAAAAGGTCGGCTATTGATCACCAGAGGTCAGGAGGTCAGTGACATACTTTTAAACCGTCTAAAAAATTTCGCCAGAACCGCAGGTATCCAGGAGCCTATAAAGGTCCTCATCCCTTCTGAAGCATCGGATGACATCCTGATTTAAAGAAATCGCGTCATAAGGAGAAACTCCTAAGTGTTCTTATATTGAGGCCTTTAAAAAGTTCAAATTTTTACTCGAGTCTTTCGATTAGGTTTGTTATTGTAAATAAAGTTAACGAAGCAAATGGGCGGAACAGGTTCACCTTGGAGCTAATCCATGGCATCCAGAACCTTGTACCCTTCCTTTTCCAGGGCTTTTTTGATAACCGCTGTATCGCAGGCCGAAAGCCGAAAATAATATTCTCGTTTACTGATTTCCTGCCCGGTAATCCCTACGTTTATAATATCCCCGCCATTATCGTTAATAATCTGTAAAACGTTTCTGAATGCTCCCGGTTCATCACCAACAACCAGGTCAATACGGGAACTGGCGGTCAGCAAACCCATCATGTCAATAAAGGCCCGGAGGATGTCCGTCCCGGTAATTATTCCGACTAGTTTGTCGTTTTTTACAACCGGCATCCCACCGATTTTGTGCTTATAAATGAGTTGGGCCGCAATCTCCACGTCATCATCGGGCCGAACCACAATAGGATTCCTTATGATCAAATCCGCAAGAGATACCTCTCCCAGCATGGAAGGAATAAAGCCCTGTTTCAAATCCGAAAGAGTAACAAAACCCTTTAGCCTGTTACCCGTTCCAACCACCGGAAGATGCCGGATAGAATTAACTTTCATAAGCTCGATAGCCTCCTGGATAGAGGCGTTTTCCGTTATGGTGATGGGATCAGGAATCATTAATGCATTAATTTTCATGGCGTCTTCCTTTCAGGTTCTAATCAGCCGGCATTATCCAGTGCATTCAATACCAGTGTGATGGGCCGGTCTTCTTCACTTTTCCCGGTAAATCTTATGGGGCCCGGCCTTCTGTAGCTGTCTTCACCCGGCATCGCCGCAAGCCATTTCTCTCTAAATGCTTTTACCACTCTAAAAGAAGCGGAATTAACATCCACCAGACTTTTTTCCAGAACAAGGGCCAATTTTCCTTTCCTCTCTTCAAGGTGCATGAGCGGGGCAATGGGAATCCCGATGGGCTCCCATTTTGAAAAATCCTTTTCCAAATTCATTATGGCTGCCATCTGTCCCGTAGAACCGTTGGCGATAAGGCTAAAAACCGTTAGTCCAAGATTATAGGTATAATTGCAGTCAAATCGGGTGGGGTCGTTTCCCCTGCCGTCATACCCGTAAAAATGAATCTGTGTTTTGAATTTGGGCACCGATTTTTTAAAAATTTTTTCAACAGGAGCAGGAATCTTTTCATCTTTTGAAATCACGCCTTGCTTTTCCAGAGCCTGTCTAAGGGTTTTGGCGGATATGATGGATGATTTAATCAAGTAAAACTCGGAATCATCATAGTTTTTGAAAAGAATCGGCCCGAAGTTATCCGGATCAAGACCCGCTTTTTCAAGCGTCTTCCGGTAATACGATTTTTCTATTCCGATCTTGTAAGTTCCATTTTCCTTTAAAATGTTGAGGTAATCTTTGACCAGATCCATAAGAACTTTTTCTGTCTTAACCTGTGAAAACTGGAAATTCCCGTGACTGTCTCTTTCCATAAGAAGGCCTTCCTGAAAAAAATCAGGAATATCATTAAACAGCTCATCATCCCGTGTATTCCATATGGAAAAAGAAGCCCCTTCCCTTTCGAACCTGGCCATACGCCTCAGGTATTCCAGCTTATCTTCAAGAACCGGAAAATCTGCGTGGAAATTCGTGTCATGGGTTCGGTTGTATTCTGCTATGATTGTGTTCAGCTTTAGGATAAAAATTTGTATTTCATTGATAAATTCCAAAACGCCTTCCGGTATTACAATCACGCCGTAGTTTTTTCCCACAGCAGCTCTTCTGACAATGCCGTCACAAATGACTCGGGACAGGTGTCTTAATGTCATTCCATAGGCATGATAATCCACGGTCCCTTGTTTTTCAGCTTTTTGGATTCTTTCATTATCGATGTAATCGGATAGATCCTCACCGATAAGGGTCATATTGGCATGGGTCTGCAAAGCAACCTCAAGTGCCAGATGGCTGGCGACTCTTCCCATGACCTTGCAGATATGCCAGTATTTTACATCCGAACTGCTGTCTGTGCACAAATTGGAAATAGCGTTGGCAAAGGCTCTGGCAGCCGTATGAAAACCAAAGGACATGGCGCATAAAACCTTCCCTTCCGCGTCTCTTACCTGTATATCGCCGTCAATGGTCTTGGGAACCCCGATAACCTGGATGCGATCTTGGATCAATTCCTGTGCCAAAAACGCCGCATTGGTATTTGAATCATCGCCACCCACAATGACAAGGGCATCCAGTCCCAGGCTTTTGCAGGTCTCCCTTGAGAGGGCCATTTTCTCTTTGGTATCTATTTTAGCACGGCCGGTTTTTATCATGGTAAACCCGCCCAGGTTTCTGTAGGAATCCACAAGAGAACCGGTTATTTCAATGGCTTCATTTTCCATGATCCCGTCCGGACCGAGGATAAAACCGAAAATTTTGGTTTCGGAATTGGCCTTTTTTGCAGCATCGTAAAGCCCTGCAATGACGTTATGTCCTCCGGGAGCCGGACCGCCTGAAAACACAATACCGATGGTATATTTTTTACTGTATCTTTGTTTGAGGGATTCTTCGGGGGAATCCAGCCCCACAATAGACTGAACTTTGTTATTTATTATATCCGGCAGCTGTTTCCGGGCTTCCCTGTGAATACTGAATTTAAAATCATCATTATCCTTCAACACCGTATAGGCACTTTTAAATACGCCACATTTAGGAGGAACGTATTTTCTTCGTTCAATCAACTCCTGATTAATATTGTCGGCAGCTTTTTTGACTTCAGGATTTTCCAGGAGGTCTTCGATACTGATGAGGCCTTTATCTTTCATGGTATCGCTCCTTTACAGTTTATTATATGAAAATCCACGCTCTCGTAATAGGCTTAAAAAAGGACTTTTATGAACACATTGATAATAATATCTACTCTATAATGTTTGTGTCAAGTCTATTCATTTTCTTTAACAGAGTAAACGCATTTGATTTCGGTTCAGCGAAGCGACGGCGTGTTTCTCTTGTAAACCGACTGACTGTTTGAAGGGCTTTAGCACGCGTTAGCCCAGGCCAAATAAAATTATGACTAAAAAAATTGATGAACTCGTAAAAAATCCAATTCAGACGGTTTCGTAAAAAGTTCAAATTCAAGGCGTGCAAATTTTGTAATCATGAGGCGTACTTTTCGTACGTTGAATGATTGCGAAATGCAACACAACGCAGAAGTTGGACTTTTTACGAAACCGTCAAAGTTAATCTTCAATCTTTCTGAGCCGCCCAACCAGATATCCATCCATTAAAAGATGCACCAAATGATGCAGTACACAGACCACAAGAGCCATTCCGTATTGCGGAAAAAGGGAAACCTGCAAAATGACCGAAAGGGGCAAAGTTTTCTGGCTGCCCATAAAGATTACACTTTCTTTCCTGCCTCTGCCCAGTTTTAATATTTTGCTGAAAAGTCCTGAGGAACTCAAAAGTATTCCATGGAATCCGAATACCAGTAAAAAAATGATGCCGACCGACCCTCCGGTGCCGATGATCGCACCTCTCGCCGATGACATGGCCATCCATACGATTCCCAGAACCAAGCACTGATTCAACACTTGCAGTTTCATAACAAATCGATTGATTAAAGATTTTGTGTAAAATTTGATCATCAAACCGGTGAAAAGGGGTAAGAGGACATAACATCCGAGCTTCATAACAATCGCCGCCTTATCAATGGAAACAACAGCGTTTCCGCCAACCAGATTCAAAAGGAGCGATAACGCAACCGGGATGGTAAAAACCGCAAGCCCGTTGGCCAGTATGGTGATCACCAGTGCATGCGCCATATTTCCACCGGCAGCCCCGGTCATGACCACACCGCTGCTCAATGTTGTAGGCATCACCGCCACCAGAAAAATTCCGATTTTGATCCCGGTTTCCAAAGACGCCATGCCGAATAATGCCCCGGTAATCGGCGAAACCAGAAAAATTATGACCAGGGCAATTGAAATACCTTTGATATCCATCAGCCCTGACCGTATCTGCCGGGCATTTAATATCAAACCGGAAAAAAAGAATATCAGAACAATCACGGCATCGGGCCCCCGATGCATCTTGAGCCATCTGCCAATACCGGAAACCGTCCCGGTCGTATCGGCAACAGTAATCGTAAAAACAAAAACAAGTCCTGCGATGAACCAGTATTTTTTTATTAAATCGTACAATGGGTACCTACCCTCTTGCGATTTGCTATTTTATGACTATAATTATCCTCAAAATTCAGGGCTACTGACCTATCGCAAATTCAGATTCAACATATTTTATTGAAGAATCCATACCTTGAAGGCATATAAAAAATGCCTTGCACATATAGCAGCTTGCAAATATTAATTCCATAAAGAACAGTATTTTTTTCGGGACCCAATGACAAATTCGCATATTCCACCACATATTGTACTCAGATAGCTAAAATTATACCGTCTGTTGTGTTTTTCCCTTTACAAGCTGATAAATTCCTGTTATTTATAACGGTTAAATCTAATGAACTCGTAAAAAGTCCAATTTAGACGGTTTTGTAAAAAGTTCAAATTCAAGGCGTGCAAATTTTGTAATCATGAGGCGTACTTTTCGTACGTTGAATGATTGCGAAATGCACAAAGACACAAAGGATAAATTAGTTGGTGTCCATCCATAAATGAGGTATTGATGTTTAGCATATCCGGCCGATACGAAGCTTGCAGAATTTTGGTAAAATAGGAGATTTAATCGCATGAAGCTAAAAAAACTGGAACTCAACGGATTTAAATCCTTTGTTGAAAAAAACAGTATTGAATTTCCTCCAGGTATTTCTGCGGTTGTGGGTCCGAACGGTTGCGGCAAAAGTAATGTCGTAGATGCAATAAAATGGGTGATGGGAGAACAGAGTGTCAAACAGCTCCGTGGGAAATCCATGGAAGACGTGATATTTTCAGGTACAAACGGAAAACCGGCAGTAAATATGGCAGAAGTCTCCTTAACCCTAGCAAACGACAACGGCCATGCTCCCGAAGAATTCAAGGACTTTACCGAAATCATGTTAACCCGGCGCCTTTACCGGTCCGGAGAAAGCGCCTACTTCATTAATAAACAACAATGCCGGCTTAAGGATATACACAATATCTTTATGGGAAGCGGCATGGGGACCAAATCCTATTCCGTAATACAACAGGGAAATATCGGCATAATTACGGATGCCGGACCCGAGGAAAGAAGAGTTTTTATTGAAGAAGCAGCAGGAATTACACGGTTTAAGAGCCGTAAAAAGGAAGCGCTCCGTAAAATCCAGGCCACAAACCAGAACCTTTTGCGGGTTACAGACATCATTTCGGAAATAAAACGGCAGATGGCCGGCCTTAAACGCCAGGCCAAAAAGGCCGAACGGTACAAAAAGCATCAAAAGCGCATCAGAGAGCTCGATATCCGCATTGGCCTGCATTACTATGATGACTACACACTTAAAATTGATGAAACCGACAGCGTATTAACAAATTTAAAGGACACAGACGTTGAAAATACATCCAGATTGAAAAAGCTCGACGCCGAAGTTGAAAAGATCAAGTTTCAACGCTCGGAGAAGAATCAGGAGATCTCGAACCAAAAATCCCGAATATTCGAAACTCAGCGCAATATCGACCGTATGGAAAATGATATAGACCACTTTCGTAAAGATGTGGAACGGCTGAAGAGTGAATGTGAAGAACTTGAATCCGCTCACCGGAACCTTGAAGAAAAAAACCGCGACTTAACGTCCGAAGTGGCTCAGATTGAAAGCCAGAATATAGACATTCATGGTAAAATAGAGACCGTAAGGTCGACCATCGACCGGGAGCGATCCGCCTCGCAAAACATTAAAGATCGCATCTCCGTGTTGAATCAAGAGCTTGAAACATGTAAGGCGGATCTCATGGATCTGGTGGCCCGGGAAGCCCAATACAAAAATATCTATCAAAACGCTACGAGCAACAAAGAAAGTCTTAAAAGACGACTTAAAATCAAAGATGAAGAAGAAGCCTTAACCCATCGGAAAGTGGAAAAACTCCGGGAGAAAAAAGTAACGGCCCAACAAAAATTTGATTCATATAAAAAAGAGATCCATGATTTGAACGATCGTCTTAACAGGGTCAAAAAAAAGCTCGAAGAAAAAAACAAATTTCTTGCAGAGCAGGTGAAGCGGGTTCAAACCGTTGATCTTGAGAGAAACCAGGCCAGGTCATCCCATTCGGCGTTAAAGAAAATGGAAGACAATTTCGAGTGGTACAAAGACGGCGTTCGAGCCATAATGAAAAAACACAAGCGCGATAAAGACGGTGTTTCACCCGAAGAATTAGAAATCCATGACCGTAATGGTATTTTAGGACTGATGGCGGACATCGTGGAACCGAAACCTTCCTATGAAACTGCGGTGGAAGCGGTTCTTGGAGAATCATTGCAGTACATTATTGTTAAGGATCAAAAAGCGGGCCTGGGCTCCATCGACTATCTCCAAACGACCGGCGAGGGGCGCGGAGGCTTTATCCCTGTTTCATCTGTCAAAGGCATAGGGTATGACGACACGGGAAAACCAGACGATCAAAAAAGGCTGTTGAACCATGTTTCCGTTAAAGAGGGTTTTGAAACGGTCACAGAAGCGCTTTTAGGACATGTGTTGGTTACCGCTGATATTGAAGAGGCCATAAAAATATTCAACAGCAATGGCGTATGGCAGACCATTGTGACCAAAGACGGCGATTTGATTTCCCATCAGGGCGTCATGGTCGGCGGCAGTAAAGAAAAATTATCACAAATCCTTGCAAAAAAGCAGGAAATTAAAAACATAGAACTTGAGATCCAAAGATTAAATCAGGTATATGAAACCGCCTGTCAGAATCAAAAAGAACTGGAATCTCAAGTTTGGGGCATTGAAAGCAACCTGCAAAAACTTCAGGCGTTGAAGAAAAAAACCGAGCACCACGAAGTGGAAGCGGAAAAAGACCTTTACAAAGCAACTGAGGACCTTAAACACGCCCAAAGACATCTTGAAATCGTCCGTCTGGAGCAGGAACGTCTTCTGGGCGAAGAGAGCGATATTGATGAAGAAATGGCCAGATACAACGAGGCGGTTGAAAACATCGAAAATCAAGTTAAAAATGCTCAGGAAAGGGTCTCCGAAAAACTGGAACACATCGCCGCTGTCTCATCTGAAATGGAAACCTTTGATCAAAAAATCGTGGATTTGAAGCTTGAACTGACCTCGTTAACCGCCAAACTGGAAAACCATAATCACACCTTAAGGCGCCTTAAAGAATATCATAATGATGGGATAAAACGGCTCGAACAGCTTTCCCGGGATATTGCCCGGAAAGAACAAAAAAGGATTTCTCTTAAACAAAAAACAGAAGAATATGAACAGATGCTTTACGGCAGGTATGAAGATATGAAGCGCTTTGAGCAAGCACTGGAAAAAAATGAGGAGGTTTACACGGCCATCGACACAAAGCTGAAAGAGAGTGACAGTATCATATCGGACATACAGACCCGGCGGGAAAAAACCGTGCAAAAAATTCGCTTGCTCGAGCTGGAACAATCAGAGCGGCGCATTAAAAGGGATAACATCGCCAACCGCCTGGAAGAAACTTATCACAGTCCGTTATCGGTGTTTAAATCGGAATTTGACCATACGGCAAATTCCCCGGACATATCCATAGATGATATGGAAGACAAACTTCTTCGGCTCAGAAAAAAAATTGCAAATATCGAAGATGTCAATCTCGGAGCCATAAAGGAATATGAACAACTCAAAGACCGTTTTGAGTTTCTGAATGAACAGCGCGACGATCTTGTAAAAGCCATCGACGACCTTCATAAAGTGGTCAAGAAGATAAACCGAATCACACAGAAACGATTTATCAAGACCTTCGATGAGATCAATACCAAATTGAATGAGGTGTTTCCCCGTCTTTTCGAAGGCGGCTCCGCCAAACTCATCATGACGGAACCGGACAATCCCCTTGAAACCGGTGTAGAGTTCATGATTCATCCTCCGGGGAAAAAACTAACCAGAATGAGCCTTCTTTCCGGGGGAGAAAAAGCACTCTCAGCCATCGCATTGATCTTTTCCATCTTTTTAATTAAACCGGCATGTTTCTGCCTCATGGATGAAATTGATGCGTCTCTTGATGAAACCAATGTTTTTCGCTTTAATGATCTGCTTCAGATTATCGGAGATAAATCTCAAATAATTATGATCACCCATAATAAAAGGACCATGGAATTTGCCGATACTCTATTCGGAATCACTATGGAAAAAAAGGGGGTTTCCAAGATTGTTTCGGTAAACCTTCAGAAGGCGGAAGGATAAATTGGGTTATGGCATTCACCTGGTTTAAAAAGAACAAAGATGCAAAGCATAAGGAAACGGTTCCTGCCCGGGAAGCATCTCAAGCCGAAACCAAAACTCAAGACCATACCATTCCGCCTTCCTTAATGGAGGAAGGTCAAGAAAAATCGACCGGTTTTTTAAACCGCTTGAAAAAGGGCCTTTCGAAAACCCGTACAGTTCTTACAACAGATATTAACGAACTGCTTGCAGGCAACCGGAAAATTGACGATGAACTGATGGAAGAACTTGAAGAACTTCTCATCACTTCGGACATTGGTGTCCGGACTGCCATGGATCTTATACAAAGTATTTCAAAAAGATCTTCAGAAATATCCGGCGCGGATCAGCTCAAAACCGCGCTTAAAGAAAAAATACTTGCGGTACTGAATTCGGAAAAACCTTCCCCAAAAAAAATCACCACCAGCCCTCATGTCATAATGGTCATCGGCGTAAACGGCGTGGGTAAAACAACGACCATCGGGAAGCTAGCGGCAAAATTTGCGGCTTCGGGGAAAAGGGTTATCATCGCTGCCGCCGACACGTTTCGGGCGGCGGCCATCGAACAGCTCGGGATATGGGCTCAAAGAGCAGGTGCAGATTTTGTAAAACATCAGGAAATGTCCGACCCCGCTGCCGTTGCTTATGACGGAATTGAAGCGGCCATGGCAAGAGGTGCGGATGTGGTGCTTATAGATACTGCCGGGAGGATTCACACCAGAAAAAATTTGATGGAAGAACTTAAAAAAATAAAGCGCACCCTTTCAAAGAAACTTCCTGAAGCCCCTCATGAAATCCTTCTGGTTCTCGATGCCACAACCGGCCAGAACGCCATTTCACAGGCCGAGCTGTTTAATGATGCCCTTGACGTCACTGGAATCGTCCTTACAAAACTCGATGGAACCGCCAAGGGCGGAATCGTTGTCAGCATATGCCGTATGCTTGAAATCCCCTTAAAATATATCAGCATCGGTGAAGCCCTTGAGGATTTGCAGGAATTTGATGCCGTCCGGTTTGTTAACGCACTATTTTAGGAAAACGGTTGTACCGTATTTTAGGCGATTAGTAATTATTTTTGTGTTTTTTGTGGCAAGAAATTGCTTAGGGTTCGCGCAAAAATAACTTCGCAGAATTGGCGCTCAGATTTGGTCCAGATTTGGCTGATCCGAAAGAGCAAAACCACAGGAATAGCGAGCTATTTCGAGGATTTTG
>JAFDHQ010000281.1 GCA_019308685.1 Deltaproteobacteria bacterium
CCATATTAAATGAGTGCGAAACCTGTGGCAACCGGGCAGAAATGCTTCATTTTTATGAATCCGGAAGTTGGGGACCATGACAGACAATCAGAGAATCATTGTCAAAGAAAATGCAGCAATGCTGGCACAAAAAGCGACGTCCCTATTCCATCAGACGGCTAAAGAGAGCATTGACCGCCGGGGGCGTTTTGTGGTGGCCATTTCCGGCGGCACCACACCCAGACGGATGTACAGGATGCTGGCCGAAGAACCCTGTGGTTCGGCAATTCCATGGAATAAGACATATATCTTCTGGGCAGATGAGCGGTGCGTTCCTGAAAATGACCCGGCCAGCAATTACGGTGCGGCCAAAAACGACTTCCTCAACAGGGTTCCGGTTCCTGAAGCCCAGGTCTATCCCATGCCCGGCGAGTTGCCACCGAAACAAGGCGCCCTGAAATACCAGAAAGCACTTATAGATTTTTTTCATTTGGAAGATGGCCAGGTTCCTATCTTTGACTTGATATTACTGGGTATGGGAACCGATGGCCACACGGCCTCTCTTTTTCCCGGCCACAGGACGGTAGATGAGACGAAAAGAATGGTGGTGGCCGTTAAAGGAGGCCATCCCAATGTAAACCGCTTGACCCTAACATTGCCGGTACTGAATCGAGCCAAACAAATTATCTTTTTAATTTCCGGAAAAGAAAAGGCCGCAACCCTAAAGACCGTATTTGAAAACCCTAAAGCCCAATTGCCGGTTCAAAAGATATATACCTTAGACGGAGAATTGACCTGGCTTCTGGATAGAGAGACGGCGTCATTGCTGTCTGGAGAAATAATTCATGAAAAACCTTGAACAAGGTAGCGTAAATTTTAGTGCCGGTCATTTCAACTGTTATTATATTATTGCGAATCGGGATCCTATCCTATTCGACATTTGGTTGTTTTTCACTCATCAATTTGCTAAATTCATTAAATATTGCTACTGTATAGTAAACTCGAAAATATGCAATTAACCCTTCTTTTTTTGTCAATCTTTTCCATTTATTCTATAAGATTAGAAGTAAATGACACAAATAACGGAAGAAATTTCATCAGCAGATCCTAACCTTGACCCGGAAACCTGGGTCGATCAATATGGAGATTACCTGTACCGGTTTGCGCTGGCACGTATCAAAGATCAGGCTGTGGCTGAGGACTTGGTGCAGGAGACCTTCCTGGCGGCTTTGCAGGGACGTAAAAGCTTCAATGGTCAATCCGCCGTTAAGACTTGGCTTTCGGCCATTCTCAAGCACAAAATTGTGGACTATCTGAGGAAAAAGAACCGGGAAAAAGCCATAGACGATATCGATACGGTAACCCAAACCGTTGAAAAGTTTTTTCATAATAACGGAAGCTGGAAAATTCCGCCAAGCGAATGGGACGATAATCCTTCGAAAATATACGAACAACATGAATTTATGGATACGTTTTTCAAGTGTCTGTCAGAACTTCCCGGCCGGCTGTCCAAAGTGTTCATGCTCAGGGAAATGGAAGGTCTCAGTAACAAAGAAATCTGTAATGCTTTGCAGGTTTCTTCAACTAATAGTTGGGTAATGCTCTACAGGGCAAGAGCGTATCTGAGACGCTGCCTTGAAACATTCTGGTTTAATAACACTAAGGGTTCGCGCAAAAATAACTTCACATTTTTACATCTCAGCTTCAGCCCATCTTTGGCTGATACCTCACTCGCAAAATCCTCGAAATAGCTGGACCAAATCTGAGCGCCAATTCTGCGAAGTTATTTTTGCGCGAACCCTAAGGAATAAAACAGATAATGTCTCACTGGATGTTCAATTGTAAAGAGGTATCACGTCGGGTATCCGAATCCATGGACCACAGGCTTCCGCTTTATCAACGGATGCTGATCCGGATGCATCTTTTGATGTGCAAGTACTGTACCCGCTTTCGGCGTCAGTTACTGTTGATGAGAGAATTTAGCCGGAGCCCCCAAATGGCTGAAGACTTTCTGGACCCTACCGTTGTTCTGCTTCCGGATGCTCGTGAACGGATTCGGCAGGCCTTGAAGTCGTCGTCAGCATAACCGAAATTAACCGTTTGATATTACATTTATTTCTTAAGATCTGTTTCAGTTCATACATTTACTTGGATTCTGATATTTCAAATCTTAATCACTGTATTCCCTTTCTTCAAAAAGCCGCTAAAAAGTTCAAAAATAAAACTTATTTCTTGTAAGGCATTAAGGATTTACGCGACAATAAGTTAATACCTGAATTTTGCATGAAAATTAATGAGAATCTTTACTTTACGTATCTGAACCGGGTTTATATAAAATCGTGTAATAATACGTTTTACCCAAATGGTATATGGCATGATGATTTTTTTAATTCATTAATTTTCACCCAAAGGGCAAGCCGGAGGCTTCCATCTGCTGCGTTATTAAGAACTCGTAATAGTTCACTATGACTTCGCCCTTAACTGCCTTGCATATGAAAGCCTCCGACTTGTGCAAAATCCAGGTAATAAAAAAACTTATAGACACAACTTCACTAATCCGGAATAGGGTTTTAGCGTTGTATGCATTCAAGGGGTATTCGCTTAAAAGGAGCAGGAAAATGGAAGAAACCTTACAACAACCAACAAAAAAAACATCGAAAGCGGTCCTTAAGGCGATTATTTTCGCAGCCTTTATTATCGGAGCCATTTTCTTTATCCGTTTTACCCCGGTCAAGAATTATCTTACGGCCGAAGCTTTGAGCCGTTTCCTTGAAACCGCCGGTTTATGGGCACCAGTGGTATATATGATGATTTATACTGTGGGCGTTTGCCTTTTTCTCCCGGGCACTTTGTTGACAGGTTTGGG
>JAFDHQ010000099.1 GCA_019308685.1 Deltaproteobacteria bacterium
CCTCCCCCCGGCCATACATTTTTTGCAAGGAGCATACCCAGCCCAGAATGCATCCCGTATGCGAAAAAAAATAATTTTATTCTCTCTGGAAATCTTTTTTCCAAATGGACATGTAGTATAATGAAACCGTTTTGATCTTCTATTTCCCCAATACCTCCCCTTTTTTTCTTGCCAGCACCTCCATATCCCCCGTCCGGCCGACAGTGCATCCCGCTGGGATCGCAGTAACACCTGATCATATTTAATGTTCGGTCTGCGGGACAAACAATAAGCATATCCCTGTTCTATCATAGCGTTATTTACAAACACCCCATTGCCTCCCCATTGCCTAAAAACACGTAAGCCAGTGTGCGACCATAGCGGTCATGGGTTTCTTTGTCAAACTCCAGGCGAACCATTTTGGATAACACAAGCGTTTTGTTATATTTTTTTGCTTCATATCCGAAAAGTTCGGCTTTATTATTTTCATGGTCAATTTCAGGTGAATTTATTCCGATGTAACGGACATGTCGACCATCTGCCAGCACAATGGTATCCCCGTCATTAACCCATTTTACATGAAACCATTCATGGGCGAATAACGGTCTGCCGGATAAAAAAAAACTTAAGAAAAATACAAACAAATAAAACAGATAGTATCGCACAATCAACCCACATCCAATCCACAAACGCTGACAGCACTTGTATCAAGCATTTTCGGCAGACCGCCGCGGTCTTGCGGAATAAATCCCATGGATTTTTGCCACACCTCATCATCTTCCATGCAAAAATAGATTACGATCTCGGGATCGTATTTCCTTATCCAGGAAATCATTTTACGATAAAGCTCAATCCGCAACGGCTTAAAATAGCGCATTTTTCCATCCAGACCGGGTATGAATTCTCCGTAAATTATCTTTGATTCGGGAAATCGTTTTTGTATGATAGATTTTAGAGACGGCATGAAACGAAAGGTGCCGATGCTGATCCATACGATATTCTTTGATGATACATGGGAAAACAGCCTTTCAACAACCTCTCTGTATTCTTTTTCACACCCATCATAGATAAACATTGGATCAAAATGGAAACCAAGGGGGTATCCCCAAGATTCGCATTTTGCAGCAGCCCGGAGTCTTTCGGAGAGTGATGCCGTATGGAACTCTTCATTTCTAATCACACGATCCGTATTCAAAGACCATGCAACGATGGTCTTACGATTGTGACCCAGACGTTTCAGCCCGTCAATAGCCGTTGTCTTTGTCTTGAGTTCCAGCACGGTATGGAATTGCTCTGAAAACTTTGAAACCAATTGGTTTGAAAGGTCCGTCCACATTTCCCAGATCATACTGTCTGTAAATTCTCCGGTCCCTATTCGAGTGATGTTTTTTTTCAAAAACAGATTGTCTAATTCTGAAAAAAGGTCATCATGGTTGACAAAATACTGGAGTACCGGAGGATGAAAGTATGTCTGCAGAATGCAATAGGAGCAGTCCATGGTGCAAAAGGTGCCGATATGCAGAATTTGATAGTTGCAACACCGGTAAGCACGGGTGCCCGGACATTTCTTGATAAAAGCGCCCTTGTTTCGGGTAAGAAAAAGGACCGTTTTTCCTTTTTGTATGGGATCATCTGACAATGCAAGCGAATCATAAACCTCTTGCACGTTTTGAACCACTACGACAGGCGCATCTATTCGGCTTCGGATGGAAGCCACTTGTGGCAACTGTGCCACTTGCCGATCGATATAAAGTTTAGAAATTAACAATGGAATAGTTGTTATTATATACGGCTCCTTTAAACGGAATGTAATGAAAAATACATAACGAGTCAAGCATGAAAACAGATCGGCACAGGGCAAACGCCTTTGAATCCCAATACAGGCAGAACGCTCCACCACGGCGTGTATCTCTTTCCAACCGACTAAACTTATGCTTGAGCATCCTTAATCCCGAGTTGCACCGAAATCAAATGCGTTTCCCTGGAAAACCGCTGAACAGCTCTTGACACCCCGCCAGGCTATTGATACTGACTATTAATATTTAAAATCATCCGTCCAGACTTTTCCGTAACTTTCCTTATGTGGGCCGTTAATGATATCACCAATAACTGAGACCTTTGTAAAGGTCTCAAACTAAAGCAGGAGACTTTGAAAAGAATGATCCTGAGAATGCAAAGAAAAGGAAAAAAAGTACTATTGTATGAGTCCGAACTGAAGGAATATATGTCTGCTAAGCTCAACGATCTCACAGGATTGGCTTCAAACGTAGTGATCGCCTTGGTAATGGTCAGTCTGATTGTTGTTTTGACCTTTTTTAAGTCCCGGGATTATTATTTTTACGCCTTAGTGTTGCTTCCCATTATCGGGCGTCGGTTTGTCGGGGATATTGTAAACCGGTGGCTGAAAAATAAATTTAAAGAGCTTTTAGATACTTAGTACTTAATTGGAGAGACCTTTGAAAAATGTTCATTTTTGTTCAAGGCCAAGGAAGGCGAAAATTTTAACCACAGGAATACTGGTAGTATTTCGAGGATTAAAATTTGAGCCTGACGCCGGGATTGGGCAAAAAGGGGCGTTTTGCAAAGGTCTCTTGGAATGACTGATCATGCGGGTAGCAGTTCTTTCGGATATTCATGCGAATATTGAAGCTTTTCAGGCGGTGGTCAGCGACCTTGAACACCGAACGGACAGAATCCTGAACCTGGGCGACCTGGTAGGGTATAATGCCAGTCCAAACGAGTGTGTGGAACTGGCCAGCGATATCGGGATGCAATCCATTCAAGGCAACCATGATCAGGCGGCGTACGATCTGAGCCTCGCCGAGAGCTTCAACATTTTTGCTCGAAAGGCTATCCTTTGGACAAGAAGCGTCCTTAGCAAAAATAATATGTTGTCTTTGCATAGTCTGCCACTAAATTGTCGTTTTACTTACGCTTTAGCCTGCCACGGCTCCCCTGAAAGTACGAACAGCTACATCGAACTCCCTTTCCAGGCGAGAGCCATTTTAAAAAAGATGAAAAAGGGATTCTGGGGCAAGGCTAAAGTCTGCCTTTTTGGTCATACCCATAAAAGGAAGATCTGGTACATGGATGTTCGAGGAAAGGTAGCGTCCGTTGAAATTCCATTAGACGGAACTGTCAAGCTAAATGAAGATGGTTTTTACCTTCTGAATCCCGGGAGTGTGGGCCAGCCTCGAAACGGTGATCCCAGATCCTCATATTTCATCTTTGACACCCAAGAGAATACATTAAGATTCCGGCTGGTGGAGTATGATCTGTCAGAAACGATAAAAAAAATAATGAATGCGAATCTTCCCGAGCTCTTCGCAGAAAGGCTTGTGCATGGAACTTGAGAGGGCAATATTTAGATATTAGTACTTAAACTCTGATTTCTTGTGTTTTTATGTCAAAAAAAAACAAATAACAAAAAATAAATAACAAACAAATCTCAATGACCAAAAAAACAAATAACAAACGATTGGCTGTGGATCTTATTTAGAATTTGGAGCTTGTAGTTTGAAATTTATTTGAGATTTGATGCTTGTGATTTGTTATTTCCGGTTTATCCGGGTTAGGGAGGACTTTTATGACAAAATTACAAGATTTAACCAAAACGGGAAAGCTCAAGGACGGCACAGAAGTAATTTTAAGGCCAATGACCCGGAACGACCGTGAGCCGGTTGGAGATTTTTTTAACCGGATGACTCCATCGGTACTTCAGTATGTTAGAAACGACGTCACCAACCCAAAAGTGCTTGATCAATGGTTCGACCACCTGAATTATGATCGAGTATTTCCTCTTTTGGCCTTTAAAGGCGACAAAGTTGTGGCCAACGCGACCCTTCACCGGGTAGGCTACGGTTGGCGAAAACATCTGGGAACTCTCAGAATAGTTGTGGACACTGAGTTCCACGGAAAGGGACTGGGGACTCTGATGATCAATGAGCTTGTGGACCTGTCCCATGAGTTCGGGCTGGAGAAACTCATGGTGGAGTTCCCGCTGAGAGCTCACGGCGCACTGGCGATGTTCAAGAAAGCAGGGTTCAGCCCCAGGGCGGTGATAGAGGGCCTCATGAAAGACCGACACGGTGAGAATCTGGATATTGTGATCATGGTGATGGATGTGGCCGTACACGCGAACCGGATTTAGTAGAGGGGTAAAATATTTTTTCCGTAATTGGGGAAAGAGCCGGTTATATCGTTCTGCAATGCTCTGGCGTCAGGGTAGCGATTTTCAGGTTTTTTTTGCAGACATTTTAAGATGATGCGCTCGATTTCCGGATCTAATTCTTGGTTGAATTTGCTGGGTGGAGACGGTGGCACTTCAAGGATCATGTCCATGAGTACTTTCTCCACGTCGTGATAGAAAGGAAACATCCCTGTGTAAAGTACGTACATGACCACTCCAAGGGCCCATACATCCGAGCGCCTCTGGCTTTTGCCCATAATCTGCTCCGGAGACATGAACGGCCGGGATCCCGTAACAGTATTGGATATCTCTTTGTCCTTGAGCTCTTTGGCCGCGCCGTAGTCCAGAAGTTTTATGGTACCGTCCGGCTTCACGATTATGTTTCCCGGTTTTATATCTCGGTGGATGATCCCTATGTCGTGTGCGTGAGCCACGACATGAATGAGCTGAATCATAACTGACTCTACTTCCGTCTCTTCGAGTTCCCGCTCAATCACCTCGAAAAGGGTTTTTCCAAAAACAAACTCCTGAATCAGTATTATTTTGTTCTTTTCTTCTATAACCTCATGAATCTCGGGTACACCAGCATGGCCGGCTAAATTCTTCAGTATACGGGCCTCCTTTTCGATCTTGGCGTTTAACTTTTTGTTCAGAGGAATCTTGGCTACATAACTATCGGGAGGGTCCTTTTTTATGTCCCTCACTTTCCAGACTTCGCCAAAACTCCCTATCCCCAACCTGTCCACCTTCTCGTACCGTTGCCCCAGAAGATCGGTGGCGTTAAACAGGGAATGAACCTCCTCCGAAAGTCTGCTCAGAAGTCCTTTCAGATATCCCTTACGGCGGTGGGCCACTGAGCGGTGGTCCGCTTTAAGTCGGGCGTAGAGTCCCATCCTTCTTACAAGCTCCTGAGAATCCACGGGCCAAGCGAGGTAGTCAACTGCCCCGGCCTTTAAAGCCGAGGCAACAAGGTCTTCCACAAAGCTTTCCAGAATAACGATTACCGGTATTTGTACATCATCCTTTGTCCGTTTCAAGTTTTTTATGATCCACTCTGGGTCGAGATCTGAACGCCCCATGGCCAAAAGGGCCACAATTACGCTTTTCTCCTCTGCAAGCCTCCGTGCTTCTTTCAGAGTTCCGGCGGTATAGACCTGGTAAGCGTTTTCATCAAGAAGGTTCTTTAGCTTCGCGGCCCCGTCCCGATCATTATCGATAATTAAAACAACCCTCTTTTCCTGTCTTTGTTTCATTCCATTTAATTTTAAATGCCAATACAGAAAATTAAAACTCGGATTTTCGTTTGACACCCTATCCTTATTTTTCTATATTTTTATTTTTTTAACGATAACACTAAAACACTTTCTCTTCCCCTTGATATCAAATTAAAAAATTGGAGGATTTGAATTGCCTTTAAAAAGCTTTGATGCAGAAGAAATTCTCTACTATTGTGTGGCCATACTTGTCATTGCAACCTTTAGCTCAGGTTTCACACGCTTTTTTGCGTTTAGCTTCGCCCACCCGCGCCGTGATGAAGGTATGGATTTCAACCCCATAACCAACCTTGATATTGTGGGTACCATCGTCTTTTTTCTGGGAGGTTTCGGATGGGGCAGGCAGTTGGACGATCAAAAAATCAAGTTCAAGAAACAGAAGCTGGGTTGGTGCATCATATCTCTAATCGCCCCCTTTGCAAACCTCACCCTTGCAATGTCCGCAGCTTACATCAAATATTTCCTATGGACAGACCGTGTTATCGATGTAATGCTCAACCTGAGTGTTGCCGCCACTGCTTACCATGTCCTTCCCATTCCCCCGCTTGCCGGCTCGAGGCTGATCTACCTGGTGGTGCCTGAAGAGCGAGTCTGGAAGTTATTCTCCAGGTTTGGACCTTTTATAATACTGGGTCTTGTGCTTATGGATCGTTTTTCCGGAACTCCTTTTTTAAGGGAAATAATTGCTCCGGTTCTTGAGGGTGTTGCCAGGTTCGCATCCTACCATTAGTAAAAATCCGGGCCCAAAGGACATGGATGCACACTAAAAAACAATAGGTAAAAAAGGCGGGAAAGGTTGCCCCTTCCCGCCTTTTCAGTTAATGGTTAATCTAAATCTGTGGAGCGCTATGCTCCTCTCTTTACAGGTTTTTTTGTGACAAGTGCAAGAAGCACAGCAGCAATAAGCAAAACGCCCGCAACATAGAAGGCATTATCGTAAGACCCGGTCACGTCCCGGATATGTCCGGCCAGCTTGGGCATGAATGCTCCCAGACCCCAGCCGATGAACACAAGACCGTAGTTGAAGCCCAGGTTTTTGGGGCCAAAGAAGTCGGCGGTGTAAGAAGGTATCAGGGAAAGGCCGCCGCCATAAACCCAGTAGGCGATCATGCATGCAGCAAACGCCAAGAAAAGCGACTTAGCCGCAATAATTGCAGGCAGCGCGAACATACAGAGAGCAGCGGCAGAGGCATTGAGCATGTATGCCCTGTCCCTGCCGATGATATCCGAGTATTTACCTGTTCCGATCCGTCCCGCAGCGTTCATAAAACCACCTGCAGCCACCAAAATAAATCCCTGTTCCAGAAAGGGTTTTACAATTTTGGCGGCGTGGCCGATGATGAGAAGACCTGCCTGTGTGTTAAGGCAAAACAGGGCGATCAGGGCATAGAACTGCCAGGTCCCCGCCATCTCCCCGGCGGTCCAGTCAACCACAGATGCCGCTGCTTTTTTAGTCGCTTCCGTCTCAGGCGGTTGAGGAGGTACATAGCCCTCTTCAGGCCATGCCAGTATCTGGGCCGCAACACCGATGACGATAAAGTAGGCGACACCCAGCACCAGGAATGAGAACGAGAGAGAGTAACTCGTAATCAGCCACTTGATGAGCGGCGCCACGTAAAAAGCCGCGCCGCCGTATCCTGAGACCGTAATTCCGATCATGACACCCACCTGATGCGGGCCGACCCATTTCCTTGTTGCAGGTACCGGAGCGGCGTAAGCCACACCCATTGCGATACCGCCGCCCACACCGAAGCCCCATAGGATTCCAGCATAAGAGTGGGCGACACCCGCAATGATCATACCCAGTCCCATGAATACGGCTCCGATTGATCCGGCAACGGAGGGGCCGTATTTATCCTGGATCTTCCCACCGGGAATCATGAGCAGTGCGAAAATTAAAATACACAATGACTTGGGGTTAGAGGCCTGCTCGGCGGTGAGGGCGCCCGGCCATCCGTGGGCCACCATGTATGCTTCGTTTGTTAAGTACTTGAGCCAGACTGACCATGCGTACAGACACCCCAGACATAAGTTGATGGTCGTTCCGGATAAAATTACGGCCCATCCTCGTCCGGGAATACGATCTACCGGTTGATTATACCCTTTGGCATACTTTGGCATTAGTACACCTCCTTAGATTTTAAATATTACGGTTAATTACCGGAGCATGGGGCATTGCGGTATCAAACCATCCTCAACATCTCCGGTTGCTAGAAACCATTGCCATGTAAGAAAGGAAATCGTGCTGATGATAATTGTTCAGCACGATCAAGTCGTTACCTTTTCTCCATAGCAACTCTGTTTTATCACCTCCTTTCCGGCTATGTGTTAAAATAATGATTCATTCTATTGCAACCTAATCATTATAAACAAAATTATTTAGTGTCTGCACGGAATTAATAGAGTCAGGGTATGTTTTTATGCCTCGTCTAAAGATTTCAAATGCAATTTCAAGCGTCGATTTCAAAAAGTCCTTTTTGCTGTCGATCAACCGTTTACTTTCCTCCCACAAAACAATCCCTGAAAACAACGCCCAAACAATGTCGGCCAGCGCCACCGGATGCCTGTCGATAAAATCTCCTTTTTTTATTCCTTCTTCAAATATTTTGGACATGGAACGGAATGAACTTCGAGACAGGTCTTTAATTTCTGAAAGTAGATGGGGCGATAAATTTCTTAGGGTTTCACTTGACTGAAGATGGAACATGTTAATGAGAACAATCGGATCAAATTCGTAGACTTCATACAGGGCTTGCTTCAAAGCCTTCATTTTCTCTTCAGGTTCTTGAAAATTTTCGTTATGAACCTGTTCCAACCGGATATTCATATAATGGAGAATTCTCAGGGAAAGAGAGGCAAACAACTCTTCTTTGTTTTTGAAATAAAGATAGATAGTACCGGGGCTAAGTTCCGCTTCCCTGGCAATATCTTCCATGGTCGCCTTGTTGAAGTTTTTTACAGAAAAAACTCTTTTCGCAGCAACCATGATCTGTTGCCTTCTTCTTTCTTTTTCTCTTTCTTTCCTCTCTTTTATTCCCATAGTTGCTGAACCATATTTATTTAATTAAACACTATATAAATGGTGCTTTTGATTTAGTCAAGTAAATATATTCATTTTTTCTTCATTATCGAGCGTCGGTTTTCTGGTACCCGCGAAACCAAATACCATAACCAATTGAAAATAAATTAATTATTTGATATTGTCATTTTATAAACTTAACCAAGATATTTCCTAAAATAGCCATATTAACCTTTTTTTACAATATATTGTAGTTTTAAACAGGTAGGTACACTATATATGGTAAAAATATCGAATGTCAAATTTTAAAAACATGGTATCAAGTTAAATAGGACGCAGATTTTCGCAGATATACACAGATAATATTGTTATTTTGCAATTTAAGAATCTTGATAATCTGTGTTCATCTGTGTCCAAAAAAGGAAATTCCTATACTATCAAATTAGCCTGTCGAGTATTTTATTAAGGAAGGGGTTCGTGATAAGCGCATCAACACTTGCTTTACGCTCTTTGAATTCAATTAAATTTTTAAAGAATAATTTCAGAGTATAAGTAGTACCTTCAAAATTATCTGGAGGAATAAGTTTTGTTCCGCTTCCGAGCTTAAGTTTTTTTACGTGTTTTTCAAACTCTTTTTCAGCGGTGGTTATAACGGGAAAGCGTCGCTGTTTTAAGTAGACTCTTATCTCTCGGATCTTTTGATTTCTATCAAGGTTTTTATTCGTCAAGATCTTTTGCAAATTATCATTTTCTACCACTTTCAGCATGGAAATATCTTCGCGAAGTGAAATCTCTTTAACCAATCTTAGTATTTCCCTTTGTTTATTCAGGCTTATCGAAAGTGTTTGAAAAAGTTTTGCAAGACATTCTCCGGCCTCTGGTTGCAGCCGTCCGAGTTCCAAAGCCATGGCCAGAGAAATGGTATTTGAAAGAATGCCGCTTTGAACAAATTTGGAAAGATGATAGAGTTCTTTAATTTTTTTAATAATCGATGGATTGTCGGGCAAACCCATGACCGACAGTGATTTGCCCAACGCGCTAACATCTTTAAAAAAGCCGTAAAGCAGGTGAATCGATCTTGATTGTTCAATCAGGTTAAGCGGCCTTTGAAGAGAGTTGTCAGTAATGGATCTTGATTGTTCAATCAGGTTAAGCGGCCTTTGAAGAGAGTTGTCAGTAATGGCGTACTTTATACATTCAAGCCTTTTTGTATCAGAATCCAGTATCCTGGCTTCAACATCACTCCAACCCAGCCGCCAGCAGGCTTCAATTCTGCGAAAACCGCACACAATTTTATACCCTGATTTTTTTTCTATTAACAACGGAGGGTTTAACACCCCCACATGATCAATAGAAGCCATCAGGTGATCAATG
>JAFDHQ010000100.1 GCA_019308685.1 Deltaproteobacteria bacterium
GGTATGAATTCCCGGGTGACCCTGGATGCCTTCGGCGATCGCCGATTTGCAGGCAAGGTCCGCCGGATTGCTCCCTATGTTCTGGATCGTGAAAAACAGGCTCGAACCGTGGACGTGGAGGTGAAATTCACCATACCCGGTGACATCCGGCAACTGCTGGCAGGTTATAGCGCGGATGTCGAGATCATATTGGATGTTCGTGAGAGCACGCTGCGCATCCCCACCGAGGCCGTGCTGGAGGGAAATCGAGTACTTGTTTATCTTCCTGATACTAAAGTAATCAGGGAACGCACTTTTAAAAGCGGAATTTCCAATTGGTACTATACCGAGGTCATTTCCGGTCTGAAACCGGACGAACTGGTGGTGGTCAATGTGGATCGTGTGGGAATGAAAGACGGCGCCAAGGCGGTTTTATCTGAAGAGGAGCAATGATTCATTTAACCGACATTGAGAGGAAATTTCTGGTGGGTGACGAAACGGTTCGCGCACTCAACAACGTGAATATTACCGTCCATCAAGGGGAATATGTCGCTATCATGGGCCCTTCGGGATCAGGAAAATCGACACTGCTCAATATTATTGGTCTCTTGGACAGACCGAACAAGGGAGTCTACAGCTTGTCAGACCTTGACACAACTGAGTTGACCGACGATCAGCAGGCATCGGTGCGTCGCCATAAGATTGGTTTTGTCTTTCAGTTCTTCCATCTGGTACCCCGCCTTACTTCTGCAGAAAACGTGGAATTGCCCATGATTCTTGCCGGCGTAGATCCTGCTGAAAGGAAATCCCGCGTCCAGGCGGCCCTGTCTTCCCTGGGCCTCAGCAACCGTACAAAACATCGTCCGGACCAGTTATCCGGCGGTCAGCGTCAGCGCGTTGCCATTGCTCGGGCCACCATTATGCAACCGGATATTATTCTTGCTGATGAGCCCACCGGCAATCTGGACCGAACCTCGGGAATTGAAGTCATCCAAATACTTGAAGACCTTCACACGAAAGGCATAACTCTGATTATGGTAACTCATGATCCCGATTTAGGTAAGCGGGCTTCCCGGAGAGTGCAGCTGGTAGACGGAAAGATCTCAAGGGATACCGGAGATTCATGAGAAAATGAAATCTGGGGATGTCATTCAATTCAGTTGGAAAGCGCTGTCGGGCTATCCGACCCGAACGCTTTTAATGATTCTTGCCATGGCCATCGGTGTGGCCTCGGTTATTCTTCTTACCGCGTTGGGAGAAGGCGCACGCCGTTTTGTAACCGACGAGTTTACCTCTCTGGGCACCTACCTTTTAATTGTTTTACCGGGTCGGTCTGAAACAACCGGCGGCCCTCCCCCGCTGCTGGGAGAAACCCCTCGAGACCTTACGTTGGAAGACGCGCTGTCTCTCACCCGAAGTTCCAGTATCCGCCGTATGGCACCGATCACCGTGGGATCCGCCCCGGTCTCCTGGAAGCATCGAGACCGGGAAGTCAGCGTTCTCGGTTCCACTGCTGAGCTTTTTGAAATCCGCCATCTTTCGATGGCCCAGGGAAGGTTCATCCCCACCGGTGACCCTTCAAGGGGATTGGCGGTGTGCGTTATGGGATACAAACTCAAAAAAGAACTCTTTGGGAATCAATCCGCCCTGGGCGAATGGGTTCGTATCGGCGACCGCCGCTTTCGGGTCATCGGTGTACTGGCCAAAAAAGGTCAATCTCTGGGATTGGATATGGGGGACGTGGTGGTTGTTCCCGTGGCCTCTGCGCAGGCCCTGTTCAATACCTCCGCGCTTTTTCGAATCTTGTTGCAGGCCAACGGCCGCGAGGCCATTCCCAAGGCCAAGAAAGCCGTATTAGCCACCATCCGAGAGCGGCATGAAGGTGAAGACGACGTTACGGTCATTACCCAGGATGCCCTGCTTTCCACATTTGACCGGATTCTTGTGGCGATGACCCTGAGTGTCGCGGGCATCGCCGCCATCAGCCTATCCGTTGCCGGTATTCTGATAATGAACGTTATGCTGATCGCTGTTTCACAGCGTACCACAGAAATTGGACTTCTCAAGGCCATCGGCGCTCGGGGGTCTCACATCCTTGCGCTTTTCCTGGCGGAATCCGCCATTCTCTCTCTCATTGGTGCCGGTTTCGGAGTCATTCTGGCATTTTTGGGGAACTGGGGTCTCGCCCACGCGTTTCCCAGGTTTCCGATTACGGCTCCCATCTGGGCCCTGGTAGCGGCTGTCTCTGTTGCGCTCCTGACGGGTCTGGTATTCGGAGTACTGCCCGCAAGACGGGCGGCAAGGCTTGACCCGGTGCAGGCCTTATCTCGCAGATGAATTAAAGACCTTAATTATGTTAATCAACGACTCCGCAAAACTGGCCATAGCCGCTTTATCCAGCCAAAGGATGCGCAGTTTTCTTACCGCCCTGGGCATTGCCGTGGGTATCGCCTCAGTGGTGCTGCTCACCTCCATCGGTGAAGGCATCCACAAATTCGTTCTCTCAGAATTCACTCAATTCGGTACCAACCTTATCGCTGTCTCGCCCGGTAAAACTACGACCGCTGGCATGTCAGGAGCCATTATCAGCAATGTCCGCCCCTTGAGCATTGATGACGCGCTGGCTCTTGGGCGAAGTCCCAAGATCCTCGGTGTGGTTCCCTTTGTTCAGGGAAACGCACCGGTGGAATTCGGGAAGCGCAGCAGGAGAACTTACGTTTTCGGTGTGGGATTTCAGGTGCCCAATGTTTGGCAAATGAAGGTAGCCATAGGCCGTTTTCTCCCGGATGACGACCCCCGCACCGCCCGCGCCTTTGCCGTGTTGGGCAGTACAGTGAAAGATGAGCTTTTCGGCTCATTGAATCCCCTGGGCCGGCGCATCCGCATCGGCGGAGAGCGCTACCGGGTCATCGGCGTTATGGAATCAAAAGGACAGATGCTGGGATTCGACCTGGATGATGCCGTCTACATCCCCACGGACAGAGCATTGGGCATGTTCGATCGGGAAAGCCTCATGGAAATCGATCTTCTTTATGCCGCCGGCAGCAGCTTGGATGAAATTGTTAAAAGAGTCAAAGCACTGCTCATAGATCGGCACGGCGCTGAAGATTTCACTATTACCACCCAGGAACAGATGCTGGATGTATTGGGTTCCGTACTTAACATCCTCACCCTGGCAGTGAGCGCTCTGGGAGGAATTTCACTTTTGGTTGGGGGTGTGGGAATTCTCACGATTATGACGATAAGTGTGAATGAAAGAAGGGCTGAGATCGGGTTGCTTCGCGCCATCGGCGCGGGTCGAGGTCAGATCCTTTCCATTTTCATCGGCGAGGCCGTTGTGCTGGCGAGCATTGGGGGTCTGGCCGGTCTGATGATCGGCGGCGGCGGGGCATGGCTTCTCGGAGCCTTCGTGCCGGCCCTTCCCACCCACACCCCGTGGTTATACGTGGTTCTGGCTGAATTCCTGGCAGCTCTTATCGGTTTACTGGCCGGGGTTTTGCCCGCTCACCGGGCGGCTAACCTGGATCCCATCGAGGCATTGCGGGCGGAATAGTGGCTCATCAATTTCACCGATTCTGAATAAGGTACTAACTTTACCGCCTAAGGCTAATCCCCTCCGAAAAAGGATTTGCCCTGAAGAAGACAACAAAAAATTCTACGCTTAAATTATTTATTTGAGATTTTTCCCCGGCTTAAACGTAACGGTATTTTTGCCCTTAATCTTGATCTTTTCACCTGTCTGTGGATTACGTCCCATTCGGGTTTTTCGATAAACCTTCTTGAATGTTCCAAACCCGACTAAAGTCACCTTACTGTTTCTTTTCTTCAGGCCTTTCGTAACACCGTCAAGAAATGATTCCAATGCCGCTTTGGCCACAACCTTTGTCACACCTGCATCTTTAGCCATCTTTTCAACCAATTCAGCTTTTGTCATCTGCTTACCCCCCTTTGTTTAGTGTTATTGCATGCCTAATAACCCTCGATCCCCTTTAAAATGCAGGAACAAAATCAGAAAGTCAATATGTAAAAGCTTTTTTTTTTAGATTTTATAGAAAAAAAAGTATTGAAAACATGCTTTCCTCTATTAGTATTTGAGACAATACTGTCAAAGATGCCGAGGCGGGGGCCTCCGTGACATATTGATATTCCTGGTGTTTTAGGGATATCTATAACATCAATCGAATGAAAGTCGAGGATGCGCCATATCTGCATGATTAAGATCGAAGTCCCGCTGATAAAGCGGGATAAACCTTCGTCGTCTCCTGTGATCCCTTATTTACAAAGGAAATGGGGCCCCCTCGACTTTCATTCGATTGAGGTTTACTTTTTTTTGGATTTCGGCCATAATAATTTAGTCTAACTAGAAGCCATCTCCTGTATGAAAATGGTTAAAATTTTTTCATCTTGCAGAATTTACGAACGGTTTTTATTTTTGAGGAAAAAAATATGTGTGTCAAATTGGTTATCGTCGGCGGCGTTGCCGGAGGCGCTACAGCAGCGGCTCGGGCCAGGAGAGTGAGCGAAGATGCAGAAATTATCATGTTTGAGCGGGGAGAATATATCTCCTTTGCCAACTGCGGACTTCCCTATTACATTGGAAATGTTATCGAAAAACGAGAAGACCTTCTTTTGGCCACGTCAGAGGAATTCAAACAGCGCTATAACATCGATGTGCGGATCTTCTCCGAAGTCGTGGGTATTAACGCCAAAGAAAAAGCGGTGGAGATAAAAAATACCACCACGGGGAAAATGTACTGGGAAAATTATGATAAGCTGATCTTATCTCCCGGGGCCGAACCCATCAAGCCGCCTCTGGAGGGCATTGAACTGGATAATATTTTTCATCTTCGAAACGTACCCGATTCGGACCGTATAAAAAAAATTGTGGATGAGCGCAATCCACGATGTGCGGTTGCGGTGGGCGGCGGCTTTATCGGCTTGGAGATGGCCGAAAACCTGACCGAGCGAGGCGTTAAAACCACGATCGTGGAAATGCTCGACCAGGTGATGCCACCCCTGGACTATGAAATGGCGTCCCTGCTTCATGAACATCTAGAAGCCAAAAACGTAGAACTGGAGCTTGAAAACGGCGTAAAATCATTTTCAAAAGCAGGCAATCGAATTTTAGTCTCCACGCAGAAAGGACGCGATATTGAATGCGACATGGTGCTGCTTTCCGTAGGAATCAGACCCGAAAATAAACTGGCCAAACAGGCGGATCTGAAAATAGGCCCCACGGGCGGCATTGCGGTTGATGACACCATGAGATCTTCCGATCCCAACATCTATGCCGTGGGAGATGCGGTCGAGGTCAGAGATCTGGTCACGGGCTTTCCCACTCTGACCGCTCTGGCAGGCCCTGCCAATAAACAGGCTCGCATTGCCGCAGACAATGCGTTGGGCAGGAAGTCGATCTTTACCGGGACACTGGGGAGTTCGGTGGTAAAAGTCTTCGATATGGTCGCGGCATCTACCGGGGCCAACGAAAAATTTTTAAAAAAGCACGATATTCCCTATCTTGTTTCCTACACCCATTCCGGATCCCATGCCGGCTATTATCCGGGCGCCACACAAACATCGATCAAAATCCTTTTTTCTCCGGGCACCGGCAAATTGCTGGGCGCTCAAATCGTGGGCAAAAAGGGTGTAGACAAGAGAATCGATGTCCTTGCCACCGCCATTCGGGCGGAAATGACCGTCTATGACCTGCAAGAGTTGGAACTGGCTTATGCACCGCCGTATTCATCGGCAAAAGACCCTGTCAACATCTCCGGGTTTGTGGCTGCCAATATTCTCAAAGGGGATATGGAAATAACCCATTGGAGTGAACTTGACACGCTTCAAAAAAATGATGCGATTTTAATCGACCTTCGCACCAAATTGGAGCTGAAATATGCCGGAAAGATGCCAGACGCTTTGCATATTCCCATCGATGAACTACGAGCCAGACTATCCGAACTCGATAAGCAAAAGACGTATATTCCCTTTTGTGCGGTAGGCTTTCGGGGGTATCTGGGTCACAGAATTTTGGTTCAAAACGGTTTTAAATCCAGAAACCTCAGCGGCGGCTTTATGACATATACCATGGCGAATAAGGGGGAATAGTCGGTCAGCTCTGGGGAATAGCGTGGTTTTAGATTTTCCCATGCGTTTACGATACTTCCAACAAGGTGCCATCACCAATTCTTTCTATGAGACCAAGGTCTCTTTACAGGATATCAAATGAACATACTTTTCGCTGCTTCTGAAAATGCATGGGGGGGCTTTTTAGGCCTGATCCGATCTGAACTTCCTCAACACCATTTTGAGGCCACTGGACGATTTGAGGTAGACCACTTAAAGGGATTCGATGTTTTGATTCCCACCATGAGTCCCGTAACTGAGGAGTTGCTGGAAAAAAGTGATCGACTGCGACTCATTCAGCAGTGTGGTTCAGGACTAGAAGGGGTGGATCTTCAAGCGGCCCGGAAGCGAAATATTTGGGTTGCCAATGTCCCTGCAAATATTTCCGGAAATGCCGATTCTGTGGCGGAGCTGGGTATTTACATGATGATCGGACTATCCAGAGATATTCGGGGCATGGCCCAAAGTCTGAGAGACCGGAAAATGGGAGAACCTCAGGGAAGAGTCTTGAGCGGCCGCACGGTGGGTCTTGTGGGTCTTGGCGGCATCGGTCAAGCTCTGATTAAAAGGCTTAAAGCCTTTGATGTCCATTTGATCGGAATCAAACGTCATCATACCCCGAACACAACGAAAGAACTGGATTTGGAATGGATCGGAGGGCCTGAGGATATTAATGAGCTATTGAAGAGATCGGATTTTGTTATACTATGTCTCCCCTATACTCCTGAAACCAAGAATCTGATAAACTCGACTTCCATATCTTTTATGAAACAAAGTGCTTTTTTAATTAACCTCTCGAGGGGGGGATTGGTCGATCGTGAAGCGTTACAAGAAGCCCTCGCCTCCGGCAAAATCGCAGGCGTCGGCTTAGATGTATTTTGGGAAGAGCCCCCGGATCCCAAGGATACGATTTTTAAATATAATGTAATGGCCACCCCGCATATCGGCGGATCCACAGACCTCTCCATACGGGGAATCGTCAAGGCAGTTGCAAATAACATCCTCAGATTAGAGAAAAACCAGGAACCTTTGTACATAAGAAATTAAGATAGAACTCAGCATTCCATTCTTCCATTCCGATGGTATAAATAGATTACGATTATACCTACACTGATGAACATGTCAGACCTGTAAACTGTTTTAAACTTAAATTTTGATAAACTCGTAAAAAGTCCGATTTAGATGGTTTCGTAAAAAGTTCAAATTCAAGGCGTGCAAATTTTGTAATCATGAGGCGTTCTTATCGTACGTTGAATGATTGCGAAATGCAGCACAACGCAGAAGTTGGACTTTTTACGAGACCGTCAAATTTTGCCGGTTATAAAATGTCCGTAATGCAGGGTATGATCGATGATATACCGCTTAATATGCATGACCGGCATCTTTTCCCGGATAACATAGCGATACAGCCCCGCGTTGGTGATATCCCCTATAAATACAGCCCCGATGAGCCGGGTGCCTTCGGGATTAAAAACCACCTTGCGGTAAGTTATAGCCGTGGCATGTTTGTATATTTCGAAATCGGGATCTGTTGTATGAACCACGCCCATGGAAACAAACGGTTCGTCGGCCACCTGGGTTGCGTTCAAAATACCGAAGGTGCCGGAATAGGCTGTTTTTATGCCGGCCATATTCTGTCCAGCGCACCGCCCCATTTCAACGGCGTTTGTCCATAGGGCCGTCATAATTCTGTCTCCGGAAACAGGTTCGAAAGTTACGGAAACATCACCGGCGGTAAATGTATCCGGAGTATTACAGGCCGTATACCGGTCGGCAACAATTCCCCCATCGATCCTTACATTGCTGCCGTCGAGAAACTCGACATTGGGACGCACCCCTTTTCCGATGCACACCATCTGGCAGGACATCTCACCCCCGTGGTCAAGGGCAACCCCGGTGACACCGGTACGGTCTGAAATGATATGGGTTGCAGCGCACCCTGTTTTGATTTTAAGCCCCGCTCTGTCCAGGGCTTTACGGATCAGGAACGCATCTTCGGGTTCCATAAGCTGTGAAAGCACCTCGGGGGAGTATACAACCAGCGTAACCTTCAAACCTCTTTCAAGAAGGGCGAAGGCCGCCTTTAGGTTTAAAAGACCGCCACCGAGCATCACCGCATGATCTGACGTTTCCACTCTTTGGGCCATGTTTCTGGCATCGACCAGTGTTCTTAAGGCAAAAACGCCCTCTGCATGGGTGCCTTCGATTTCCGGCGGAATATACGGTCGGCTTCCCGTGGCAAAGAGTATTTTTTCATAGGCCAGATCGCCGCTTCCCTGGACGGAAACGATTTTTTCGGTGGTGTTGACGGATTCCACTCTGGCGCCGGTCCTTACGAAAATATCCCGGCCGGTAAAGGGGCCGCAACCGGAAAGGACCATATCTTCCGAACGCTTTTTTCCGGACACCACAAAGGGAATCAGGGGTCGGAAATAGGGCGTATCCGGTTCCTCGGAAAGCACCGTGACAGATCCCTGCCGGTCATGCAGACGGATGGTATGGGCAGCGGTCATACCTGCGGCACTTCCCCCGACGATAATGTATTTGCTTTTTCCTTCCGTCACATTATCCCCTTTCCGCACGAAGCAACTCCCGGGATGCATGTTTACGAGCCTTTTCCGAAAAGGAGTCCACCGTATCGTAGACCAGCGCCCCGGTGGGGCATGCGCTCACACACGCCGGGATCTCCCGGTCCGGACAGCGATCGCAGCGATAGGCTTTGTGTTCTTCCAGATGACGGCCGATAACTCCGTATGGACATACCATCACACAGGTCCAGCAGCCGATGCATTTGTCCGTGTCTGTGATGACAACCCCGTTTTCATCCCGGCTGACGGCACCGCTGATGCAAGCATACATACAGGGTGCCTCTTCACAATGCCGGCAGACCAGTGGAACCTTGCCGTCAGGTTCCACCCATTCGACATAAACACGGCTTTTGGGAACCGGTGTCTCCGATACGGCACCGAAAAGGGTTTTGCTTTTGGAATGTTCCACCGCACAGGCCATCGTGCAGGACAAACATCCAACGCATCGGTCGGTTTTAACAAATATTTCCTTTGGCTGTGACATAGCCTGCTCCTTTTACTTAGTGCCTGAACGAAAACTGTCTTTTCCGCCAATATCTGCGTCAGAC
>JAFDHQ010000101.1 GCA_019308685.1 Deltaproteobacteria bacterium
GGCTGATACGTATAGACAGGAAGAGGAAATATCGTTCCCGCAGATTCCGGTTGCAAGCCATTGATTCAGCCGTTTCTTGGGGGAAGATCCAAACAACAGTTCTTTGGTGGATGGAGGCGGAGTCGATTCAGTTGTTAATGTTTTTTCCATTGCCATTCCGAATTTCCCTTATATTTTAAGACGATTGTCTTCATTAAATCGCTTTTATTAAAAATTTTTTAATGAAATTTCAGACAGTTAAAATATGGACAATTTTTATGGTTAAACGTTTCACAAAAATGGCTCAAACGAGGTGAACCCAAAACCAACCGGTTTCGATAAGCGCCACAGTACAATATTTCTTTATGTCGACTGATTGGGAAGTAGTTTATATGCGGGCATATACCAGACATTATCCTGCCTATTTTGCATTCTTTAGATGGTTTCGCTAGAAGACTTTCTATATGATTTTTCAAATTAGGATCACGCGGATCATAAAACCTGGCATATTCCACACCGACGTTATGAAGCTGTTCGAGCATTTCTCTGTGCCTAGATGGAAGAAGAAAAAGAAGTGGAATATGCAAAGTATAGCGGTTTCTTTTTAACATGGAGCATAATTCAACCAGGGCATGACGTGCTTTCAAAGACCTATATTCGTGGAAAATGGCAATGAGATCATAATTATTTTCCGTTGCCTTGTGAAGGCAAGTTGCCGGACTATTAACCAGGGTCAGATTTCCATAAGGCCATTCATCCAAGCGCATACTATAATGAAAGAGTAAGATCTTATAATTTTTGCTATGTGATTTCATGGATTGTTGGCCTTTCTTTTTTATTGTTATAAACAAGGTTCAAATCCCAAAACTTCATTATTCTAATTGTGACCTGCCCGTTCATGCTTTGCAATGGCAGGCGGGGCGGAACAAACTAACTTGATAGTATAGGAATTTCATTTTTTTAGAGCGGCGAAGCCGCCCGCCCGCATCGCAAGCGAGAGCGTTGCGGGCAGGCGTTATATAGAATCGCGAAGCGATTATATAACTTGTGACAATTTATTAAGCATATTTGATGCCAATTAAAAAATTCGTTTTATAACCAACAGGTTATTAAGGATGTGGAAAATCGTGGATGTGCTTGGCAAGTAAAATCGTGCATTTCTGCAAGAAAAGCGCCTTGCATAATGCACGATTTCAACTGCAGAGAACTTTCTATTGGGTTCTGTCTCGGCTTTGTATATGGTGCGATGCTTTCATTGTTTGCACAGTTCAAATATGGATTTGAAATGTGGGAGCTTGGAATGGTGGTGGGATTTGCCATGATATGTTCTATGACGTTGGCCGCTACTTTGGCTTCGAGTATTCTTCTGGTGTTTCACCGTTTTCGGATTGATCCTGCTGTTGCTACTGGACCTTTTGTCACAACCTTTACCGATATCCTGAGTGTGTTTTTCTACTTCAAGATCGCAACTCTATTGCTACATTTATAATTTCGCTATAAAAAGTTAGTTAAAGAATATCAGGCATATTTAGAGTTTTCGCAACGCAGCCAGGCGGGATGCATCGGCATCCAAAATGTGAAGTTATTTTTAAGTGAGCCCTAAGCATATTCATCATTCCACAAATTGTCGAGGAACTATGCTATCTAGTGCCCGAACGAAAACTAGGATTTTTTGTTAAGATCAAGGAAGACGAAAATTTTAACCACAGGAATACTGGTAGTATTTCGAGGATTAACCCGCCAAAGTTCGGTGGCGGGTTAAAATTTGAGTCTGACGCAGATATTGGCGAAAAAGACAGTTTTCGTTCAGGCACTATCTAAGTAAAAGTACAGAAGATTCACTCCCTCGAATGAGCTTGTCCACTTTACCTCTGGGGAACATTTTGGACAGTAAGGAGTGTTCCCCCATCCACAATGCCATCATAGACCGCCTGGCTTCTTGTGATATGAATGATGCCATTGAAGCAACGTCCACAAGTTTAATCCAAGCCTTGATTTGTCGAGCGTTATAATATTTCAAGATGGCGTCTAAATTTTTTTCAACCATGGGTTTCAGCGCTGTTCCATCTGTTAGACCTACAATCTCCAATTCTGTTTGATACAGCGTTACCATCTGGTTGATCATCTCAATGGATTTCTGGCTGATATTCTCCTGGTCCAGGCAACATGCAATTTTGCGGATTTTTTTCTCTTTTTTAATAACAAGAACGGAACATGCAGCATTATTGGCGACCTTTTGAGGGATATTAACCGCTCCTTCCCACTGGCAATCTCCTGATTTGTAGCATCCCATGGCAATCAAATCACTGTCATCTTCCTGGGATTGGGCCAATATTTCTTTGACCGGATTACCGGATCTTAACACTATTTTTAAATCTTTCATGGCTCCCCGGCATATATACAACTCTTCCCAAACTCCTCTTTTAACTTCGACAAATTCATAGTTGCATGCCCGTTTTTCATAAGGTGATTCTTCTTTTTCAAAATAATCAAGAAAGTTGCGGCGATAATTCCGTAACGCTTTGGTTAAAGGATGTTTTTTTTCAGCCTTATTCGATGGCTGACCGATGTACGTCATTTTAGGGCCGACCCCAACCAACGTTACGTCCGCCCATGTGTTCCCGGCCAGTTTGGCCACATCTTTGACGACGTGGGCACTGTAAGGATGTTGATCTACCGCTACAAGAATTCTCATAATAACCTCTCTTGCTTTTTGTTCATTTGTTCATTGCCAGAAAATAAGAATCGGAGACGGGATATGGCTCAACAATTGAAACCAGTTGCTTTTTTTGCTTATGGAGTGATGGAGTAGAGACGCTACCATCCCATAGTCCCGCAACACATCACCGATTTCTTCCGGCGCACCCTGAATCGTCCAACAATCTTCGGGGTGCCAATCCTGTTCAATTAGATTTTTTTTAATGGCATTTAATATCCCGTTCGCGTCCTTTTGACCTTTAAAAGAGAGTTTCCCGGGTTCCTGAAATTTACAATAAATCAGGTCAAGGTTGAGCTTTGCGCCGCTAAATATTTTCAAAAACATGGAAACAGGTTTTTTATACTCCACTTCATCTCTTACAATCAGAGCAATTTTCTCCAAATTGACCAAGTTTTTAACAACAATGACCGGGCAAGGTATATGCCGGTAAAGCCGGGAATGTATTTTGTCGTAGAGTTTTTTTGGGGTGAAGCTATGGAGTGATCCTTCCACAAACAGATCATACGATTCCCTTTGAATTTCACGGAGAATTTCATTCTCACGATCTCCGACAAGCATTTTGGTCGGACCCAGTCTCGGGCATGAAGATTTCTCCGCCTTGATCAATTGTGCAATCTCAAATTCTCCCGTTTTTAGCATCGCATCCTCCCAGGTTCTGCGTACCCATCCCGTACCCGGTGCATAACCGTCGTGATCCGGTTCCTCCACATGAACTGTGTGCAGTTTCATTTTAATGACATGGGTTAGTTGGCAGGCATATCTGAGTGCGATACTCGACGCCAAATCCGCATTGAGGTAAACGAGCGTTTTTAACATGGTAATTCCCCCTTTTACTAAATATCCAGTCCTAAAAAGTGGTCCTCCCGGCAGCTCGAACTCATAGTTATCTATTTCCTCTAATCTTGCTTTCCGCTTTGGCCACAACTTCTTTGATTTCACCCAGTTTAAAGGGCTTTGCCAGAAAATCAAAAACCCCTTTTTTAAAAGATTCCTTGGCGGTTTCCATGGTGGCAAAACCGGTGATAACAATCACTTCGGTTAGAGGAGATCGTTCTTTTACTTGAGTTAAAAATTCCATACCGTCGAGTCCTTCCATTTTGAGATCAGTAATAACGATATCGAAGTCTTGTTCCATGATTCGGTTCGATGCTTCCAGACTTCGGGAAAAGGCCTCGACGTTATATCCTGATTTTTCTAAGGCCGGTTTTAGACGGTTTAAGACTATCGGTTCATCATCCAGAATAAGAATTTTTGTTTTTTGTTCGTCGCCCATGATACCTCCCTTAGATTATATGTTTGATATGATCATTTTTCAGATCTTGGAAGACGTTTTTAAGTCTTTCAATTTCCTGTTCATGGTTCATTTTAACATCAAGCTGACGTGTAAATGCGACCAATAACCCTAAAATTTTCATCTTTTCTTCCATCATCTTTAGTGCTAATTTTTTAATTCGGGCAATAACCAGATCTCCCCGGACATCGATACGAAAATCACTTTTTGCCAGGATTTCCGCCAGCAGTCTGGCCCTTCGCGATCTATGCGAAATATCGGTCACACCGCCAAGGAATCGAAAATAGGCATAGTTGTCATTCGAATTCTCACCGATATAGGCAACAATCATATTAAAGTGATATCCAAGTCGCAGGTTAATATCACCGATATAGGCAACAATCATATTAAAGTGATATCCAAGTCGCAGGTTAATATTGACATATTCTTTTGATAATACCGCAAGATTCTGTCCCACATATTTTGGTGTTGCCATGGATGATGAAAACGTACGGGTCAGACTCGACATGAAACTGCCGAAATCCACTGACATCGGCTGTGTATCCCAGGCGCCGGGTACTGAGAGTCCATCCAGGAATGCTTTCATGGGGACAGAGATAATATCTTGAGGCTTTACCTCTGAAACACTTGCAGATCCTTTGATACCGCCTCCGATATCGATCAAAATGAGGTCTAAAGGGACATTGAATTTCAGCTTCCTGCCGGCACCGGCCGTATCACTGATTTTGGCATATTCCAAACCGATCAATTCTTCCACAGCTTTCTCGTGGACATATCGGGTGATATCATGCAGCGTTTTACATCCTGACGGTGTAAAGTTTTTTTCGGAAGGATCCAACAGGTTTAATGGCGCAATTTTTTTCAGAACTCTTTGCAACAACCGGTATTCATAAGTTGTTTCAAAAGTTTCCTCGGCGAACTCGTAATAACACAACGATTTGATGGCTCCTTCATAAACCACATTTTCCCGAGCATCTACGGTGATGATCTGGCCGGGGCGCAGAAGTTGGGTAGCAACACCTGTATCCACAATGGTCGGCACTCTGAATTCTCTGGCGATGGTTGCCATGTGTCCTGTTGGAGATCCGACATCGGTAATAATGGCGCTGGCTTTTTTAATGACCTTTCCCAGTCGAGGAGATGTATAGGCGGTAACCAATACTGCGTCGCTTGGAAAGCGGTCAAGCTCCTCTTCGGTCTTAACCAGAAAAACTTTGCCGGTGGAAATGCCTTCTTGAGCTATAGCGCCCCTGTCTCGGAATATGACGGGAAAATCATCCAAAACAGATGAAATGTCACACACCAGTTTTGCGACTTGATCCTTAATATTAAGAGATCTGGCTTGTAAGATAACAAGGTTGTCTTCTTGATCAATGGCCCACTCGATATCCTGGGGTTTTTTAAAAAAACGTTCAATCTTCATGCCGGCTTGGGCGAGCTGTTTCATCTGTTCATCCATCAAACAGGCTTTGGTCTGAAGGTCTTGATGAACCACCTGTATGTCCGTGCCACCGCCTTTTTGAGCCACTAGCTTTTCAGGTTTGCGAACGATATCCAATGATTTTATCGGATACGGCTCTTCCCGAGCCATCGTATATAAATCCGCTCTTACTTCTCCGGCGACAATGGGGGCACCCAGTCCCCATGTAGCATTAATCAGCATGACGTCACGATCCGGATCTCTTGGATCGAGTGTGTAGAGAACACCGCTCACTTTGGCATCCACCATAAGCTGGCACGCCACAGCCATGGTTTCCTGATAATCTAAAAGTCCTTTTTGCAATCTGTATTCCATAACTGTATCGGAAAACAGGCTGGCAAGGATTGATTTGTAGGCCTGCAAAATATTTCCGCGCGATTCATTGAGAAGACTCAAATACTGTCCGGCAAAAGTATGTTCTTTGTCTTCACCCATGGCACTGCTGCGAAGGGCCAGCAGAACATCTTCGGAATTTATACCCTGATAAAGTCTGACCAGGCTGCTGTGAATCTCCTTTTGCAGAAGCGGAGGAACCGTTCCTTCCAAAATGAGCCTTCGAATTTCCTCTGCCAACTGAATTTTCGATGCATCCTCCTTTTGCCATGCTTCGTTTAATGTATCCATTTTTGGCTGAAGGCGATTGTGCTCCATAAACGCCTGAAACGCCTGGATGGTGATGGCGAACCCTTCCGGCGCCTTCAGGCCGAGGAGGTTTTTAATTTCTGCCAGGTTGGCATTCTTAGCTCCCACAACATCGGTAAAATCATCCGTTATCAAACTGTAGGGCATGGTATATTCCGCTTGCGGGATAACCGTTCTGCCGGCAAGTTCTTCTTCAATCTCATTGTTGATGGCGCCGAAGGCATCATAAAGATTCAAATATTTTTTGGGCGCCATGGTATTTAAGCTATATATGAGTTTATAGACAAGATCCGCAATATGATGGCATTTCGAATTAATGTATTGCTGGTCAAAAATGTATGCGCCACCCAACTTGGTGCCCATTTCGGCCATGAGTTCCAAAATCTGGTTATTGTATTCCAGAATTTTCTGAAATACACCGAAAAGGACGGTAAAAGACACCTGCGAAGCAGATTTTTTGCGGCCTCGAAAAGCCGCTTTTATCCAGGTTGTGAATATACTCATTAAAAACCATCCATTTAGTGGGCCCCACCGCCCTTGCCGGTTCCGAAAAAGAAATCCATCACCAATCCGGCGGAAACGGCGATCAAGACCGCAAAAAAACCATAAAAAAGGCTATGATTAAATGCCATTGAAGATATCATGGAGGGGATTCCCTGTTCCTTCACTTTGAGCCGATCTACGGAGCTGCCTTCGATAATGCCGTTGTGAATTTCCATCACCTGTACCTGATACTCACCGGGAAGTATTCGCGGTGGTATCCAGACGGCCGTCTTGAAAGATTTTTCTGTACCGCTTTTTTGTCCGAAACTGATTTCGCCCGGGCGAGATGCATAGAGCCCTTGATTCTGTTTTAATTTCAAAAACTCTTGGGCCAGGTCATCCCTTTCCGCCTGGGGCACTTCTATTTCCATCTCTTTTTTCAAGGATTCGAAACCGATTCCCAATTGTTCCCAGGTTTTTGGCTCCGACGCGGCCAATTCCATCATCCCCTTTGAGCAATACAGAAGATAGAGATTCGGGACCTTTTTGAAATGCACGTCCCCCAGATTCATCCACAAAAGGCCCAACGCTTTTCCTTTCTTTTTCAGGGTTAATTCTTCCTGCTTTCCGCTGACAATCACCACCACTTCATTTTCGGCGGCAACCTTGCCTGAAACCGTTAATTGTGTCCCATTGAAAAAAGCGCCGATGGTAATGAGATTAGGCTCGTGTTTCATCTTTACAGAAACCGTCGAACCGGCCGGCTGAGGATGGCTCATGAAAAACATGGTTATGATGATAATGGATATCCATATTCTGTTTCTTATCATTTTAATGCCCCCCTTTTAAAGCTAACATAATATGCGGCGTAAGTAAAAGATCCAGAAGCATTTTAACCATAACAATCAAAACCAGAGAAGCCAGAAGGATCTTCAGTTGATCTCCTTTGAGTTTTTTGCTGATTTTGGCTCCGAACTGTGCTCCCAGTGTAGACCCTAAAAGAAGAATCAGTGCCAGAATGAAATCCACGGTATGGTTGCTGTAAGACTGCATGATGGTCACATCCACACAGGTGAAAAGAATCTGAAAAAGGCTGGTTCCGACAACTACATGCATGGGCATTCGCAACAGGTAAACCATCACCGGCACCATAATGAAACCTCCGCCGACACCCATAATCGCCGCCAAAATCCCCACAAAGATACCCAGCACCAGCGGCATCAGAACGGAAAGTTTTACACCTGATTTTTCGAAGTCGGTTTGCCACGGCAGTTTGCCGATTAATTGTGCGTATTTTGACTCTTTTTGGGGGGCGGTTGCAGGGGCTTCCTTTTTTCTTAAGGCTTGCAGGCTTTCAATGAACATATACGATCCCACAAAACCGAGCATCAAAACATAGGTGATCTTGATCAAGAAATCCGCATTTCCCATCTGCCGTAACACCTTGATGACCTGCACGCCCAATGTGCCTCCGGTGACACCGCCGATCAACAGCAAGATACCCATTTTGAAATCGACATTTCCCATTTTGTAATGCGCCAGGGTTCCGGAAGTGGAAGCGCCGACGATCTGATTGGAATCGGACGCAGCAGCAACAGTGGGAGGTATGCCGATCATAATCAACAGCGGCGTCATCAAAAATCCGCCGCCAACCCCAAAAATTCCCGAAAGGATTCCCACAAGGCCGCCCAAACCAAAGATAAGCAATATATTCACGCTATTGCCGGCTATCGGTAAATACAGGTGCAACATTATCCTCTCCTTTTCATACTTTTTTTAATGGTTTTTTCATGTACGACTTCAATGCGGCAATCGATCCTGTGGCGGATCTTTTCAAGAAGATCATCAAATTCCTCTAAACGCCCATCCTGGGGCTTGGGTGATCCCACAACCAGCATGGTTATTCTGTTTTCCTTGACGAACTTAACCAGTTCATTATCGTATTGGCCGTAGGTAATATAGTAATCCACCGGTATGCCGTCTGAAATCCCCTCTTCGATCAGCGACTCAAGACGTACCTTCATAGACGCCTCTACCTGCCGCATCAGGCCCTCTTCTGATCCATTGGTCACAGGGTCAATGACCAGAAGAAAATATAGCCTGGCCTGTATCCTTTTAGCTAGATTGAGGGCATGAATCGCAGCCCACAAACTGGTTTTTCCGGGATACAATCCCACCAGGATCTTTTCCATTAAAGCCTCCTCATTTGAACTCATGAGCAAATTAAGTGCCAGTATGTACAATTTTTAAAAGAGATGAAAAATTAAACACTTGGAAAATATCATAAGAAACTGATATTTTATTAAATATAAATGCCGCCAGAGGATAGACTCCCACTGAGCTTAAAGGGGGAAATGAAGGTAAGATGTGGAAAAGCAAAGCCTTTCTGTTTCAAAATGAAACATTTGACAATAAAATTGATATTATACAACAAAATAAAGGGGTTAAAGCGGTCGGACAATAAAAGAATGTTTCAATATGAAAAATTAGGTTAAATGGGGGAAGGTGAGGATCAGTTTTTATTCAGCAGACCGTATTTTTTCATTTTTCGCCATAATGTGGTACGGGGCAGATTGAGTATCTTGGAACTTAAGTTTTTGTTATAACCCGTTTTGTCCAGAACTTTGGCAATATGATGTTTTTCCACTTCTTCAAGGGCCTGCAATCCCTCTCCTTTGAAGGTATTAAATTCGAGCTTCTGGAGATCCTGGGGCAGGTCGTCGATGCGAATGACTTCGCTTTCGGCAAGGGCTACGGATCGCTGGATAATATTTTCCAGTTCTCGTACATTGCCGGGGAAGTTGTAATGCATCAGAATTTCGAGGGCATGAGATGAAATTCGTCTAATTTTTTTCTCAAAGGGCCTGCTGTATTTTTCGATAAAGTAAGAGATCAGCATGGAGATATCATCTTTTCTTTCATACAATCGGGGAAGCCTCAATGTTACAACATTCAGACGATAGAATAGATCTTCACGAAAAGATCCTTCAGCGGTGGCCTTTTTGACATCCTTGTTGCTGGCGGCAATGAGCCGAATATCCAAATTGACGGGTTTATTACCGCCCACTCGCAATATCTGTTTGTCTTGAATGACATGCAGCAGTCTTACCTGCATGGATGAAGGCATCTCTCCGATTTCATCAAGAAAGAGTGTCCCTCCGTCGGCGGATTCAATGAGACCGATTTTGGTGGCCGATGCACCGGTAAAAGCGCCTTTTTCATGGCCGAACAGCTCGTTACAGATCAATTCTTCTGTGAATCCCCCGCAATTGAAAGAAATAAACGGGCGATTTTTTCTCGGACTCAATCTGTGAATCGATCTGGCCACAAGCTCCTTTCCGGTGCCGCTTTCGCCCTGCAAGAGAACGTTGCAATTAACGATGGCAACTTTCTTGATCATGGCGAAAATTTCCTGCATTGCAGGGCTGTTACCGATGAAGCCTTTTAAAACATCCTGTCCGTTTACGGTTTCCCGTAGTTTGCGATTCTCTTCACGAAGATCTATTTTTTCCTTTGCGCTTCTGGCAAGCAACCGGATTTCGTCAAGCTTGAATGGTTTGGTTACATAGTGATAGGCACCTTTTTTGATGGCACTAATTGCCGAGTCGATGGATCCGTAACCTGTAATGATAATGACTTCTATATTGTCATACCGTTTTTTGATTCGGGCCAGAACCTCCATGCCGTTTACATCCGGAAGCTTTAAATCGAGGAATATAATATTAAAAGGATCCTGAACCATGCGTCCCCAAAAAGGTCCGGCCTTCTGGAAGGACTCCACCGCATACCCGTCTTTTTCAAGGACCTGTTTGAGTCGGCGACACACCGTTATTTCATCATCAATGACAGCAACTCTAAGCCGCATAACCCGTCTCCTTTCCCTCATTTGCGGCAATCGGCAAGTATATTGAAAACGTGGTCCCCTTATTTATCTCGCTTTTTACTTCAATATAGCCACCATGTGTCCGAATAATACCGTATACAAGAGATAACCCTAGACCCGTTCCCCGTCCCACCGGTTTGGTGGTGTAAAACGGATCGAAAATATTTTTCATATCCTCCGGTTTTATCCCGATACCGGTATCCGAAAAATCGCTTCTTATATAACCATCCGGCCCCGGACCGGTACGAATGGAAATGATATTTTCTCCGGACAAATCCTTCATGGCCTGGATAGAATTTAAAATAATATTAATAAACGCCTGTTGAAGATCTTGGCTTCTTCCTTTAATGGGGGGTAGGTTTTCGCTATTAACTATTCTTAATTGGATGCCGGTTATCATAATCTGATTTTTTATCAGTTTAATCGTGCGATCCAGAATATCTTCAATACTCAATTCCAATAATAACGGACGTTCGGTCCTTGAGAATTCCAGAAGATTTTTAACCACCTGGCTGGCCCTGTCTGCCTGGGCGAGAATTTCCATCATCATTTCCGAAGCTTCCTTTTTTGTTATCTCCGTGAATTCTTCCATTAAACTTTCTGCGGTCAGAGAAATATTATTCAAAGGATTGTTCAGTTCATGCGCGATCCCTGAAGTAAAGGTGCCGATGGACGCCATTTTTCTCGATTGTAACAATTGTTCCTGCTTTGTTTCCAGTTGTTTCGCCATTTCATTGAATGTCTCGATCAGATGGGTAACTTCATCTTCCCTTCCGGATTCATAGACAATGGGTTTGAATGTCCCTTTTGCCGCCTCTTCCGTCGCCTTTTGCATCAGGGCAACAGGCTTGAGGATTCCCTTGGAAATTAAATTTAGGATCAGCGCCACGAAAACGATAAAACTGACCAAAAAAACCATTGGAATAATCATGATGCGATGTATAGCCTTTTGAATCCGTTGGCGCTTGGTCATGATAAGTTCCTTCGCAAAATCGACTATTTTTTTTCCTTTGGTTCGGATTGTCTCAACATCCAGTTTACCCTGTCCAATCTTAACTCCTCTCATGTTTTCGTCTAATACGGTCTTGTAATCCTTTAAGTCGTCCTGAAATTCCGAAAATGTATCGGTTCCGACAACACGTATGACATCTTTTGAAAGTTCATGGGAAAAGTCTTCAATTTTAAAAAAGTAATATATATTTTCGTTAAGGCTTTCAATGTCTTTAAAATAAATAAAATTTTTCTCATACCGCCGCATTTCGAGGACATGGTCACGGAAGTCATCAAATTTTTGGATAAGCTTAATTTTCCCCTGAAGGGAAAATATATAATGGTAATACAGAACATGGAGCACACCGATGAATACCAGACAAACAATTAACAAGACTATAACCTTACTTTTTATTGTTTTCATTATGAAATTCCTAACATGCTGAAAAAACTAATTAAACCATTTTCAAAATACAATGTTGTGTCAAATTAATAATTTAAATATATCACCCAAAAATTTTGCGAGCAAGGTAATAATTAATGGGTGGACCTCATCAATTTATTTTGATCTGAAAAACCTGGTCCTCTGGGCCAGGATTCTTTACTCTTATGCGCTTAAAGGAGATGGTGATGTTTTTGAAGTTCTTAGAAAGACATATGAGATAGGGTTTTCCATAATCAGCATCGGTGAACTGCTTTCCGGTTTTAAAGGAGGGGACAAGGAACAGAAGAACAGGGAAGAACTTGAAATATTTTTGGACAGTCCCAGAGTTGTTGTCTATTCTGTGAATGAAGATACATCTGAATTCTATGCCGATATTTTTAATACTTTAAGGAAGATGGGAAGACCTGTTCCCACAAACGATATCTGGATTGCTGCCGTGGCATTTCAAAATGGTTTAAAGTTGTTTGCAAACACCCGGATAAACCGGAAAAGTGATTAAATTGTTACCCTGTTTTTTAATATTGATGAATGGGATGTTTGCCGTTCTTTTTATTTAAAACAAGAAGGTTCTTTTATTAATTCATAACCAGATCAACGATTTCTTCTAATTCATTTATTTTGATGATATCAATATCCTTTTTAATATCTTCCGAAATATCTTTGATGTCGGCCTCGTTTTTAGCGGGAAAAACAACTGACTTTACTCCGGCCCTGTGAGCTGCAAGAACTTTTTCCTTTACTCCCCCCACAGGTAGAATTCTGCCGCTTAATGTCAATTCTCCGGTTAGTGCAACATTTCTTTTACATGGCCGGTCTGTTATCAAAGATATAAGAGATATCATACTCTTCGAACATCTTATCGGAAATATTTAATAATTCGGCATTACTTCGGATATAGCTCATTGCCGCCTGAGCAGATTCTTTCATCACATCACCCAGAGAACCGGTTAAGATAAGATTCCCTTTTCCTTTCATTTTGGCAGCCTCGATGAAAATAATCTGTCCGCCCGCCTCAGTCCATGCCAGGCCTGTTGCCACACCTATTCTTTCTTTGGCTTCAGAGACTTCAAAATAAAATTTTCTGGGACCCAGCATATTCTCCACCATTTCGGGAGTTATCGTTTTCGGCTGGTTTTTATTTTTATCGCTCAAGACTTCCCGGACAATTTTACGGCAAATGGACGATATCTGGCGTTTAAGGTTTCTCAATCCTGCTTCTCTTGTGTATTCCCTGATGATTTTGTGGATTGCCTCTGAAGTAAAAACAGGCGGATTGTCCGAAAGACCGGCGTCCTCTATTTCTTTGGGTATTAGGTAGTTAGAAGCAATTTTTTCTTTTTCTTCTTCCGTGTACCCCAAAAGGGTAATAACCTCCAGCCGGTCCAGAAGCGGGCCGGGAATCAGATCAAGGGCATTGGCCGTAGCGATAAACATCACCCGTGACAGATCAAAGGGAACATCCAGATAATTGTCAACAAAATGAGTGTTCTGTTCCGGGTCCAGAACTTCCAGCAACGCAGCGGAAGGGTCTCCTTTGAAGTCACGACCGATTTTGTCGATTTCGTCAAGCATAATTAACGGGTTCTTGGTTTCCGCACGTCGAATTTCCTGGATGATTCTGCCGGGTAATGCACCCACATAGCTTTTACGATGTCCCCTTATTTCAGACTCATCCTTCATTCCGGCCAAAGACATGCGTACGAATTTTCGTTCCAGGCTCCGGGCAATAGACATCCCCAGAGAAGTTTTCCCGGTACCGGGTGGTCCGGCAAAACAGAGAACAGGACCTTTGGGCTCCAGCCGAACTATTTTCTTGAACAGCGCTTTCTGGATCGTGGATCTGATCTCATCAAGCTTCAATGGTTTTGTCAGGTAGTGGTATGATCCCTTTTTCATGGCTTCAATGGCCGTGGACACCGTGGCGTATCCGGTGATGATAATCACTTCCGTAGCCGGATTAATATCCTTTGCTTTTTCCAGGACCGCCATACCATCGACTTTTCGCATTTTAAGATCAGTTACAATGACATCAAATGCGCTTTGTTCCAGAAAACTCAGGGCTTCAACTCCACTGGCAGCGGTATTGACCTGATAACCGTCTTTTTTAAAAACATGCTCGAGATTACGGCGGGTAATTTTTTCATCATCCACAACCAATATCTTATGCGGGCAGGACATCTTTAATATTCTGACTGCAAGATGTTCAAGAATCCGATCTTTAATCTGAGCCAGTCCATAATGTTCTTCATTCAAGATTAATTCCGCCCGTTTAATATCAAGGTTGTCATCGGTCATTTTATTCCAGGGAAGGCTGACCAGATAATCGATATAATTTATACCGATGGTATATTCTGCACTGGAAGGACTGGTTTTATAAAGCCTTTCTATTTCTTTAAATGCCACTTTTTCTACCTGTTCCGGCATCTTAGATTTAATGACATTTTCTTTTAATTCATCCAGTTCCGATGACAGTTCCTCAATTTGTTCTTTTCCTCTTTTAAATATGCGCATGATTTGTCCTCATTCAGGTTTTTCTCATTATAAAACAGATTAAGATCAGGCGCGCAACGGTTTTTCATGGGGAAGATTAAAGAACAGAGGAGGCGTTACAATCTGCAATATTGCGATTCTTCTGTGCAATATATTATAACTTTGTGTATTTACTATATAAAAAGTGTAAGCCTGAAAAAGCATTGCAAATTGTAACGGTTAAAGCCTGCCCCTTTCTCACGCCGAAAACACAAATAAATCTTATAATATCAATAGGTTGTGGTGACATTGATATTGTTGGCACGGAAGATGCTGTATTACTTCAGCAAAGAGGAAAAAATTTTAACACATTTTTCAAAGGAGGAATTCAGCCATGTTTAAATTTAAAGAGACATTTGACAGATTGATGGCAGCTATAACTTTCGCCCAAGCCGGTGAACATGAAACAGCTCTGGATATTATGCATGACAAACCGGAAAGAAGAAGTCGGAAACGCACGGATGTACGTATCCAACGCAGGGAGGAAACCCGTCAGGATATGCGAATGTAGCAAGAATTGGTTTTTGGTCTGCAAAAGGGGATAAAAATGGAAAAAGTTTTATTGGCCATTGACGGAATTACACCTGATAGAAAGACATTTCGCTATGCGGTAGAACTTTGCAAGCGGATAAAGGCGGAATTAAAGGTTTTTCAAATTATCCGGCCACAAAATTACAGTAAATATCTTAAAGAAATGCGACAAAAGACTGACTATGCCCGGATATTCATCCAAGGGTCCATGGCGGCGGCGGCCTTTGCCGAAGCCGGCGAACATGAAAGTGCAAAAGAAATCATGGCCGAAGCCTCAGAGCAAATTAAGCGCCTTTTGTGGGAATCGCAAAAACAAGGTGTCCAGTGTCACTTTTCAATGAAGAGGGGCAGTCCCGAAAAAGAGATTGTTGATTATGTCAATCTGCATCGGGATGTTGTTTTAACCATTTATAATTCTTCTGCTGAAAATGTGGATAAAACGGGTATTTTGTCTAAAAAGAAAAATACCCTCACCAGCATAAAAGAGAAGCTTGCTGTTCCGCTGGTGGTTGCTAATGCGAAATAAAGAAAATATAAAAATAAACTGATGACAGGAGGGTATTACAATGGCAGGAATTTTTGGAAGAATCAAACAAAAGTTGAGCAGGGCCGGCGATAAAATGGACAAGTACCAGGAGGCAATCACCTTTGCCGAAGCCGGTGAATCCGATTATGCCATGGAGACAATGGCGGAGCAAAGAGAAGATCAGGAACCTACAAAACTATTGGTTATGGGCAGAGAAAGCGATTTTTCAAAAGAGATCATTGACTATGCTTTGGATATGGCGCAGCGGATGTCTTATGAAATTCTGGCCTTAAATACCGCTCCGTTATCCTGCGAAACTTTCAAATTATTTTCATCTACACACAATCAGGTTTGTCAAGAATTTAAGAGCATGTCTGAAAAGAATGTCGGTCTATTTCAGGAAGCGGCATCTGAAAAAGGCATACCTTTTGATCACATTGTTATGTTCAGCGAACCTGACGAGGCTCTGAATATTGTTACTAGAGAGCATAAAGACATCGCTTTTGTGATTTCGGAATCGGTGGAAAATCGTACTGAAAGCAGAATTGAAGAGGGCGAAAGACTCCACCGTAATCTTTACGTTTATTCCGTAGTGTAATTATTTGTTTGGCATTTGATCCAATCAAGTTGATGATAGATAACCCATAACTAAAAAGAATTAAAGCATAACAATCGGTCAGGAATATAATTTTTACTGAAACAGAAGATTCTGATTTTACAAAGATTTCAGATCTTCTGTTTTTTTTTGCCAAAACTGTATTCCATATTGCAAAAAACTAAAATTTATGCATTATATGATCTTTTTTTAAAACTGCAATACAAAGGGGGATGGAATGGATACACATTTTATTTTTGGTCTTGTACTCGTTGGCTTTGCATTCTGGCTCTGTTTTAAGTTCAGACAAAAGAAATGACCAAAGATATAAAAAAGGTTTTGAAATTTTAATGACATGAAACAAGAAGGGATATTCAGCGATGACACTTGAAATGATATTGACCATGATTGTACTTGTTTTTGTAATTGTTTTGTTTATTTTTGAATGGGTTCGTGTCGATGTTGTGGGGATAATTATGATGGTTTTGCTTCCCCTTATCGGTCTGGTGACGCCGAAGGAAGCATTCTTAGGTTTAAGTAGTAATGCTGTTGTCTCCATCATGGCGGTAATTATCATCGGCGCCGGTCTGGATAAAACCGGGGTGATGAACAAAGTGGCCGGACCCATTGTTAAACTGGCCGGAAACAGCGAAAAGAAAGTGATTACTCTGATATCCGGCACTGTGGGAATCATCTCAAGCATGATGCAGAACATCGGCGCTGCGGCACTATTCCTTCCGGCGGCTCAACGTATTGGTAAAAGAATGGGGGTACCGGTGTCACGAATTCTGATGCCCATGGGATTCTGTGCCATTATCGGCGGGACCATCACGCTGGTGGGTGCCAGTCCCACGATTCTGTTAAATGATTTGATGGTTCTGGGTGGAGAAAAGCTGGAACCCTTCGGCCTTTTCACCCAGACTCCCATCGGAATCTGCCTTCTTGCCAGTGCCATTATCTATTTTATCCTTTTCGGCAAATTTATCCTTCCGGCCGCAGAAGGCGAAGCGGAAAAGGGAGTTACGGCGTTGCTGATGGAAGCCTATGAGGGGCTTGAACATACATTTGAAATCCATATCCCCGATAATTTTAAAGGTCCCAGAATGTTAGGGGACCTGGCCATCAGGCCCAAGTTCCTGGTGACCGTGGTGGCTATCAATTTTGCATCTAACAATGAAAAAAGTTTTGTGCCGAAAAGCTCCGATATGATTTCTCCCGGAGATGATATTGCAGTTATCGGAAAGGTTAAAATGGTTCATATGCTGGTGGAAGAATATGGATGGGAGATCAAAGACGGGCTGGATATTTTCGCAGAGAGCTTGGCAGTAATTAATGCGGGAATGGCGGAAACAGTGGTTTCTCCCCGGTCTGAACTCATCGGCAAAACCATGAGCCAGGTCAATTTTAAAGATTTATACGGGGTAAATCCGGTGGCTCTGTTTACCGGCAGCAAGATTGTTTACAGCAACTTAACCCATATTCGGCTGCAAATGGGAGATACGCTGCTGTTGCAGGGGCCCTGGGAGAAATTTCACATTTTAAGAAATCAGCCGCAACCTCGAGCCCTCACATTTGCCACAGCCCTTGAAGGTGAAATCATGCGTCCGGAAAAGGCCAAACTGGCCGTGGTCTGGTTGGCAGTGGCACTGGCACAAATTATTATTTTTAAGATTCAACTTTCGGTAGCGCTGATGTCCGGGGCTCTGGGCATGATCATCACCGGCGTGCTTTCGGTTGATGAAGCCTATCGGGCAGTCGACTGGATGACGGTTTTCCTTCTGGCAGGATTGATTCCCCTTGGCATGGCTTTTGAAAAGACCGGAACCGCTGCGTTTATTGCAAAATTCGTTCTTGGAATGCTCGGCCATCCCTCTCCCATTGTTCTGCTGGCGGCGGTGGGTGTCATGACCTCTTTTTTCACCCTGGTGGTTTCCAATGTGGGTGCTACAGTTTTGCTGGTTCCACTGTGTATGAATATGGCGGTCATGGCCGGCGGTGACCCTAGAATGGCCGCATTGGTTGTCGGGTTGTCTGCTTCCAACACGTTTGTGCTGCCCACACACCAGGTCAATGCGCTCATCATGAGGCCGGGGGGGTATCGAACGGTGGACTATGCCAAGGCGGGTGCAGTGATGACCGCCATCTTTTTAGCAGTGGAATTGACCATTCTCTATTTCTTTTACGGGATTCAGTAACAACCGGCTTGACCAGAGAATACAAGGAAGTTAAAATAAAAATATACAACTATCACGAAAACACGAAAAATAATATTTTTTCGTGCGTTCAACATTTCATATTTATACATATTTGACGGCTTCGTAAAAAGTCCAACTTCTGCGTTGTGCTGCATCCTTCGTCACTGCAGCGTACTATATGTACGCTTCGTTCCTCAGGATTTGCGCGCCTTGAATTTGAATCTTTTTATTTTGCCGTCGGATATTGACTTTTTACGAGTTCATCATATTTGAAGCTTGTTTAAAACCGGTTTGTTTCAAAGAACTAAACGGTTTCAGATTCAGAATACGTGCTATTCAGGAGGTGACAGGTTATGGCGGTTATCACGATTTCACGGGGAAGTTTCAGCCACGGTCAGGAGATTGCTGAAAGGGTGGCCGGAATGCTGGGATATGAATGTGTAAGCAGAGAGATTCTGGTCGAAGCCGCCCAGCTTTTCAATGTTTCGGAAAAAAAGCTAATCCGATCTCTGAATGACGCCCCTAATATTCTCGAACGGATGGTCCACGGCAAAGAAAGGTATCTTGAGTATATCAAGGCTTCACTCTTGGGATATGCTAGAAAAGGGAATGTTGTATACCATGGCCATGCCGGTCATATTTTACTTACTGATGTGCCCAATGTGCTGAAAGTCAGGCTACTTGCCGAACAAGATGACCGGATCGTTCTTCTGCAGCAAAGGCAGAACATATCAAGAGAACAAGCATTAGCGATCATTGAAAGTGAAGATAAAAATCGTGTTAACTGGACACGCTACCTTTACAAGATGGATCTCAATGACCCCTGGCTATATGATATTGTAATTAAAATCGGTGGGTTGAATATTGAGGACGCTTGTGAAATCATCTGTCGTGCAGCCCGGAGCGAAAGCTACCGAAGTACCGATGAATCGAAACAGGCTATCGATGACCTTGCCATTACCAATCGCATTCAAGCAGAGCTTAAATCGATCTGTGAAGCCCAAGTCTCTGTTAAAAACGGGGAAGTTCAGGTTAAGGTTGCGGCCCAGAAAAGAAGAAAATCGGGGTATATCAGCCCGGCATTGCAGCATCATGTCGGAGAAGCTTATCAGCATGATTTAACCCGGCAGATTCATGAGATTGCACACAAAGTGCCCGGAGTAAAAGACGTTTTCTGCCAGGTTGACATGCCGTATTATACATAGGGATTGGGAGTCAGAGCTTTTCAATCTTTATGGATTATAAGCTCTAAAATCAATATAGGTTAGTGTAATAGTATGAAAATCAGTATTAGAAAAAAGATCTTTCTTGCTTTTGGGATGTTTATGGTAATTAGCGGGTTAATTTGGATGCGAAGTTATCATAGCCAGTATATTCTCAATCAAAAAATTCAAATTATTGAAAGAAAGTACGATCTCTTCAATACCATTCTGGAAGCCCGCCGGTACGAGAAAAACTATTTCTTAACATTTGACAGAAAAAATATTGATCAGACCCTTACCTATGTAAATACAGCTGAAAATATCCTTTATGATATTTTGAGCAAGTATGGAAAATATACACTGTCCAAAAATCTGGATGAACGGTTAATCGAACTTAAGGAGTATAAAGACTCTCTTGAAAACCTCTTGAAGATGCAAGAAGACGGACACTTAATGGTTCCGAAGGATTTTATCCAATTAACCCAAAAGCAGGGGAGAATTATCACCAGTGAATTGGAAAAAATCGTAAAAAAGGAAAGTCAATTTACACGGGACCTCATCGGGAAATCCAGGATGATCCATCTGATTGCCCTGGCTCCTGTTTTTATCTTGTCCGTTCTCGTGGCTCTTTTTTTAATCTTTAATGTGGACCGTCCTCTAAAAACCATTGGAAATGCCATTATAAAAATAGCTAGAGGTGATTTTCAAAACATACCGGAAATTCATACCGGTGATGAATTTGAATCCCTGGTGACCAGTCTCAATAGTATGATCAAAGAACTGAACAAACAAAACAAAGAGCTGGTGCAGGCCCAAAAACTGGCTTCTCTGGGGAGATTGACCTCGGGTGTGGCCCATGAACTGAACAACCCCCTGAATAATATTTCAACTTCAGTTCAAATATTGGTTGAAGAGATGGAAGACAACGCTCTTGAATATAAAAAAGAGCTTTTAATCGGCGTGGAAAAAGAGGTGGAAAGGAGTAAGGAAATCGTTAAATCACTGCTGGAATTTGCTCGGGAGAGATCTCTTACTTTAAAACAAACTTATTTTAAGGATCTGGTAAACAACGCAATCAGACGGGTTAAATCACAGGTACCGGATAATATAACTCTTAAAGTGGAAGTGCCCGATGATATACAGGCCACTGTCGGTCCTTTAGGAATTGAACGAGTTTTAATCAATCTCATCGTAAATGCCGTTCAGGCCATGAAAAATGGCGGAGAAATTACCATCAAGGCATGCGAACAGGAAAGTAACAGCGGGTTTTGTTTCCAGGTTATCGATACGGGGGACGGTATCCCAAAAGAAATTCTTTCAAAGATTTTCGACCCCTTTTTCACTACAAAAGAAGTGGGTAAAGGCACGGGTCTGGGACTTTCCATTATATACGGTATTATTGAACAACATGGCGGAAAAATTAAAGTCTCCAGTGAAGTAGGGAAAGGAACAACATTTACCTGTTTTTTACCTTTCGATCAGCCTGAATAAGGAACTATTAGATATTCGTAATCTCTAATTTCAAATATTGTCCAGTTCATTACTTCAGCAGTCGGGGTGTTTTTCTTATAAAGCTTTGCAAATAGCGTAATGAATGATCAGCAGCGAAATCATACACTGTTTGAATACATTAGGGATCGTTAAGATAGAACAGCGGTATTTTGTGTTCGTAATTAAAACTCTTTAAGCGGGTAGTCATATAACCTATTTATTTAAAGGCATATTTTCTGTTCTATCTTTACGATCCCTTGTGTATGAGTTTGTATGATGTAGTCGCTGATTATTCATGGAGCTATTGATTCGAAAAAACTCCCAGACCCCTCAATTACTTAACATAGTCCGGTTGTAAAGGATGACCGTGGAAAAGAATAAAGAAATCATTCTTGTTGTGGAAGATGAGGATATCGCGCGTAAAAATCTCGAACATATCCTCGTGAAAACAGGATATGAAGTCATCTCCGTAAACAACGGGAAAAAAGCCATCGAGTTGCTTCAATCAACAAGCATCGATCTGGTCATCACTGATCTGAAAATGGAGCAAGTGGATGGGATGCAGGTGTTACGGAAAACAAAAGAGCTTCAACCTTACACCGAAGTCATCATGATAACCGGCTATGCTACCGTGGATTCATCCGTCGAGGCGATGCATCAAGGCGCTTATTATTACATTGCAAAACCGTATAAAATCGGAGAAGTCCGCAAGATTGCCAGAGAAGCTCTTTTTAAACGACAGCTTCAACTTGAAAACCTGGAACTTAAAGAAACGCTCAAAAGGTGCAAACAGATCTCCTCTATAGTGGGCCAGAGCAGTACAATGATAGAGGTCCAGAAAACTATCAATCAAATTGCTCCTTCTGACATTAATGTTCTAATACTTGGAGAAAGCGGAACCGGTAAGGAACTGGTAGCCAGGTCAATCCACCAGCGTAGTCTACGTTCCGAAAAAAAATTCATAGCCTTTAATTGCGGCTCTTTCACAGAAGATTTAATGGCCAATGAGCTGTTCGGCCATGAAAAGGATGCATTTACCGGTGCTACAAAAGCAAAAGCAGGCCTGATTAAAGTGGCGGACGGCGGAAGTATTTTTCTGGATGAAATCGGGGATATGCCTTTGACCATGCAGGTGAAGCTGTTGCGTGTTATTCAGGAAAAAGAGGTTTTACCGGTTGGAGGAGAGACCCCCGTTCCTGTTGATGTACGCTTTATCGCAGCTACCCATCGTGATCTCAAGGAGGATGTAGAAAAAAGTCACTTCCGGCAGGATTTGTTTTATCGTCTCAATGTGATTACAATAAAACTCCCCTCCCTATCCAATCGTGACGGTGATATTCCGCTGCTGGCATATCATTTTCTGACTCAAAAATGTCAGGCTATGAAAAAAAATGTTCAAAGTATTACCAGGGAGTCCATGGAATTACTTTGTCAATACACATGGCCGGGCAATATCAGGGAATTGGAAAATGTTATAGAAAGAGCCGTGGCCCTGGCAAGCGGACCGGAGATACAGGTGGGTGATCTTCCGGAATATATCCGCAATCTTTCGGTTGAAACCTACCGCCGGCATGATTCCGAGTTTCCCACTCTGGAGGAACAGGAGAAAAACTACATTAAGTGGGTACTGGATAAATGCGATGGTAATAAGACCAAATCGGCAAAAATGATGGGCATTGACCGGGTATCACTCTGGCGCAAAATAAAAAGATTTGGACTGGAACCTCAAAGCGAGTGACTTTATATACATCATATTTCTATCATAAAAGTATTAATAGAGTTCTTTCTACTTTTTCAAATGTGTTTGCTATTAACAGCAAAATCATGAAAGCAAACCGCCATACCATTATTTCTTTTATAAAAAGTACGTTTCTGTGAAACAAATATTATTTTTTGGCAAAACCTCTCGTTCGCCCCCCTTCATTTAACTTCTCGTAAAATCATTTAAGCTTTAAGCGCAATTAATCGTTAATACGACAATTCTTTTGTAACCCAGGTTTTTCCAAGTTGGAAATTAAATGTTATGGTATACAATTTGTTAATCATCGAAGATTCCATTCCTATACGAACGGCTATAAAAGAGATCGCTAAATCGTCTGAATTTATTGTTGCACAATTCTTTGAAGCTTCTAATGTCAATGAGGGATTAAAGATACTAAATGAAGAAATTATCGATCTTGTTCTGCTTGATTTCAATAAACCTGACATCGACGTCTTTCGGTTTTTGGAAGTGATGAAAAAAGACGAAACATATAAGTTTGATGAACTCGTAAAAAGTCCGATTTAGACGGTTTTGTAAAAAGTTCAAATTCAAGGCGTGCAAATTTTGTAATCATGAGGCGTACTTTTCGTACGTTGAATGATTGCGGAATGCAGCACAACGCAGAAGTTGGACTTTTTACGAGACCGTCAAGTTTATTCCGATTATAATAATTATAACCGAAAGAAGTAACCTAGAAGGTGAAGGTCTGTTGGAAAAGCATTCGATTGATTATATCAAGCAACCTATTAATCCTATAGAAATGAAACAAAAATTAAATCGTATTATGTAAAAAAAGATGAAGTGGAAGAAAATCAAATTTCAAAAAAATAGGAGGTTGAAATGACATGCAATAATAACTGCGAAATTGTGGAATGGAATGTGTCTAACTCCTACTTAGTAAAAGAGGTCACGTCTCCAAATGTCAGTATAGATGATATCAAGCTTTTAGCAATGGCCACAAAACAGATAGTCAAGGAAAATACTGGCAGAAAAGCTATTGGATGTGCCAGCGGATGTGAATGTGTCCAAGTTGGAGAATCCCAGCGCGTATGGGGAGGAGATATATATAAAAAAACCATTGGTGTGAACTCATCATTTCCAACCATTGAAATTAAGATTAACATAAAAACGTTTTTAAAGGAAGCCAGATCCAAAGCCAACTACCTCCCAATAAGCATATAGAATCCTTGACACATTTTTTTTGCTGATGTATTCATTTGAATCAATTCAAATTCAGGAGGCTATAGATGAACAAGCTGGATCTTATTGAGGCGCTTCAAAACCATACAAATATTTCGAAAAACAAAGCCGAAGCGGTTGTAAAGCTGTTTATTAATGAAATGTCAAACGCCTTGGCCAATGGAGACCGGGTGGAAATCCGGGATCTGTGCTCATTTTGCGTCAAGCATTACAAGGCATACACCGGCAGGAACCCAAAAACCGGAGAACATGTTAAAGTTAAGGAAAAGAAGCTTCCGTTCTTTAAATGCGGAAAAGAATTGAAAGAGAGAGTGGATAAATAGTGCCCGAAGGGTGAAATCCTCCCAAGGCGAATAAAATTTTTGAGAAATTGAACCTGAAAACTTACGGCAAGAGACCTGTGTTCATCTTGATTAGTAAAGATCAATAAATTCAAGTAGATGTCAAAAATGAATCCCTTCAAGATTTGCCCAAAATGCGCATACACGTGGAAGACCCGAGACGAGTTTTTGGAAGACCCCTTTGTTTGTTTGGTCGGGTTCCAGTTCAACTTCAAAGAAGCCGAATCCGGCTACTTTTTGTTTAATCATATTTTGGAAGACGACCGCTGTGATACAACTCTGATGGTGCCGGTGGAGCCTTTCTTATCGCTAAATAAGGGGCCCATGTTCAATGAAATCAAATTTGGAAGCGAAGAGTGTGAAGGACATTGCAAAAATGTTTCAGATCTATCCCTATGCTCGGTCGAATGTAAAAATGCGATCGCCCGTAAGATCATGCAGGATTTTTCGCGATGTAAAATCCGATAAAAAAAGATTTCAAACCATTCCTGTTATTGGCATTTTCCTGCCAGGTTTGCTGACGAAACGATCAAGGTGGCATGTACCGGGGGCTGACTGATACCTGAAGTAAAAACGCCGGATGGCACTTTTCCCGATTTTTGATAAAAGTTTTGATATATCCGGCACTTTGCCCTGAAGGTATCGGCAAGTATTGATCGTTCTGATAAATCAGCATGGCTATCCCCAGACCCGTTCCGGGAGCAATCAGGGCAAGATTCCGACCTTTTATTGGCTCTGCCTGATTTAAAGGAAAGAATTCATCGCTGTTCAATAGCGGGATGGCCATTGCAGTGGCGGTTAAATCGTTAACTTTGATGAACTCGTAAAAAGTCCGATTTAGACGGTTTCGTAAAAAGTTCAAATTCAAGGCGTGCAAATTTTGTAATCATGAGGCGTACTTATCGTACGTTGAATGATTGCGAAAACGTTGAATGATTGCGAAATGCAGCACAACGCAGAAGTTGGACTTTTTACGAGACCGTCAACTTTTGATTTTTATTTTTCGCCTTTTATCTTTTTTATGATCTTGGGAATGAAAAACGAGAAGATAAAGAGCCCTATAGAGAAGAAAACCTTAAAGGATATCAGCTCTCCCCAATTTCCGGAGGCCCATACATCTTTCAGCGTCCCGATAAAAAAGGTAAAGATAAACGTACCAACGATAATGCCCAAGCCGGTTCCCGTGACATAGTCCCAAAATCGAACTTTGGTCAGCCCCATCCCAAAATTCATAGGCGTAAACGGAAAATAGACCAACCTGAGGTACAGGACTGTGGCAAAGCCGTTTCGTTCGATGGCATCGTCATATTTTTTCAGTTTGTCACCGAT
>JAFDHQ010000102.1 GCA_019308685.1 Deltaproteobacteria bacterium
AGAACCGAAAGTTACCCAAACCATTGCTTATGAAACTCCCGAAAAGATGCGACCGACCCATCTGCTTTTCCGGGACGCGGCCTATCCGCTCTCCCAAAAACCTCTTTTCATAGGCAGCGATCCTTACCCGGCCGGAAAAAGCATGTCTATTCGGACGCAATCATCCGGCGTTTCTAAAAATCATTGTACGGTTCACCGCGATGGGGAAAGTATTATCTTAACGGAAACCAGCAATCAAGGAACGTTCGTGAACGATCAACGGGTTCACGGGAGCACGACACTGGAACTTGGCCAAATCGTTCGTCTGGGGATATCCGGAGAAACCTTCCGTCTCATTGCCTGTATGGAACCCCATGAAACGTAAAAAATTAAATGTTTTCAACTTATCCTTTATCGACTGCATTTGTTGCGGGTTAGGGGCAATCATTCTTTTGTTTGTCCTGGTAAACGCCAAGGGTGCGATTCGTCGGAATGCCGTGACGTCGGATTTGCGTGCCGAGGTGGACAAATTGAAAGAACAGGTGTTGGCCGGGAAAAAGAACCTGGTTCGGACCCGCAATGCCCTTTTGGAAATCCAGACCGAACGGATGACCACCCAGGGGCGATCCAGTGAGATCATCGACATACTCAATGAAAAAAAGGCGGAACTGGCGGATCGGGAAAAGGATACTCTGGCAAGCAAAACACACATCAATAAGCTGAAAACCGATTTAAAAGCACTGGAAGAGGAACTCCGGCGATTAAAGGGCGGGGCAAAAACAAAGGATGAGCTGGGGGCCAGGTTACGACCGTTTCCCGGTCACGGGGATCGACAATATCTCACCGATTTGAAAATGGGGGGCAAACGAATTTTTATTCTGGTAGACGTTTCCGCCAGCATGCTGGATGAGACCATTGTGGGAATCATTCGCCGGCGAAATCTAAAAACTTCCCAAAAACTACGTGCCCCCAAATGGCGTCAAGTGGTAAAAACCGTGGATTGGCTGATCACCCGCCTTCCACCGACCGGTAAATTTCAAATATATACATTTAACGACACCTCACGTCCTTTGATTGAAAAAACAAAAGGGGTCTGGCTGGATGCCGGTAAGGTTGACCTATTAAATCTTGCGGCAGACAGCATGCGCCGGGTGGTTCCGGAGAAAGGAACCAGTTTGTTAAACGCATTCAAAGCTATTGGGGAGATGAAACCGGCTCCGGACAACATATTTTTACTTTCCGACAGTTTGCCGACCATGGGCAGCAGCAAGCCCTGGCAAACCAGAGTATCCAGCAAAAAACGAGTCCGTTTATTTAATGAGGCGATCCGGAAATTGCCGGTCCGGGTTCCGGTGAACATTATCCTTTATCCCATGGAGGGGGATCCGCTGGCTGCGGATGCCTATTGGCGGCTGGCTAAAAAAACCAAAGGATCTTTTTTCTGTCCTTCGAGAAATTGGCCGTAAACGCAGTGGCTATTTATGCATAATCAATCAAACACATAAAATAATTTTCGAAATTTGTTTACGATCGTTTAGGGTATTATGAAAAACAAAAGACGGAATTTAGAAATATTCAGCCTTTCCTTTCTTGATTGCATCTGTTGCGGTTTCGGCGCCATTATTTTGCTGTTTGTACTGTCCAAATTTGCCGAACCGGTGGTCATTGAAAAGATCAAGGAAAATATGCAAACTCAAATCGTTCGTCTGGAAAACGAACTGTTTAATATCCGGGGTCAAACCCAGATCTTGAATCGCCAGCTGACGGCGAAAAAGGAGCAATTGTCCCGAGACAAGGAAAAGCTTGCTCGTCTCCAGGGTGATCTTTCGCACGTTGAAGGCCAATACGCCGCATCCAAAGACGACGCCACGGTACAAAACATTATTGAAGGCAAACTGGCCCGGGCGCGACAGGAACTGACCCAAGAAATGAAGCGACTTTTGAAAAGACTGCCTAGAAAAATTACCCCTTCGGTGGGAGGTATCCCGGTGGACAGCGAGTATATCGTTTTTATCATCGACACCTCTGGCAGCATGCAGCGGAATGCCTGGCCGCTGGTACAGAAAAAAATGAGGGAGACGCTTGAAATATATCCTAAAGTCAAAGGGATTCAGATCATGAACGATATGGGAAGTTTTTTGTTCTCCCAGTATGCCGGAAAATGGATACCGGACACCCCCGCCCGCCGCAGGGCAATCATCTCAGCCCTCAGTTCCTGGAACTCTTTCAGCAATAGCAGTCCGGTGGAAGGGATTACCGCAGCGATCAATCGGTTCTATTCGAAAAATAAAAAAATAAGTCTCTATGTATTTGGTGACGAATTTAGCGGCGGGGCAATCCAACCGGTTATCGATGAAGTGGACAGAATCAACAGGGCAATAAAAGACGGTTCTCGCCGCGTCCGAATTCATGCCGTGGGTTTTCCGGTGGTCATGGAACAAACCAACCAACGCGGCAACACCGGGGAAAGATTTGCTACCCTGATGCGCGCGTTATGCCAGAGAAACGGTGGAACGTTTGTGGGGCTGAACAGCACAAGACCTTAATGGATCAAAAGGAATTAAGGTGGTTTTGATTGCCAAAACCAATTTTTGTAATCAGGAGAACATATGGAAAAATTTACGCCGTTGAATTATAAAATCCGCCTCCAACCCGATTTGGTGAATTTCACATTCGCTGCATGCGCCGAAATTTTATTGGATACGCCGAATTGGGTCAAAGAGATACCTCTGAACATTCTCGAAATCGCCGTCTGGAGCTGCAATGTTCTGGAGGAAAACAAGTGGGTTGCGTGTCCTTTTTTAGTAAATACCCAAAAAGAAGAATTCCGCATCCTTCTACCGGAAACGATGACCGGTAATATTACGGTTCGGATTGACTATCAGGGACATATCAATGATAAGATGGCCGGCTTTTACCGTAGCGGCTATATGCGTCGGAAAAAACAAAAATTTATCGCCGTGACCCAGTTTGAAGAAGGCGATGCGCGCCGGGCCTTCCCGTGCATGGATCACCCGGCGAAAAAGGCGACGTTTGATATTGAAATGGATGTTGAGAAAAACCTGGTAGCCATTTCAAACAGCCCGATTAAATCCGAAACCATTTTGGACAATGGGAAAAAACGGGTGGCGTTTGACCGGACTCCGAAAATGTCTACTTATTTGGTCTTTTTCGGGGTGGGTGAATTTCAGTTCCTTATCGATCAAAACGATCCTCGCGTGCGAGTGGTTACCCTGCCGACAAAGAAAAAATACGCACCCTTGGGTCTCAAATTCGGTCGAAAAGCCCTTGAGTTTAGCGAGGAATATTATGGGATTTCCTATCCTTTATCAAAACTGGATTTGATTGCCATTCCAGATTTTGCTTTCGGTGCCATGGAAAATTGGGGGGCCATTACATTTCGCGAGAACTTGCTCCTTTATTATCCGAAAATTACTTCAAAATCCGGCCAGCAAAGAATCTGCGAGGTTATCGCCCACGAGATTGCCCACCAGTGGTTCGGAAACCTCGTTACCCCTTCGGATTGGAAATATCTGTGGCTGAATGAAAGTTTTGCCACCTATTTCGGATACGGTGTGGTGGACCATTATTACCCCAAATGGGATACCTGGGAGCAGTTTCTCCATGGCATGACCACATCCGCCATGTCCCGGGATGCGCTGCACCAAACCACCGCTATTGAAATACCGAGTGGCGAACATGTGGTCATAAATACCAGTACCGCCCCGATTATTTACAATAAAGGCGGCAGTATTTTGAGACAGATTGAAGGGTATATCGGCAAAGATAATTTCAGAAAAGGGTTGCAGGACTACCTCAGTACCCACAAATACGGATCGGCAGACAGTCACCACCTCTGGGAATCCTTTGAAAACGTTTCAAACCAGCCCATAGGTTCCATGATGAAAAGCTGGATTGAGCAACCCGGATTTCCCATGGTAGAAGTAATGCGAGCGGGCCATACACTGGTTCTCAAGCAAAACAGATTTACCTATCTGCCCAAGGATTTCGATCAAAAATGGGTCATTCCGATCATTATCAGCCTGTTCTTTGATAACGGCACGTCTCACCAAATGACGACTCTTTTAGACCATACCCAAAAAGCCATTGATATTCCGGCGGATACGGTTGCGTATAAGATAAATGATCGACAAACCGGATTCTACCGGGTTAAATACCAAGACCCCGAAAATCTTGAAGCGCTCGGCCGACGAATCAGCGATCAGAGTCTGTCCACGGAAGACCGGTGGGGCCTGCAAAACGATCTCTACGCATGGGTCAAACGCGGAGACGTCTCCGTGAATAATTATCTTCAATTTCTTTCCCATTATCGTGAAGAAACCGCATACCTTCCGTTAATCGGTATCGTCTCCAGCCTGTCCGAGCTTTACCGAGTCCTGGATGCCGATTATAAAGAAAAAATCTCCGGGTGGGCCAGACCCTGGTACGAAGAGATCCTTGAAAAGATCGGCTATGAACCCGGCAAAGCGGAAAAAAATACCGTATCGCTGTTGCGCGAGGAACTCATATGGGAAGCTGCCCTATTGGGTTCAACCCGGATAAATGAATTTGCAAGTCATCAATTCTCCGCGCTTCTTTACGGCACCTCGGTGCATTCGGATTTAATAAGATGCGTGATGCAAGTAGCTGCCCTGACCGGTGATGTGCAGGTGTTTGATTGGTTTGAGGGCCGTTTTCGGGCTTCCGAGATCGAACATGAACGCCTGAATATTCTGGTGGCACTGGGGTGTTTTAAAGATGAAACCCTGATCAAAAAATCCCAGAGCTACGTCCTCGAGACGGTTCCCGCCCGCAACAAGGTTATCCCGGTGGTGGCCATGGCGTCAAATCCGCATGCCATATCGTCCATGTGGGACTGGTATGTATCAAACCTTCGAGAAATCGAAAAATTTCATCCCTTGCTATACGAACGGGTGATCGCTTCGATTGTTCCGGTGGCGGGTATGGAAAGAGCGGATGAGGTTAAAGCCTTCTTTGAAGATTACATGCAAAAAACAGACACGGCCAAGGATGTGGTCAAGCTCTCTCTGGAGCGGATGGATATAAATTTGCGCATGCGAAGTATAAATTAAGTTAAACCATTAATGCAGGAAGCATAATATCTTCAAGTTGCTTTCTTTGCGCTTCAAAGATCTCTTTGTCTTTGGTTCTGTCAAATTTTATCATTTTCCCAAAACCCAGTCTGACCTTGGAAAAGGGTTTTGGTAGAAGAAATTTATCCCAGCTATTGAAATACCATGCTTTTTCTGCAGAAACATAAAACGGAACAATTACGGCATGGGTAACATGTGCCAAACGGATGATACCCGCCTTAACTATACCGGAAGGACCCTTGGGTCCATCTACAATATGAACTGCAAGTTTTGCCTCCTTAAAATTAGCAATCATTTTTTTTAAAGCTTCTTTCCCGCCTTTTGATGAAGAACCACGAATGGTATTCCAGCCGCTTCGTTTGGCCACACCGGCGACGATTTCTCCATCGCTACTCCGGCTGATCATGATACAAGGGTTGAAGACTTTATAATTTTGGAAATGACGAATTGCAGAAAAAAATTGTTGATGCCATGTGCAAAGCAATACAGCGCCACCATTTTTTAGATAATCCATCCATTCTTTCTCATTCTCAACCTTTAGACGAAATGTCCATGAATAGGCTCGACACAGTCGATATAGAAAAGAGATGAACAGTTCCGATGAAAAGAAATGGTTCAGTTTTATTTTCAAAACGTTTAAACCCTATATTTTCTGTTCTTTCTTTACGAACCCTGAAATAATTGTATTGCACATTTACTACTAAACTATCATTATCAAATATCATACACAGATGTCAAATTTGTATGAACCCAAGTAAAAAGCCCTTTGGATTCAGGATAAACGAATCTTATTTAGATGCAGCGTAGTGACGGGGTGTTTCTCTTGGAAAACGACTGACTGTTTGAAGGGCTTTAGCACGCGTTAGCCCGAGTCGAATGATATTATGACTTAAAAAACTAATAAGACCATTTAGCAACAAATCGCTCTTAATAACTTCGGCGCGGTTCGGGCTTACGGGTGCTTAAGCACAAGTTTCAGTCGGTTGGAAAGAGAAACACCCCGTCGCGGAGCGTTCTCCCTGTATTGGGATTCAAATGCGTTTCCCCCACCTTTGGATACCACGGGTATTGACAAACAACCTTATTTTAAACTAAAAAATAGACCCAACAAGTGAAGTATGATACACAATACTTGAATTTTTAAAAAGGAAGGCCGCCTATATGAAAATCTATAATTACCCGTCGAAATCGGCTAAAAAAAGGATAGCGTCAATTGCAAACAGGGGACTTGGCTTTAAGAAAAAAGACGTTCTTTCGGTGACGCGCATCCTTGAGGATGTCAGGAAAAATGGGGATAAAACGCTTATTGAATATTCAAACCGGTTTGATTCTCCGGAATTGACCATAACGTCGATTAAGGCAACACGTGAGGAAATTGACACCGCTGCAAAAAGAGTCGACCGTTCCTTTGTTCGTGCTTTAAATAGAGCTATCAAACAAATTCAAGGCTTCCATAAACAGCAGTTCATCAAATCATGGATAAATACAAAAAGGCCCGGTACGCTTCTGGGACAGATGGTAAACCCCGTGGATAGCGCCGGTGTTTACGTACCGGGGGGAATGGGTGGAAAGACGCCTCTCGTTTCTTCGGTTTTGATGGGTGTCATTCCGGCTAAAGTCGCCGGTGTAAAGCATATCGCCATGGTGACGCCGCCCAACAGAGACGGAAAAGTAAACCCCCATCTTCTGACTGCTGCAAAAAAGGTAGGGGTTGATTCGGTTTACAAGGTCGGAAGCGCATGGGCCATTGCCGCTCTTGCATACGGGACTGAAACGATTCCGAAAGTCGATGTCATCGTGGGTCCCGGAAATATCTATGTTACCATTGCCAAAAAGATCGTGGCAGGAACTGTAGGTATAGATATGATTGCGGGTCCGAGTGAAATTTTGGTGATCGCAGACAGCACGGCAAATCCTGAGTATATTGCAGCCGACCTCCTGTCGCAGGCGGAACACGATATACTGTCCTCAGCAATTCTGGTAACGAACTCCAAAGCAACGGCAAAAGCGGTTGCTCTTGCCGTTGATAAGAAGCTTGAAGCTCTTAAGCGAAAAGAAATTGCCGAGAAATCGATGTCCAGTTTCGGGGCAATCATAGTGGTGCCGGATATTGATGCTGCTGTTGAACTTTCAAACAGAATTGCACCGGAGCATCTTGAAATTCAGATCAAAGATCCATTTGCGGTTATCGGTCAAATACGTAATGCCGGGGCGGTGTTTTTAGGAGATTATACTCCCGAACCGGTTGGCGACTACATTGCCGGCCCCAATCATGTACTCCCAACTGCCGGTACGGCAAGATTTTCGTCAGCGCTTTCGGTGGACAATTTTGTTAAAAAGACCAGTCTCATCCATTACTCCAAACAGGCTTTTGAGCGTGAAGCCGGAGACATAATCCGCCTGGCAGAAATCGAAGGACTGGATGCACATGCAAACGCAGTAAAGATAAGGTTAGACCGGTTTCGCAAATAGGCCCTTCTGACCATCTTGTCAACCGGATACTTTCTATCCACATAGAATCATACTGGATACTTTTTATCCAATATTGCTTTCGCCGCAGCAAATATGGTATCTTGTAATAAAAATAAAAAGCGACTTTTTTCGATACTGTTAACAGTCTGTTAAAACAGTTGATTTTAATTTTCTAAACCCTGAATCTTAAAACCAAAAACATGACAAATTCGACTGTTACCCAATTCATCAATTATGGCATAAAGATTGCTTTTTCAAGACCATCATAATTAATTTAAAAATATAATAGTAAAGGAGTCTATCGATGGAATTTATTAAAAACAAAAAAGATAACCCAAGAAAAAAATACGTTATTTTCATTGTATTACTTGCAGTTGGAATATTTGTGCTCTCAAGTTTTAACCCGGCTTCAGGTCTTGAAACAAACGCCGGCACGAGTCTCCTGGCTCCGGAAAGTTTCAACAAACTGGCTGAAAATGCCAGTCCGGCAGTAGTTAACATCAGGACAGTAAAAATAATCAAAGGGGGCGGCCGGGTATTCCGTCACTTTAAAAAAGGTCCTTTTGGTGAGGACGATCCTTTCCATGATTTTTTTGACCGCTTCTTCGGTGAAGAACGACCGCACGATTTTAAGCAGCGAAGCCTCGGGTCGGGATTCATCATTAGTAAGGACGGCTATATTGTAACCAACAACCATGTTGTGGAAAACGCGGAAAAGATTGAAGTCATACTTAAAGATGAAAAAGAGTTCGATGCCGAAATTATCGGGCGGGATGCCAACACGGATCTGGCCCTGATAAAAATCAAGACGGATCGTGATCTTCCCGTATTGTTATTCGGAGATTCGGATGCTCTTAAAATTGGTCAGTGGGTGGTGGCGATCGGAAATCCCTTTGGGCTTGAGCACACCGTTACCGCAGGAATTGTAAGCGCCAAAGGCCGTGTTATCGGGTCAGGACCCTATGATGACTTCATACAGACCGATGCATCAATTAATCCCGGCAACAGCGGGGGCCCCCTTATCAATATGCAGGGCAAGGTTGTGGGTATTAATACTGCCATTATCGCCGGCGGGAGCGGCATCGGATTTGCCATCCCGATAAACCTCGTCAAAAACATTGTCGACCAGCTCAAAAGCAGTGGAGAGGTTACCCGGGGCTGGCTTGGCGTCGGTATCCAGGACATCAGCAAGCAAGTCGCAGAGTACTACGGAATAAAATCAAGAAAAGGTGTTCTGGTTACGGAAGTTTTTCCGGACGACCCTGCGGATATCGCCGGAATAAAGCCCCAGGATATTATACTGTCGATTAATGGAAAAGAGGTCGGGACCGCAAGAGAAATTACCAGTATGATAGCAGATACCGGTGTCGGCGAAACCGTAAAGATTAAAGTATTACGAAACGGAAAGACCCGGACCTTTAAAGTTAAAATTGCAAAAAGAGAAGAGACCCGAATTTCCGCCAGGAGTACCCGTAAGGAAAAGCAGGAAGATCTCGGGATTAG
>JAFDHQ010000103.1 GCA_019308685.1 Deltaproteobacteria bacterium
AGAAAGAACTTATCAAAACTCAAAAAAAGCAATACAACCGAAAAATCAGTGTGTTAGAAAAGAAATATCAAGAAATTATGGAAGATAATCACCGCGGGTATCAGATCATTCAAAAACAGCAAGAGGAGTATTCACGAACCTTGAAAACTGAGATTGCCCGGCAAACCGCCCAGCTCCGGGAAACCAATGTGAGTCTAAAGCAAGCACGAGAAGCCGCAGAAAGCGCCAATAAAGCCAAGAGCCAGTTTCTTGCCAACATGAGCCACGAAATCCGCACGCCCATGAACGGAATTATCGGCTTTACCGAAATGCTCTTTGATACAGATCTTAACGAAAACCAGCTCAATTACCTGGAAACAATAAAAAGAAGCGGGGATGGTCTATTATCTTTAATCAACGATATTCTTGATTTTTCCAAAATCGAAGCCGGCGAACTCGATTTTGAGAAAACAGACTTTGATCCGGAACTTGTTGCATATGATGTCTGTGAACTCATCCTTCCAAAAGTTCATTCAAAATCCATAGAGGTTCTCTGCAATATCGATAATACCCTTCCTGCACTTGTCAAAGGAGATCCATTGCGATTTCGGCAAATCCTGATCAACCTGATGGGTAATGCAGCCAAGTTTACGGAATCTGGAGAAATTGAGCTTTTTTTGAATGTTGAAGATGAAAATGAGACCCAGGTAAAGCTTCATGCAAAAGTAAGAGATACCGGTATCGGCATCGCCAAGGATAAAATTTCAACCATTTTTTCACCGTTCAACCAGGCTGACGGTTCCACATTAAGAAAATATGGCGGTACAGGGCTGGGACTTTCAATATGCAAGCAAATTTCAAATATGATGCATGGCGATGCCTGGGTGGAAAGCCCGGTCAATCGCCAATCGTCAATCGTCAATCATCAATGTAGGGGGGGGCCGGGAAGCATATTTCATTTTACTGCTTGGCTGGGTAAAACTGAGGGTAATAACGCCCGTAGATCTGTGCCATTGTCACTCTTCGGTAAAAAGGTGCTGGTTTTTGACGACAATGCAGCTGCTGTCAACATATTGAAAAATATGTTGACGTTGGCGGGAATGAATGTAACTGCGGTGAAAAACAGCAACGATGTTATACCAACACTCCAAGAGGCTATCAAAACCGAAGATCCGTTTGATTGTTGTTTGTTAGGTATTCAAATTTCCGGCATCAGCGGCTATGAAGTGGCAAAACAGATTCGTAATCTTAAATCCCCAATCAAAGATATAGAACTCACCTCCTCGAATGCTGGAATACAAGATATTCATTTAATAGCATTATCTTATTTTCTGGATCATGATGCTCAACAATGCAAAGATGCGGGTTTCGACAATTTTTTGAGAAAACCGGTTCGCAGAGATAAACTTTATCAGATGTTGGAAAATAGTATTGGAATGCGGAATGCTGATGGCAAATTTCGGGATGCAAAAGATCATGAGATTCAAAAACAAACAAAAAACCCATATTCAGCTCGCAATGAATTGAGGTCTTCTGTGCGCATTCTTTTAGCAGAGGATAACCCGGTTAATCAGAAACTGGCGAAAATGATGCTGTCCAAAGCCGGACATCAGGTAGAAACGGCCGTTACAGGGAAAGAGGCCATTGAAAAATTCACAACATCACCTGCAGATTTTGATTTGATTTTTATGGATATGCAGATGCCTGAAATGGATGGAACTGAAGCCACTCATCTCATACGAAAATGGGAAAAATCCGAAATCAGCAATCCGAAATCTGCAATCAAAAGAATTCCGATTATCGCACTGACGGCAAATGCCATGAAGGAAGACCGGATAAAGTGTTTTGAATGTGGGATGGATGACTATATTATAAAACCAATTAACCGTAAGATTTTATTTAAGGCCGTCGAAAAATGGATATCAAAGGATTCGGTAGTATGATGTATTTCCGTACGGAAGATTTTGAAATCGGTTTTAAAAAGTCTTTGGTGTAAGGAGTTTCTATGAATCTCAGGAAATTATCGAAAAATTTAGGCCTGGAAGAAGAAGAATATCTAGAGCTGTTTGAACTTTTTGTTGAGAGCAGTATGGAAGATCTTAACAAACTTTGGTTTGCCATTGATATAGCAAGTACGGAAAAAGTGGCCCGTATCGCCCATTCTTTGAAAGGCGCTTCCTTAAATCTGGGGTTGAACGAGTTTGAGGAAATCGCTAAAGCAATTGCTAAGACAGCTCGTAATGGGCAACTGGAGAAAACGGCACAACTCGCTAAAACATTACAGGAAAAACTGGATAATGCTGTTGGGTGTTAAGCTTTTAGTTTGAACTTTCTCGAAAGGATGTATGGTTATGAAAAAAATACTGGTTGTGGATAATCATCCGATGATGCTCAAGTTTATGAGCAATTTACTTGAAAAAGGAGGCCATCAAGTATTGACAGCATCAGACGGTCTTTCCGCTCTTGAAATATTAAAAACTAATATTCCCGACGTAATATTTGCCGACCTTATCATGCCGAATATCGATGGAAAAAAGCTATGCCGGATAATTCGGCAAATGCCCAAACTTAAAGATGTTTTTGTTGTTATTCTTTCTGCGATTGCCGCCGAGGAGGAACCCCATCTTGATAGCTACAGCGCCGATGTCTGCATTGCAAAAGGACCCTTTAATAAAATGGCCGAGCATGTTCTTAAAGCTCTGGAGCTTTCAGACACTGAACGCACCCAAAAGTTGACAGAAAGAATAATCGGGCGACAAGAATTATTTAAACGAAAAATTACAAAGGAATTGTTGGCGTCCAAAAAACATTTTGAAGCAACGTTAAACAATATTTCCGAAGGAATCCTGGAACTTACTTCTGAATTAAAGATTGTTTACATAAATCCTGCCGCCCTCTCTATCATTGGTATTCCCGAGGAAACCTTACTATCTTCAGACTTCACAAAACTCTTCAATGAAAAACATCAACAAAGAATTATGGATGCTTTTGAAAACCCAGGCAACAAACAATCAATAATCAGCCCGGAAGCTCCGGTAGAACTTAACAATAAACAGATTGCTTTACATGTCGTTCCGATCAAAGAGGACGAGCACAATCCTATTCTCGTTATTCTAAAAGACGTCACTCAACGAAAGCAAATGGAAGCACAACTTCAGCATGCCCAGAGGATGGAGGCCATAGGTACTTTGGCTGCCGGTGTTGCGCATGAGATTAATAATCCCATCAGTGGTGTCATGGGCTATGCCGAGATACTAAAAGATCGGTACCAAGAGCAAGGCCGAAATGAGGATATTCCAAACAAAATTATCAAAGAAGCGGAGCGCATTGCAGAAATTGTAAAAAATCTACTTTCGTTTGCAAGAGGTTGGCAGGAAGATAGCCGCCCTGCACACATTAAAGATATTATCTCCAATACCCTTAATATGATAAAAGGACGAATAACAAAAGACGGCATAAAATTGTCTGTTGATGTTCCGGATAATCTTCCCGATATCAAAGCTCGCTCCCATGAAATTCAGCAGGTTTTTTTAAATATTCTTAGCAATGCACACTATGGTCTGAACCAACGATTTCCTGAACACAATCATAATAAATCCCTTGAAATTGAAAGTAAGACAATAAAACTTGAAGACCAAAATTATGTTCGAACAACATTTTACGATTGCGGCACAGGAATTCCAAAAAATATTTTGAATAAAATTTGTGATCCGTTTTTTTCCACCAAACCTCCCGGAAATGGCACGGGGTTAGGGCTTTCCATCAGCCACGGCATAATTAATAATCATGGTGGAAAACTCCTGTTTGAAAGCGTGGAAGGAGAATACACAAAGGTTATGGTCGATCTGCCGGTGTTGGATAACAAATCGATATTTTTATCCCGCTAACACCCTAAAAAAGAAAAGATTTACGATCCCTTTTACCAGTATTAAATGACCAGCATCTCTCTGAGCCGTAGAATCTACGAGCCGGAGGCCGGCATCATAAATGACCAATTTTCGTGCAATTTGCCTTTAATTTATAGGAGATACCAATTTCTCGGAAATACATTACAAGACCTGATTTTAATAAGTTAAGGATTTTTGATAAAGAATGTGTGTGTTTAATTTTCAAATCTAAAAACCTCATCCATGAGACCATTGACCTCACAAAATATTTTTCACTCCAACATTAAGAAATTGTTTGGAAAATCGTCCAATGACGACCGTATTACCATCGGCGAAGTCCTGCGACGAAAAGGAATTATTACCGAAAAACAACTTCAGGAAGCCCTAAAGGTACAAAAAGAAAAACTCTATACCTTGGGCAAGGCCGTTCGATTGGGGCAAATCATCGTTGAACTCGGTTATGCATCGGAAGAAGAATTGGTCAAGGCAGTAAATATTGAATATCAGATTTCGGTTAAAACGCTGGCAGACGACATAAAAGGACTTATCAAAGATAAGCGCGGGAACTTTGTCGAAGGTCTTCCGCCACCCCGTATCCCGATATGGCTTCAATTTTTTACTGCAACCATGGTCATTATTATCACGACTATTTTTGTAATGAGCTTTTTTATGTTAAACCAGCAAAAAGAAAGGCTTTACCGACAAACCGTAAAGATCGGCAAGGTGAGTCTGAACTATTTTAGCAGCAACGCCCCTGTGCCTCTTCTGGAAGACAATATTTTAAGGCTCAATATGTTAATAAAGGGGGCAACTGCAGTTGAGGGACTTGTTTATGCCATTATCGTCGATCACAATCAGATGATCCAGGCACATACCGACATAAATAAAATCGGCAAGACCTTTGAAAAGTTCACAAATATGGAAGATGTTAAAAAAGAACAAGATGTTACTTACTTTAATTACTACTCAACATCCGGCGAACATATTTTGAATCTAAACCGCCCTGTATTATTTAAAGGTAAAAACCTGGGTCAAGTCCATGTCGGAGTATCCATCGATTTTATTGAAAAATTAATCCATAAAGCTCGTTTGACAATTGTCGCGATAACATTTTTTATTATACTGTTCGGGAGTGTCATTGCTGTTTGGCTCGGATTCCATTTCTCCCGCCCCATTTCAAATCTTGTTATAGCAACCGGTGAAATCGGCTCGGGAAATTATCAGCACAAAATAATATTGGCAAGAAATGACGAACTGGGAAACCTGGCCACCGCATTTAATCGCATGGGAGATGAACTCTGGAAAAACTCTCTCATGCAGAAATCGTTTGGCAAGTATATCGGTTCTGAAGTTCTCGAAATGATCATGGCCAATCCAGAAAGTCCCTGGCTTAAAGGCCATAGGAATGAAGCCACCATCGTGTTCATCGATATCAGAGGTTTTTCATCATATTCAAAGCTCAAGGAGCCTGAAGAAATCGTTGAAGGTCTGAATGAATACTTTGAAATTGCCACACAAGCCATACAGGATCATGGCGGGTATGTGGATAAGTTTATCGGTGATGCAGTTCTGGGCGTTTTTGGGGTCCCGGTATATCACAAAGATCATGTGGAAAGGGGGTTAAGGGCCGCCGGCGACATGCAGAAGAAGTTTACGAATAAAAGATACAATGGAAACAGCCTCCTTCAATCTGTAGGTATTGCAATTCATTCCGGTATCGTTGTATCAGGTAATATCGGATCACAGGATAAAATGGAATATACGGTAATCGGTGATACGGTAAACCTGACGGCACATCTGAACCGGCTTGCCGGACCCGGCGAAATTATTATTACGAAAAGTGTATATGAAAATCTTAAAGACATGATTACCGTAAACCCGCTTTCTCCGCAATACATCAAAGGCAAAACAAAACCGGTTGAAACGTTTAAGTTGCTCGGCATAAAGGACAAGCGCAATGCAACAATTCGTAAATAGAAAGAAAAGGATTTTCGACATAATTCTTATATTATCTCTTTTATTTCTTGCCGCCTGCGCCATAACGACCCGGTTGTATCACAAGACTTCTGAAATTCGTATTGATGACGACTTCATCATTGTCAAAGCAACCGCCATAGACACGTTTTCTTCCCTTGCTGCCGAATACTTGAACGATCCGTCCAAGGGGTGGTTAATCGCCGAATTTAACCACATCAAAAGCCTGACTTCCGGACAGGAATTGTGCATCCCTTTATTTCCTTTCAACAAAGGCGGCCTTAAATCCGGAGGTTTTCAAACCGTCCCGGTTTTGGCGTATTACGGTTTTTCAAAAAACAAAGCGAGTAAAATATCAATCACTCAAGACGACTTTAAAGCACAGATGAAATATCTTAAGGAAAATGGCTATCATGTGATTACGCTGGATCAGTTATTGGGCTTTTTGGATTACCGGGAACAAATACCTGAGAAATCTGTTGCAATTACATTTGATGACGGATGGATCTCCGTATATGACATCGCTATTCCCATATTGAAAAAATATGGTTTTCCGGCCACGATTTTTATTTACACTGATTTTATCGGCGGTGGGAAAGCCATGTCCTGGAAACAAATCAAAGAGCTTTCAAAAGCCGGGTTTGATATCCAATGCCAAACCAAAACCCACCGGAATCTGAAAGTGATAAAAAAAAAGGAGTCCTTTAAAGAATATTTCAAATCCCTTGAGATGGAGATAAGTTACCCCAAAAAGGTTATCAATAAGAAACTTCAAAAAGAATGCAAATATCTGGCATATCCTTACGGTAAAACCAACAATCTCGTCATTGCCATGTTAAAAAAACACGGCTATCGCGCCGCATTCACCGTTAATCAGAAATCGAATCCTTTTTTTATTGATAAATACAAAATCAATCGCACGGCTATTTACGGCAAATATGATATTGAGAAGTTTAGAAAGGAACTGTCCGTATTCCAACGCATGGAATTGAAATGAAAAGGTTATTACCCATTTATTTATCGTTAATGGTTCTGTTTTTTTTCACCGGATGCGCAGGTATGCGGAAGTTTTTCGTCGATATCACAGAAAAAAATGCAAATAAGAATAATGAAAAAGCGCCCGAGGGCACTCAAGCTTTACCCTGTTCTTCTTACCTGGAAAAAGCACTGGAATATGAAAAAAAAGATGAATTGCAAACCGCCCTTTTTTACTTGAAAATTGCCGGCACACTGAATCCCAACAGCACAAAAATTCCTGAAAAAATAGCCTCTTTAAACTCGACCATTAAACATAAAGCACGGCAGCATTTTACAAAGGGTGTGAAATTTTGTGAAAAAAGAAGATTCAAAGACGCACGAAGGCAGTTTCTGACAACGTTGAGATATTCCCCTGATCATAAAGAAGCGATAGGCTATCTCAAAAACAGGTTACATTCGAAAGAATACCAAAACTATAAAGTCGAAGGAAAAGAAACCCTTAAAGATATTTCAAAAAAATTCTACAAAGATCCCTCAAAAGATTTTCTGATCGCCTATTTTAATAACATTAATATCGTTAACCCACCCGGGTCCGGGACCATTCTTGAACTTCCCGTACTCCAACCAAAATTTAACCCGCCCCCTATCGATATCCGTATTGAACTGATAAAAGCGGAAAATCTTTTGAAAGAAAAAAGAGGTCAGGAGACGCTGGATATTGCGGAAAAAATTCTTGAATATGATCATTTGAACAAAAAGGCATCTGATTTGAAAAATTCCGCCTATTATCAGATGGGAATGGAATTGAGCGGACAAGAAAAATATCCGGAAGCCATAAAGATGTTTAAAAAAGCAGCTCCAGAATATCAAGGGGTTAAAGAAGCCATACAACAGGTAATTAACAAAGAGTTGATCAAAGGCAAAAACCTTCTAAAACAAAGACAATATGAGCAGGTATTCGCTGTGGCAGGACAAATTTTAGATGATGACCCATCCAATAAAGCGGCCGAAGATCTGATTAACACCGCTTTTTGTCAGCAAGGCAAAGACCTGATCATTCAACAAAACTATACCCAAGCATTAAATGTGCTAAATAGGGCAAACCCTCAACATGATTGCGTTAAAAAAACCATATCCGATGTTTACAAAGCCAAGAAGAAACAGGCTGAAGTTCATTACCTAAACGGCGTCAAACATTTTTTGAATGAAGAATTACAAAGTGCCATACAAGAATGGGAAAAGACGTTAGCCCTCAGTCCTGAGCACAAAAAAGCAAAAAAAAATATCAATAACGCCCGCAGCTTGCTGGAAAAACTAGAAAAAGTCAAATAGTCTTTCCGAGGTAAAAACCTAAAATCTCAAGAACCAACTTAGGGGTTTCTCCCCAATTGGAATAATGGCCCCGGTGAAAAAGTTTCACTGGGGCCATGGAAGTTGCATTAACCAGGAACTATTAGAAAATATTAATTTCAAACAATTGTAGGATTTTCGAGACGTTTAATATTTCATATACTCTTGCGGAGTGTTTTCGGCAATATATTTTACCGCATTATAAATACAAGTCCTGATCGCTTTTTCCATAGGGGTCTTTGCAAAGCCCCCTAAGCCGCCCCCCATGCCGCCACTGCCGGTGAGTGCAAGAAGTCCGCCGCCAATATTAACACTTTTTCCCTCACCTTCTACACGGGTTGCCGCTAAAACTTCAGATGTATGAGCGTCAACGATACGGATATCCATAGCCATGGATGATTTTTTGAAAGCCCCGCGGGCAGCTCCGAACAAGGCAGAAGCTTTACCCAGCACACCACCGCCAAGTCCGCCACCGCCACCGGACGTCGCCGGATCCCATCCGGTTATAGCGGCCATAATCAGCAAATCTGCTCCTTTAATTCCACCTTTTTTAATGCCGCTTTTGTCTGAATATCCCTGCTTGGTTAATGCCATTTCCTGTTTAAGCGCATCAACATTCATGCGCTCCAACACGCGATATCTCTTGCTCTGAACCATAGCGGTGGTCAACATGTCTTTTAGACCCGTCATATATCCTGTATTCCGCTCATGGGTAACCGTGTACGATTGCCCTCCAAATCCTGAGATCTTGGTAGTACTGCCGCTCCCCCCGACTTTCCATTCGAATCTGGACACAGCGACTTTGGCTTTCGGTCCATTATAGGGTGGAAGCTGCATCTCCTCTCCCGTATCTGTCTTGGCGGTCGGCTTGACCATGCGTATCTGTCTTGGCGGTCGGCTTGACCATGCTTTCCATACATCCTGATGTCATAAAAAAAACTACCAGCGGAATCAGAACCACTAAAAATAACTTCTTTTGCATTGCAACCTCCTTGAATAATTTTGTTTTTATGGGCTATGATAAACTTTAACGTCTCATATATTCTACAATGGGTTGAAGTTAAAGATTTTTTAATATCAGCTCGTTTATGACATCGACATGGAAAGAATTGAGAAAGTTTTAATCCAAAGAAACTGGACTGTCAATCAGAAATAAGACATCACTCCCAAGATTCCCTGAATCCATAGAAGTGGTTTCAAAAGCTTCAATCAGGTTCAAAGTCAAGGCGGAGCGAGGGATTCAAACGCAGGAATATATTTAATATTTCGAGTATTGAATCCCTCGGTCCAACACAGAAATTGGGCCTGAGGGGAGGTTTTGAAACCACTTCTAAATTCATCTCAACTCAGTGTCATAACCGGCAATATTCAGCTTGTGGATTATTTCTTCAATGTGGTCAGAGCCGCGTGTTTCGATTTCCAGATCGACCCGTGTGACATAAATGGGTAAATCCCTTGCACGACGGCCCTTGCACGACGGTCATGATAAATATGAAGAACATTTGCTTTAAGAGCGGATATCAAGGCCAACAATTGCGCCAAAGAACCGGGGGTGTCGGTCAGACACACTCTTAGGCGCATTATCCTGGCATTTTTTAATAACCCCTGACTCAGAATGCGACCCAACAAAGAGCTGTCCACATTGCCGCCGCTGATTAGAAGAACGACTCTGCTCCGGGGAACACTTACCGAACCGTTTAATAGGGCCGCCAGGGAAACCGCCCCTGCCCCTTCGGCCAGTATCTTTTTTCGTTCCAGAAGCAAAAGTATGGCCGCCGCAATCTGATCTTCATCTACCAAAACCACATCATCAACATACTTTCTTATGATATCGAAATTCAGATTTCCCACCTGTTTAACATTTATGCCGTCGGCTATGGAATAATGGGAATCGACTTTCGTAATTTTACCCGTGCGATACGATTCATATGCTGAAGCACAGGCTGAAGATTGAATGCCGATGACGGTAATTCCCGGTCGGATTGATTTTACTGTGGATGCTATACCCGAAATAATACCGCCGCCACCGATGGGTACAAGAATGATGTCGGTATCTTTGAGATCTTCCATAATTTCCAAAGCCATTGTCCCTTGCCCCACAATAATATCATGATCGTCAAAGGGATGGATAAAAGTTTTCCCCTGAAGAGCCATTTCTTCAGCTTTTTTAAGGCATTCTCCCAGACTCTGCCCCTCAATGACAACCTCGCCGCCATAGCCACGGGTCGCCTCCTGTTTTGTGATGGAAGCCCATTCAGGCATCACTATGGTTGCTGGAATAAACGCCTGTCTGGCGGCCAGGGCAACCCCTTGAGCATGATTTCCCGCAGAGGCTGTCACTACACCGCCATCACCAATTCTATCTTTGTTTTTCAAAATACTATATGTTGCCCCTCTGATTTTGAAGGAGCCTGTTTTCTGAAGGTTTTCCAATTTAAGGTAAATTTCTCC
>JAFDHQ010000104.1 GCA_019308685.1 Deltaproteobacteria bacterium
GCCTCACCGCCGCCCAGGCACAAGGAAGCAACACCGATTTTTTTGTCCTGCCGAATCATTTCATGTAACAGAGTCACAAGCACCCGGCATCCGCTGGCGCCGATCGGATGCCCCAGCGCAACGCTCCCACCGTTTACGTTGACCTTTGCAGGATCCAAACCCAGTTCCCGCAGCACCGCCACAGTAGACCCGCTGAACGCTTCATTAATTTCAAAAAGGTCCACGTCATCTATTAAGATCCCTTCTTTTTTTAAACACTTCGGGATGGCCCAGATGGGCGCTGTCAGAAGGTCTTTCAAATCTACACCGTATGCTGCCTGGGCGCCGATGGTCGCTAGAATGTTACATCCCATTTGTTTTGCCCTGTCTTTGGACATGACGACCACCGCTGCAGCACCGTCACTAACGATGGATGAATTGCCGACGGTCCCTTTCCCATCCTTTTGAAACACGGGCTTCATCTTTGAAAGAGCTCCCAAAGGAGTCTCCCGGGGACACTCATCCTGATCAAAGATCAAAGGGTCGCCTTTTCGCCGGGGGACTGTAACCGGAACAATTTCATTTTTGAACCTGCCGGATCTTATGGCCTCAAGGGCCCGGTCATAGGATTCGGCGGCATAATGATCCTGATCTTGGCGGCTGATATTATACTTATCCGAACTCAGCTCATTGGTAATGCCCATATGAAAGTCGTTAACAATATCCCAGATTCCGTCATGTATCATGTGATCTTGGATGTTGCCCGGACCCATGCGATATCCAAACCGGGCCTTTTCAAGATAATAGGGCGCCATGCTCATGCTTTCCATGCCGCCTGCGACAACAATGTCCGCATCATTCACCTGAATAGCCTGGGCAGCCAGCATCACCGACTTTAAGGCCGAACCACAAACCTTATTGACGGTGAGACATTCGACCTCCCAGGGCATTCTCGCCTGGATGGCTGCCTGCCTGGCCGGATTTTGGCCGTAGCCGCACGGGAGCGCCATACCCATGATTACTTCATTCACATCATCCTTGCTGATGCGCGCCCGTTCAACCGCCGCTTCAATCACAACGGCTCCCAGTTGGGTCGCGCCAATGGTTCCCAGCGAGCCGTTGAAGTTTCCAATGGGGGTTCGCACTGCACTGACGATCGCTGCTTCTTTCATTTCATTATTTCTCCTTTATTATTTTAAGCATTTCGATATTTGGTATATTACTACCTGAATTCTTCATGAAAAATTCAGATACTACATGTTGCGCCGATACTGCCCCCCCACATCATACAACGCCTGGGTAATTTGACCCAGTGTGCAAACCTTAACCGTTTCCATAAGTTCGACAAATATGTTGTCTCCGGACAACGCTGCTTTTTTAAGGCGTTCAAGTGCTTGGGGCGCTTGTTTTTCATTCTGTTTTTTGAATGCGGCCAGGCGATGGAGTTGTGATTCCTTTTCAGCCTGGGTGGCCCTTGACAGTTCGATACACTCGGCCATCTGCTCCATATCGGCGTCAGGGTCCCTGAAGATATTCACGCCAATGATTGGAAATTTTCCCGTATGTTTCAGGTGCTCATAATACATGGATTCTTCCTGAATCTTGCTTCGCTGGTAACCGGTCTCCATGGCTCCCAGTACTCCGCCACGTTCGGTAATCCTGTCGAATTCCGCCAGGACCGCTTCTTCTACCAGCCGTGTCAACTCCTCAACAACGAAACTGCCCTGGTTAAAATTTTCATTACTGGCAAGTCCCCACTCACGGTTAATGATCAGCTGGATGGCCAGGGCCCGTCGCACCGACTCATTGCTCGGCGTGGTAATGGCTTCGTCAAAGGCATTGGTGTGGAGACTGTTGCAATTGTCATAAATGGCGCAAAGGGCCTGGAGTGTTGTCCGGATATCATTAAACTGGATGTCCTGGCTGTGTAAAGAGCGTCCCGATGTCTGGACATGGTATTTTAGCATCTGGGATCGGACAGACCCGCCGTATTTATTTCTGATGGCGATGGACCAGATGCGTCTGGCCACCCTGCCGATAACCGTATACTCCGGATCCATGCCGTTGGAAAAGAAGAACGACAAATTGGGTGCAAAGCTGTCAATGGGCATGCCGCGGGAAAGATAATATTCCACATAGGTAAAGCCGTTGGCAAGGGTAAAGGCAAGCTGTGTGATCGGATTGGCGCCGGCTTCGGCAATGTGATATCCTGAAATGGAGACCGAGTAGAAATTCTGGACATTATTTTTTATGAAGTATTCCTGAATGTCCCCCATCATTTTCAATGCGAATTCAATGGAAAAAATACAGGTGTTTTGTCCCTGATCCTCTTTTAAAATGTCTGCCTGAATCGTGCCACGAACATTGGGCAACGTCACGGAACAAATGTCTTTGTATTCTTTTTCCGTTGGATTCCTTCCTTTATCCGTGGAAAACGCGGTAACCTGCTGGTCGATAGCCGTGTTTAAGAACATGGCAAGCATGATGGGTGCCGGACCGTTTATGGTCATGGAAACAGATGTATTGGGCGCACAAAGATTAAATCCGTCATAAAGCAGCTTGACGTCGTCAATGGTGCAGATGCTTACGCCCGAAGTGCCGACTTTGCCGTAAATATCGGGTTGCGAATCCGGGTCATATCCGTATAACGTTACGGAATCGAAGGCCGTAGAGAGACGTTTGGCCTCATAGTTGGCCGAAAGAAGCTTGAACCGGTTGTTCGTCCTTATGGGATCGCCTTCTCCGGCGAACATACGTGTCGGATCCTCGTCAACTCGTTTTAAAGGAAACACACCGGCGGTAAACGGAAAACGCCCGGATACATTTTCTTCCCTCAACCATGCATAAATTTCACCGGGATCCTTAAATTTGGGGAGAACAATCTTCGGGATTCGGGTATGCGCCAATGATTTCGTAAAAAGTGGAACCCTGATTTCCCGGTTTCGGACACGGTATGTGAGGTCGTCTTTGCTGTAAGTTTTTTTGATCTCTTTCCAGTCATCAAGCAACCGGATCGTTTCCGGATCCAAAGATGTTTCAGCTTTTTCAATTTCCGTTTTAAGACGGGAAAGAATCCCGGATATGTCTCCCTGGAGATCATCACCGCTTATGGCTTTTGCAGCTTCTTTAAGATGCCAGGCTTTCCGCACCGCATCGGCCTGTTCTTTTGTGTGCCGGTGATAGGATCTGACGGTTTCCGAAATTTCAGCAAGGTAACGGGTACATTCCGGCGGGATAATGATAGTTTTGGATGTAGATATCCGGGTGTCGATTCCGGACAAGGTCGATGTAAATATTATGCCTGTTTTTTCAGCCAGTTGATTTATAACGGCATGATACAGGGCGGTGACACCATCATCATTAAATTTGGATGCGATGGTTCCATACACCGGCATTTCTTCAGGCGACCGGTTCCATGCCTTTCGGTTGCGTTGGACCTGCTTGCGAACCTCACGAACCGCATCCTGGCTGCCCCTTTTTTCGAATTTATTTACCACAATAAGATCGGCAAAATCGAGCATGTCTATCTTTTCGAGCTGAGTGGCGGCGCCAAATTCACCGGTCATGACATAAATAGATACATCCACCATGTCCACAATATTTGAATCTCCCTGTCCGATACCTGCTGTTTCGGCAATCACCAGATCAAAGCCGGCTGCTTTGACTACGTCTAACGTTTCGGCCAGTGCATGAGGAATTTCCGTCCCTGATCGACGGGTTGCCAGGCTGCGCATGTAAACTCTGGGGTTTGAAATGGCGTTCATTCGTATGCGGTCACCTAAAAGCGCACCTCCGGTTTTGCGCCGCGACGGATCACTACTAATAATTGCCAGCTTAATATCTTTGAGGTCGTGTAACATTCGCAAAATCAGCTCATCCGTCAGAGACGACTTCCCGGATCCGCCCGTGCCGGTAATACCGATGGTCGGCGTTTTCCGATTGCCGATCTTTTTTAAAAGATGTGATCTAAAGGCGGCAAGATGTCCGTCTTGTTTTTCTTTGGCCAGTTCAACGGCGGTAATAAGGTTTGCCACTCCGAATGTGTTGTCCGGAGTCAGGCCGGCAACATCAAAACCTGTTTTCCGGACGGTAGAAAAATCCATAAGTTTAACCATATGGTTAATCATGCCCTGGAGTCCCATTTTGGCGCCGTCCTCAGGAGAATATATTTTGGTTACGCCGTATTCTTCCAGTTCTCTGATCTCGTGGGGGACGATGACACCGCCGCCGCCGCCGAAAATCTTGATATGTGAAACTTCCGCCGCTTTCAAAAGGTCCACAACGTATTTGAAGAATTCCACATGCCCCCCCTGATAACTCGACACCGCCACCCCTTGAACATCTTCCTGGATTGCGGCATCCACAATTTCCTGAGCGGATCGGTTATGACCCAGATGTATGACTTCTACGCCGGTATCTTGGAGTAAACGGCGCGTGATGTTTATGGATGCGTCATGACCGTCAAAAAGTGATGTTGCCGTAACAACTCTGATATGGTGTTCGGGCTTGTAAACTTCAACGCTCATTCCCCCTCCCTTATAACATTGAAAGCTTCCAATTTTACAAAATATTCCGTTTAAACATTTCCGAGAATAAACTCGGTTTGAAGCTCAATATAATCCTCAACACTGTAATGGCGTGCCAGAAACCATCGCCGGAACGTCCACATATGGCCCAGGACAGAAATATTGTGTGCGACAAGTTCCATGGAACGCTCACTAATGTGAGGTAAATCGCCGGATGAAATAAGACGAGCGAGCACTTCCATAAAGATGCCGGTAATACGGACTTCGTTTTCAAGTACTTTTTTACGCCATCTTGGCGGCAGGGATTGTGTTTCCTGGTATATAAGTAGAATATGATCGCTCATACGGTTACAGACCAAAAAATACTCTCGGATCACTTCGGCCAACGGATTATGCCCCCCGGATGCTCTGTTCATTGCCTGTGAAACACCCCGTTCGACCTCCGCATGGATGGCGTCGCAGACCAGATACAGAATATCTTCTTTCGAGGCGATATATTCATATAATGAACCGATGGAAAAACCCGCGGCACGGGCGATTTGCCGGGTTGTGGTCTTATGAAAGCCCTGTTCGATGAAAAGTTGAACCGCGGCATCAACAATCTGGCGATGCCGTTGCGCTACAAGATCAGCATTTTTTATCTGGGTGGGTATTCCTTTTATCGCACGTATTTTTTCCATCAACCCTCCACAACAAAATTTATTGAAAAGTGCTCACATCCGAAAAGTGCTCACATCCAGTTTAAATTATGACTGAGCGCTCGTTCAAAATTAGTAGCATGTTTATGTTCTTTGTGTCAAGATATTTTCACATGGGAGCACGGCTTAACTCCCTGCAATCAATAGCATGAGAAAGAAATTGACAAATCAGGTTGCCAACGGTATAAAGAGTATTGTCTTCTGACTGAGCGCTCGTTCACTAAAGCACGTAGCGTGAGGGCTTTGCATCGAAAAAGAATGAATGAAGAATTTATCCAGCTTTTTATAGCATTTTACCCCGTTATTTTGAAAAAAGTTGCTTTTTACGGCAAAAAATTGAATACAATAGAAAAACATAGTTAACCGGATAATACTAAAATTCAAAAGGAGGGTGTATCATGGAGAACGAACCGATTTTAGTAGATAAGCAGGACATGATAGGTTTGATTACGCTCAATCGACCCGAAGAGATGAACACGTTTAATGTTCCCTTTGCCGGAAAATTGAATGACGCACTTCGGGATATGGATCAGGATGATGAAATCCGTGTGGTTGTCATCCAGGCTTCGGGAAAACATTTTTCAACGGGTATCTCACTTTCCGAGTTTAAAGATAAAAGTCATAAAGACTACCGGGAATTTATAAAATTGATGGACGAGCATAACCACACCATTGCCCGGATGAAAAAGCCTGTCATCGCTTCGGTCAAGGGCTATGCCCTTGCGAACGGCGCAGGACTCGTTTTTGCCTGTGATTTGGCGGTAGCCGCCGAAGATGCAAAGTTCGGAACCACCGCCATAAACGTTGGGTTAATCTGTCTGGGTCCGGCGGTTCCGCTGGTTCGTTCCCTGGGACGTAAAAAAACGCTTGAGATGGTACTGGCCGGTGACATTATTTCCGCTGCTGAAGCCGAAAAGCTGGGACTCATAAACAAAGTGGTGCCGCCGGAAGAGCTGGAGGCGTCCACAATGAAACTTGCCGCCAAGCTGGCAAAGAAAAGTCCCCTGGCGCTTCAGATCGGGAAGACAGGTATTTACGGCATGTCAGATCTTCCATACCATCAATCCATCGATTACATGGGAGAGTTGTTTGCTGCACTTTGCGCGACCGAAGATGCCCGGGAAGGGGTAACGGCCTTTGTGGAAAAAAGGAAACCCGTATGGAAGGGGAGATAATATTCTACCTGAATATTGCATGAAAATTAATGATATGTTTTACCCAAATGGTATATGGAATGATGATCTTTTTTATTCATTAATTTTCACCCAAAGGGCAAGCCGGAGGCTTCCATCTGCTGCGTTATTAAGAGCTCGTAATAGTTCACTATGACTTCGCCCTTAAATGCCTTGCATATGAAAGCCTCCGACTCGTGCAAAGTTCAGGCTATATATCTAATCGCTGCTAAAAAAGGAGCTATTTTGGACGTAAATAAAGCAGAGAAGATAGAAGATCTGGATCATGAAAATACGGTCCGGCTGGTCCTGGACATGTTCCATCGCATCATTATTCATTATGCCCTATGGTTTAATGAAGTCAAGCACCAGATGGGAATGGAAAAGGCTCTGGATATTCTTAAAAAAGCATCGGAAAGAAGTTATGGCATTCAAATGAAACGGCTGTCAAAGGCCCTCGGGTTTGAAATGAAAGACGGCATCCCGTTGCCCCTTTTGAACACGTCAAAAGAATCTTTGCTGGAACTTATGGATCGTGTGGCCGTGAACTGGTTGGCCAATGACGGGGTATGGTTTCAGGCTGTGGAATTTACACACGGCATGAATGATGCCAAGCGATGTAATGATTCCTGCTGGGCTCAGTTTTCACCCTTTGAAGCTCAGGCCATTAAGAATTTTTTGAATCTTTCTGAAAAACCCGGCCTGGAGGGTTTAAAAAAGGCGCTTAATTTTCGTGTCTATGCCTGTATCAACACGCAATCCATTGTTGATGAAAGATCTGACAGTTTTGTTTTTCAAATGAACGAGTGCAGGGTTCAATCCGCACGCAAACGAAAAGGCCTTGACGATTATCCCTGCAAGTCCGGAGGACTTGTGGAGTATACCTATTTTGCTGAAGCCATTGATCCGAGAATCCGAACCGAGTGCATGGGCTGTCCGCCGGATGACCATCCCGAAGAATGGTTTTGTGCATGGCGTTTTACATTGGAATGAGGCCTTTGCAAAACGCCATTTTAATTTTTATACGAATCCTTCACTTTACTACCGAAATTATAACCTCAACCGCTTTTTCAATGGGAATAACGCCCATGTTTAACGTCAGATGAAACAGAAACGGGTCATCAAATCTATTCCCACAAATCAAGCGGTGGAACCAAACGTGATTGATATCACTTTTTTCTAAAATTTCCTGGACGCGATCAGCGGGGAGTTTCAATTCTTCCACTGCGTATTTTTTTCGCCAATCCATTGAGGCCGCCAAATGAAAATGATAGCAATTTTTCATGTCTTTTAAGAAAAAATATGCGGCGCGACCAATGATTACCACATCACCTTGTTCGGCAGTTTTCAAAATAAGATTTTTTAAGCTGTTCTGGTATTCTTTTTCTTCGACCACGCTTTTGTCGAATCCGACAATTCGCTGAATATAGCTTTTGTTGAATACTTTTGAGAAAATGTCAGATATTCGATATTCTCGACTTTTTTCATAGGACTCCAGGGTTCTTTCCGAGACATTGAGATCTTCGGCTATTTTTTGGAAAAGAGATTTGTCAACATAATGATAGCCGAGTCTTTTGGCAAGTATCCGGCCGACTTTCCTTCCGCCTGAAGCATAATCCCTGCTGATCGTTATTATGGCCATGTTGTTTACCTCTTTGATTAAGTGTTTTTAATAAAAAACTCGTCTTAATTTATTACATTTGATTGTATAAAATGCAATAAATTTTGTCTGATCGTACGGTCACATCTTTTTTAATTGTTTTTTAGCAACCGAATTTCCACCTTGTCGCTCAGATAATTTTTTACCTCGGGTATAGACACTTCTTTTCTATGAAATATCCCCGCTGCCAGCGCTGATTCTGCTTGTGTTTTTGTAAATACTTCGTAAAAATGTTCAACGCAGCCTGCACCACTGGATGCGATTACCGGAATGGTTACGGCATTTTTAACGGCATTTATTAACTCAATATCATAACCGGAATCCGTACCGTCTCTATCGATGCAATTTAACAGTATCTCTCCGGCGCCTAATTTTTCGCAGACTTGTGCAAGGGTTATCGCATCCAGGTCTCTGCCTTCTCTTCCCCCTTTGATTGTACATTGATACCAGCAGTACGCTTCTCCCCGGGGACCTTTTTGTACGGTTTTGATCACCTGGTGATTTGTCTGGTCCGGTGATGATACATAGACTCTCCTTGGATCGATGGATACGACAACGGCCTGTGCACCGTAAACTTTGGATATTTGCTCAATGGAGCTGTTCCCGGTTTTTTTGCCCGTTCTTAAATACGCTTCTGCAATTAAAACCGCATCACCGCCTATTGAAATTTTATCTGCACCGGACCTGAAATATTCGGTTGCGACTTCCAATGCGGTATATTTCCTGCCTTGCTTATCCGTATAATCTCTAATGCCACCTCCGATGGTTAATGGAACAAAAACATTTTTGGAAGTTTGTTTTAATACGTCCATCATGGGGATATCTTCCAATGGAAAATCTCTGAACCCCGTAATATTAAGAAATGTGATCTCATCAGCACCCTGTTCATAATATGTCCTTGCAAGTTCAACAGGTTTGCCGAGATTTCTTACATCCCCGTTTTCTCTGACATCATATTGGTCACCCTTTGTAACGACCAGGTCTCCGTGGTCGTTTGACCTGACATCCAGGCATGCCACGATTCTTTTAGAGAGTTTGGTCTCTGTTAAAACATGTGTGACTGACTTTTGTTCACTGCCGGGATCAAGAAAATTTTCCAAAAGGTTTATTCCATCGGTTCCACTTTTTTCCGGATGGAATTGTGTGGCCGTGATTTTTCCTTTTTGAATGGCGCTGACAAATTCAATACCGTAATTGGTTGTTGTTAAAACAACGGAATCGTCATCCGGCACAACATGAAATGAATGGACAAAGTAAAATTTTTCATCACCGCGCAACCCGTTGAATATCCGGGATGGTTTTTTAATATTAACGCCGTTCCATCCAATATGGGGGACGGAAAGATTTATATCGAATTTTTTTACATGTCCTGATATGAAACCCAATCCTTTGGTATCGGGGGCTTCCTCACTTTTTTCAAACAAGGCGTGCAATCCCAAACAGATGCCAAGAAAAGGTCTTTCTGAGAGCAGATAGTCTTTCAATGCATCCACATAATTGTTACCATTTAAAATTTGCATCATACTCCCGAAATTGCCTACCCCGGGAAAAACAAGCTTTTCAGCAGACAGCAAATCATCAATGCCGGATACCACTTTAACTGTTTGCCCCAAACTTTCTATTGCATTTATGACACTTCTGACATTGCCGGCGCCATAGTCTAGTAATGTTATCATTTTTAAACTGGCCTTGCCCCAGGCGAGTTCCTTAACTTTAGATCACTTTAGCTCGCTTCAAATTTTAGTCACTTTTATGATCAATCGCTATGTTGAATTCGGTGGCCTGTCATAAAATACGTTACCGTAATTAAGACTTAGTCATAAGCCAAACGGGTTTTTTCATCCGTCCACGTGGGCTGAATAATTTTTTTCCACTCAGGATTATCCCATGTTCCCAATTTTTCATGAACGTGAATATATTTTTCAGGTATGGGGTGCGTGCCGTAAACCACTTCCAGGCCGTATTGGTTCTGGATAAAATCATGAAAATATGTAAGATGAGGGCATGGAGGATATCCTACGATCAAACCGGTAGCAAGATGTATAATTTCTGCGCCGTTTTTCTTCATTTCTTCTCCGGTATACTCAATGTTTCCACCCGGACACCCGTCGCAGGTGGTATACCCCACAAGGTCAACTTCAATATCCCGATAACGGGCAAATGCTCCTTCCCTGTTTTGTAATGATCTGAAACACTTTCCACCGGCACACCTGCGGTAGCGGTCACAAATAACTATACCAATTTTTGTTCTTTTTTGCATGTCATCTCCTTTGTTTTCAAAAAATTTAAATTCAATGTATAAAAGGAATACACGGGTATGTCAAACAATGATCATGATCATTGTGTCAATTCCAAACATACCCCAAATGCACAATTTGCTGTTTCTTCCGATCATTGAATTTGACATTTGCCTCAACGAGTTGATAACTTACGATTTCACAATTGAATTTCCGGAATCAAGACCATCGGAAAGAGGATATCAATGGAAAAGAAAAAAGTGTGGGTTGTGTATTTTTCGCCAGCAGGGTCGACCCGTCATGTGGCTGGGGTTATTGAGAAACAGTTTCAGGCGCTGGGCGGCGAGGTATGGGTATTGGATCTGGGTGAATACACAGGGACGGCGCCACGGAAATTTCACGGCAGATGGAAGAATCCAAAGGCAGCAACTGTCTTTTTATCGGCTCTCCGGTTTATGTGTCTCATGCAGTTCCGCCGGTCATGGAATGTATTGCCGGTTAAAAAACAAGGGGTTTACACTTTTGGGCGCAGCCAAGATGCTGGCCGTTCATTCCTTGATCCGGAAAGGGCCATAACCGTCGATTTTTCTGAAATTTGACAGCGAATAAAAGATAGAGCGGCGTTTTTTTCCGAACATCCTCATTCATAAATATTTCTGTAGCTGTTATTTCGTTCAGGCACTATTTGCATTGGTCCCGCCTATCTTACAATAATCCAAAAACCACCGTTCCCAGGACGGACATGATTAAAACCATTATCATAAAAACGCAATCTAAAATAAAATCAACAATTGTATTAAACATATTTTCCACCCTAAGTTCCGCAGTTGTTGTTGAAAAATTCTTGAGCCTCTTCAACGGTATCAAATAATATCCAGTCCCTTTTAACCGTCCTGCCGGCCTCTTTCCTGATTCTTTCGATTATTGTATTGCCGTGATACTCGTAATAGTCCTGATAGTGAGCGTAAAATGAATATCTTGTCATTTGTTTAACCTCCCGAAAATATGTTGCATATCTTAATACAAGATGTTTATTTAACTGTCCTATTGGTTATAAAAATGAACTCAACAGGCAAAAAAAATTACCTTAATTCCCTGCAAATCCAAATGACCTTGCCAATAATACGGGCGCTGTTTATTTCATTGCCTTGCAGGTAAATCGGGGAGTAATCCTTGTTGTCACTGAGCAAAACGAGCTTATTGGGATGTTTTTCCAGCCGTTTAACCATTATGGTATCATCGACGCCAATCGCATAGATGGCACCGGCTAAAATGTCTTTCTGAGATTCGTCTATCAGAATCGTATCTCCATCTTTCATCTCAGGTTCCATACTATTGCCAAAAATGTCCATCAGTACCATCTTGTTCTGGCTGCCTTTGGTTGTCAACCAGTCCTTTCGGAATGCATAGTAACCTTCAACCTCTGAGCCGACTTCAAAAGAACCGCCCCCCGCGCTCAGCCGGGCTTTTACTTTGGGTATATTTTTAAATATAGAATCATTGGAAACAGATTTTTTGATAAATGTTGGACCAGACCCGGTTTCAACCCAGTCAGGATTTAAACCAAAGGTTTTATATAACTGCAATATCCATTTATCCGGGATGGAATTCTTTTTCCGGGCCTGTGTAATTGCCGATCGATTGATCTTAAACACCGAAGCCAATTCGGTTTGCGATGTTATCCCGGTTGCTTCAAAAACCCTTTTTAGAAAAGATTCAAATCTTGTATCAGACATATTTTTTCCTTAAATTAATACCTTAAGATTTTCATTAATTTTCATATGAGATTCAGGCAATGTGTTTAATCTTATAAACACATTAATTTATATAATGCAACACTTTTTTTAAAAAAAAATTAAAAAAATATAATTCTGATTTTAAAAAACTCTATTGTCTAATTTTTTTCTAAAAAAAACAAACACTACTAACTGACGGCCCAAGGCAAACGCATTTGAATCCCAATACAGGGAGAACGCTCCACGACGGCGTGTATCTCTTTCCAACCGACTGAAACTTGTGCTTAAGCACCCGTAAGCCCGAGCCGCGCAAGAGTTATTAAGAACCATTTGTCGCTAAATTATCCCATTGATTTTTTAAGTCATAATTTCATTCGGCTCGGGCTAACGGAAACACGCCGTCGTTACGCTGCACCGAAATCAAATGCGTTTGCCTTGACTGACAGGCGATTGTGTCTGCCGTTTCTGATGTAAAAGTTGATCCTCTTTGTTTCCCCGAATGCAAAGGGGATATGCATGTGATCGCCTTTATGGAAGAACCCGATGTCGAATAAAAATGTCGGGTTTACAATAAGGCCGAGATCTGGTATTTGAATGTCGGCCACGGTCACCGGTATCTGAATATCTATTCCAGGGAGTTAAGATGTCCACTATTCATTTGAAAAAGACGGCCGTTCCAAGTTACGTTGCCCGATACAGTAAACCTGAACACACCCGCTCGTGTTACACCTGCGGAACCTGCAATTCTGCTTGCCCCGTGAATGCCGCAACCAGCCGCTTACGTCCTCTGGAGCTGGTATATAAAGCAAAATTGGGGCTTTTAGACGAGCTCTTATCCATTCCCGATATTTGGTATTGCATCGGTTGCAATCGATGCTCAAACCTTTGTCCCATGATGGTCGAGCCACTCAGCCTTATCCAAAATCTCAGAGCCGAGGCGATCTTGCGAAAAATAGTACGCCCGGAAGTGCCGGAACGGCACAAGGAACTTTTAAAGGGTTTACTTCGTGGTTTATGGCATGCGGCAGACGCGCTTTTGGGTGGGGAGCACCCCGACGTCGCTGAACACTGGGACCAATGGACCCGGAAATCCCCATTTGGCAAAACCGATCGACTCATCAAGCTTCCCACAAACACCCCGCAAATCAGCGCTTTCCGACAGATGGTTCGGGGATATGGCGTAAATACCACCTCCCTGTCGTCTTGCTTCACATGCCGCGAATGCAGCAACGCATGTCCCATTTGCATGGATCCGTCGGTTTTTGATCCGCTTAAAATTTTTCGGCTGGCCAACTTCGGCCTCAAGGATGATTTGCTCCGTAGCCCGTCCATTTGGCTGTGTCTCGACTGCCAATCCTGCATGTCCGCTTGCAGCCAAGGCGTAAAAGGTGCACTGATTATTCGACAACTTCAGCATATTGCATATAAAGAAGGCTTTGTGGCCAAAGACTTTCCTGTAAGATGGCAGGAGCTGAAAGGCGAGGTGTACGGACAGTTTATTCGCGAAATTGATAAACTGTTAGAACCGGTTCGGCCGGTTAAACCACCGTATTTAGAACAAGTATAGTCCCAACATATCCCGTATAGGAAATTTCATTTGAGACTATAACGTGCCGATGTTTCATTGATGCTTGGCACAGGGGAAATTTTTGGATGGAAATTAATTAGAGTGCATCATGGCGACTATCTACAAGATTCTTGTGTTGAATATCGGTTCCATCACCACCAAGGTGGCCTTTTTTGAAAACCATCACCTCAAGGTCCAGGAAATCATTGGTTATGACCCGCAGCAGGTTGGATCGATCATACACTATATGGATCAGTTTCACCTGCGCCGGCGAGGAATTGTTAACTTATTGGAAAAACACCGGATAGCGCTTAGTGATTTCCACATGATCGCTAGCCGTGGGGGCCTTACCGCACCCATTGATTCAGGTGTGTATCTGGTTGACGAACGGATGTGTGATGACTTGCGCTCGGGAAAATATGGTCAGCACCCCACCAACCTTGGCCCCCTCATTGCTCATGATTTGGCCAGGCAGACGGGTATCCGGGCAGTGATTGTTGACAGTCCCAGTACGGATGAATATCACCCCCTTGCCAGGGTCTCCGGCATTCCGGAAATTCGAAGAAAGAGTGCGTTTCACGCGCTCAATCAAAAGGCAGCAGCCAGAAAGGCCGCTGATGAGATGGGTATTTCCTATGAAGCGTGCAACATGATTGTTGCTCATTTGGGTGGCGGTATCACCGTTGGTGCACACCGGAAGGGTAGGGTCATTGACAGCACCATTGGACTTGGGGAAGGGCCCATGACGCCGGAACGGGCCGGCAACCTGCCCACAGTGGATCTGCTCCGCTCTCTCGAATCCGGCCGATTCAGCTTGTCAGATTTGCGCCGGCGTATCACGTCGCGAGGGGGGTTGATTGCCTATCTGGGGACAAATGATGTGAGCCGGGTGGAAGCGAAGATTCAAGGGGGTGATGAAACAGCGGTGTTGATTCTGCAGGCAATGGCATACCAAATTGCCAAAGATATTGGCGCAATGAGTACCGTTCTCCGTGGCCGGGTAGATGCGATTGTGTTGACCGGCGGCCTGGCCAATTCCTCAAGGCTAACTGCCTGGATTTCCGAACGAATCGGATTTATCGCACCCGTAAAGGTCTATCCCGGAGAGAACGAGATGCATGCTCTGGCTCGGGGTGCACTCAGGGTGCTGTCCGGAACCGAATCTGTCGAGCATTATAATCCGCCTTCCCATAGATAAACTTCTATAATCCCTTAATCTTTCAAAGAATTTGAGGCCGACGGCGTAATTGGGTTTAGAGCCATTAGTAATACTGTTGCACCATACGACTTGCGCGTGTACACCCTTGGCAATTTCTGCATCCAAAGGGTCAATTAGGGAGTTTTCTGAAGATATATAGACAGGGGAGCCAGATTCCAAAAGATTGTTGGTTTCGAAATACATTCCGCATTTGCTAAAATTTAAAGCAATACTTTTTTCGTATACAGAGCCGAACATCTATTATCGAGAGATGACTGTAAACTGCAAATAAAAGCAGATTGCACGAAAATTGGATTTCTGATACTGGATTTGGATCACTTGTCGTAGCGAAGTAAAAATTTCGATTGAGAGGGGATGCTGGATTTTCCACCTAAACCCAAAACATTCACAAGAATATGTCATCCATATATAAAAAAGTGGGTTTGGCCTCGCTGATTATGATGACTTCGGTTTTTTTAAGCCGTCTTACCGGTCTTATCCGGGAGCAGGTCATTGCCTATATCGGGGGAATCAGCGGGGGGGTCGATGCCTATCAGGTGGCCTTTATCATTCCCGAGATTCTAAATCACATCGTTGCCAGCGGGTTCCTTTCGGTGACGTTTATCCCGATTTTTTCTCACTATCTGGTACGAGATAAAGAAGCGGAAGGCTGGCGGGTCTTTTCACTCATCCTCACCGGCTTCGGTAGCTTACTTTTGCTGTTGATTACCATTGCCTGCGTTTTTGCACGGAGCTTCGTGGAGATTTTCGCTCCGGGGCTTGATGATCCCGTATTAATCGAACACGCAATCCGGATGACACGGATTATCATCCCGGCCCAATTTTTCTTTTTTTCCGGCGGGATGTTTATGGCGGTTCAGTTTGCCAGGGAGAAATTTTTCATCCCGGCCCTGTCTCCCCTTTTATACAATCTGGGAATTATTTGCGGGGGAGTGTTGCTGGGGTCCCGACTGGGCATGGAAGGTTTTTCCTGGGGAGTACTGGGCGGCGCTTTTATCGGCAATTTCATGGTTCAGATCTGGGGTGCAAAAAAGGTGGGGATGCGGTTCACCATAAATTTTGATTTCAAACACCCGGATCTATGGCTCTATATTCGGGTCACGCTTCCCTTGATGATCGGCTTGACCATGAGCTTTTCAACGGAATTTTTATTTCGGTTTTTCGGTTCGTACTTGCCGCGAGGCAGCATTGCAGGCCTTAATTACGGTTTAAGGACCATGTTTATCCTCGTGGGCTTTTTCGGCCAGGCCGTGGGCATGGCGTCGTTTCCGTTTATGGCGCGTCTGGCCGCAGAAAATAAAATACAGGAAATGAACCGGCTGCTCAACGATGCCCTGCGGTATCTGGCGCTGGTGGTTCCGTTTTCCGTTCTGATTATCGCGCTCAGGCAGGAAACCGTTGTGATCTTGTTTCAACGGGGCCGGTTTGATGCCGCCGCAACGGCCTTAACCTCCCAGGTGCTGGTGTATTTGATGATCGGTGCGTTTGCCTTTGCCGCCCAGACCATTGTGGTTCGGGGATATTACGCCGTGCAGAACACGCTCTTCCCCGCAGTGTACGGAACCGTGGCCGTGGTTCTGAGCATTCCCGTTTACATGGCCGGAATGCTGAAGATGGGCGTCGGAGGGGTGGCGCTGGCCATCTCCCTTTCAGCCATTTTTCAAGTGGCCGTGTTATACGTTCTTTGGAACAAAAAGAGTGAAAACAAGGATAGTCACCGGGTGTATCGGTTTTATCTGTGGACGATCCTGTTGAGCATTCCCTTGGGCCTGTTTCTGGAATTTTTCAAGTCAACCTTCCTAACGGGATTTGATTCCGCCACGTTTGCAGGAAGCCTTGCGGTTTCAATTTTAACCGCTCTGGTGTTTGTGGTCATGGTGTTATCTGCCGGATACATGCTGGGCGTAACGGAGATCAAAGCGTTAGTGAGCCGCATTTTAAAAAAGATTAACCCCTTGTAATAATAGTTTCAATGCTTATCTTTGCCGTTCGGCTTCTGTCTCCATTGAAATTTTAATAAATAGAAAAGTGTATTCCGTGAAAAACAATCTAAGAAATGAAAAAATAAGAAACATTGCGATCATCGCGCATGTTGATCACGGCAAAACAACCCTTGTTGATGCCATGTTCAGGCAGAGCGGGCTCTTCAGGCCGGGCCTTGAAGTTGACGAGAGAATCATGGACAGCATGGACTTGGAAAGGGAAAGAGGGATAACCATTGCCGCAAAAAACTGTTCCGTGCAGTGGAACGGGGTAAAAATTAACATCATCGACACCCCCGGCCATGCCGATTTCGGCGGAGAGGTCGAGCGCGCCCTGTCCATGGCGGACGGTGCGATTTTGCTCGTGGATGCGTCTGAAGGACCGCTGCCTCAAACCCGTTTCGTGTTGAAAAAAACCTTTGAGAAAGGCCTCAAGGTTGTTGTGGTGATCAACAAGATCGACAGAAAGGATGCCCGTCCCGAACAGATTCTCGATGAGATCTATGACCTGTTCATCGATCTCGATGCAGACGAAGAACAGCTCGATTTTCCCTATCTGTATGCGGTCGGACGCCAAGGCATCGCCAAAAAAAATCCGTCTGAAAATCGTGACGATCTTCATCTTCTCTTTGAAACCATCCTCCATGATATACCGGCTCCTGAATACGATCCCGAAGAACCGTTTCAGATGCTGGTGTCTGATCTCGGGTATTCGGATTATCTGGGACGGCTTGCCATCGGAAGAATTTTTAACCAAACGGCCCGGTTCAATGATGCCATGGTCTGTATCAACGACACAGAAGAACATCTCCCGCTCAAAATATCCAAGCTTCAAGTATATGACGGGATGAATTTGAAAGAGGTTGAAACGGCAGAGCCCGGCGATATTGTCGTTCTTTCCGGAATCGAAGATGTTAAAATCGGTGACACGATCTGCACAAAAGAATTTCCAAAACCCTTAAAGAGAATCACCGTAGACGAGCCTACGATTTCCATGGAATTTACCATCAACACCTCTCCCTTGAGCGGAAAGGAAGGTAGAATCGTACAGTCCGGCAAGATACGCGAACGGCTGATCAAGGAGACACTTAAAAACGTTGCCGTCAGGCTTGAACAGACCGAGGACAGGGACAGATTCATTGTAAAGGGAAGGGGAGAGTTCCAGATGGCCATCCTCATTGAAACCATGAGACGGGAAGGATTTGAACTTTCCGTGGGCCGGCCAAAGGTTATTTACAAACCTTTAAACGGAACCATGCTCGAGCCCATTGAGACACTGTTTGTGGATTGTGATGAACATTTTTTGGGAGTTGTCACCGAAAAGCTTTCCATAAGAAAGGGACGGCTGACAAACCTTGTCAATAACCAAAGCGGAAGGATAAGGGCTGAGTTTTCAGTGCCCTCACGCTCTTTAATCGGTTACCGGGATGAATTTTTGACGGACACAAAGGGAACCGGAATCATGAACACTATTTTTGCAGGGTATGAGCCGTTTCGCGGTGATTTTCCCACCCGGTTTACCGGCTCTATTGTTTCAGACCGGCAGGGGAGCTCCGTTGCATACGCACTCTATCACCTCGAACCCAGAGGCCGTCTTTTCATTGTCCCCGGAGAACCGGTTTATGCGGGAATGATTATCGGTGAGCATAACAAGGGCGTTGATATCAGCGCAAATCCAAGCAAAGAAAAGAAGCTCACCAACATGCGTGCCGCCGGAAAAGATGAAAGCACGGTATGTTCGCCGGTGAAACCCATGACCCTGGAAAGGGCCATAAATTTTATAAAAGATGACGAGATGGTGGAGGTAACTCCACAATCCATCCGGCTGTATAAAAAAACGCTTTCCATAAAAAAGCGGAAACATAAAAACGGACTGAACTAACGTTCAGAGACATTTATTAATTATATCATGAATAATAACAAAATAGAAGTCGACAAACGCCGAACCTTTGGCATAATCAGCCATCCGGACGCAGGCAAGACCACATTGACTGAAAAGTTGCTTCTTTATGGCGGCGCCATTCAGCAGGCCGGTGCCGTAAAGGCCCGCAAGGCGGAAAGATATGCAACCAGCGACTGGATGGCCATCGAAAAGGAACGGGGCATATCCGTCACCACGTCGGTGATGAAATTCAATTACCGAAACTTTGAGATAAATCTTCTGGACACGCCCGGACATCAGGACTTCTCCGAGGATACTTACCGGGTTCTGACCGCCGTTGACAGCGCCCTTATGGTCATCGACAACGCCAAGGGGGTTGAGCCCCAGACCGAAAAGCTCATGGAAGTCTGCCGTATGCGCAACACCCCCATCATTACCTTTATCAACAAACTGGACAGGGAGGGCATGACCCCCCTGGATATTCTTGATGATATCGAGGATAAGCTCCAGATCGAATGCACCCCCCTTTCCTGGCCCATCGGCATGGGAAAACGATTCAAGGGGGTTTACAACCTCTATAAAAAAGAGCTTCACCTTTTTACCTCCGGCCGGGAATCGCGCCGCAGGCAAGGCAGGGTGATAAACCATCTTTCCGACGCCAAACTCGATGAGATGCTCGGAAACCAGGCCCATGACTTGAGAGAGGATATTGAATTCATCGAGGGCGTTGCAGCGCCTTTTGAACTTGACCATTACTTAAAAGGCAACCAGACGCCTGTTTTTTTCGGGAGCGCCATCAACAATTTCGGCGTAAAAGAGATGCTGGACGCCTTTGTGGAGATGGCGCCGTCTCCGGGTCCCCGGGCCGCGGTAACACGAAACGTTTCTCCCTATGAGGAACCCTTCTCGGGTTTTACGTTCAAAATTCAGGCCAATATGAATCCGGCACACCGGGACAGAATCGCATTTATCCGGATCTGCTCGGGCAAATTTACCAGAGGAATGAAGGCCGTTCACCACAGAATCGGAAAAGATGTTATATTTTCGAATGCCACCATCTTCATGGCCAATGAACGTGAAAACGTGTCGGAAGCCTACCCCGGCGATATCATCGGTATACATAACCACGGGACCATAAAAATCGGTGACACATTTACGGAAAAGGAGCCCTTAACATTCTGCGGAATTCCCAATTTTGCCCCCGAAATTTTCAAAAAGGCCATTCTCAAGAACCCCATGAAGGCAAAACATCTTCAAAAAGGACTGGTCCAGCTCGCGGAAGAGGGGATTGTTCAGGTTTTCAGACCGGTTGACGGAAACGGATACATATTGGGGGCGGTGGGCATGCTTCAGTTTGACATCACCATGGAACGCTTAAAGTCCGAATATGGCGTTGATGCGGTTTACGAACCGGTTGATTATCGAGTCGCGCGGTGGGTCGAATGCGACGATCCCAAAAGGATGGCGGATTTTGAGAAAAAAAACAGGTCCAACATGGTCAGAGATGCCGAAGGATCCAGGGCCTATCTCACAACCAGTGAGTTCCAGCTCGACTATTGCATGAAGGAATGGCCGACAATCGCATTCCACAAAACCAGGGAAATCAATAATTCTCGGACTACCCACTAACTGCTTAGAAGCCATTTCAAAACCTTCCTTTGTTTAGGTCTGCGGTTTGGCTTTTAGACGGCTTTTCTTAGGATTTCCATTAACTCTTCACCGGTTAATTCAACAGGATTTCCTTTCATACTGCTCGCTCTTTTAGCCCCGGCGATCAATTCGGGAAAGTGAACCTCCGTGATTCCGAATTCCAGAAGCGGCGCCACATCCAGTGCGTTGCACAGATCGTGAATCCAGTCAATTCCGTTTGTTGCCCCGGCATCCGGGTTGCCGGTCAACAGGCGGGCCACTTCATCATAGCGTGACAGGGACTCGAGGGGGCCTCTTTGCTCTAGCGCTTTGACATTTACTTACATGACATGAGGGAGCAGGCAGGCGCAGACCACGCCATGGGGTATGGAGAACATGGCGCCCATGGTGCTTGCAAATCCGTGAACCGCTCCCAGTTTAGCGTTGGCCAGTGCCAGCCCTCCGAACAGACTGGCAATGGCCATGTCTTCCACCGTATCCCGCCACTTTTGATAATGCGCGGTTTCTTTGTGTCTGGCTGGATCATCAGGTGTTCGGTAGACTTCAACAAGAATGAACCGCGTGGGATCATCCAGTTGCTGAACAACATCAAATCGCGCGATGCCGGGCTCCAAAACACTGTTCCGGGCATTTTCCAGGGTTGCCTGCTTAAAATCTTCAATACGGTCCGGCTTTACATGAACAAGACGTGGACGATAAACATGGTATCCTCCGTAAATGTGAGGTAAAGAAAAAAAATATTTAATCGAGGAACGATTTAAGGTAATATTCGGGTAAATAGTAGAATTTTGTCAAGAAAAAACGGTCCGGTGTATCATTCTATAAAAATCGTTATCATATGAACTATAATCAGCATCATATTACGGAATTGTTCAAACAGTATGGGGTATTACAGCAAAATCTGTTGCGCAGACCGGATACCGAACAACAGC